>NZ_JBQFZP010000005.1:0-295153 GCF_056542305.1 Ruegeria sp. AD9
GCCGAACTGACACACATTCAACCATGCTGGAACACCCAGCATGACAGTGACCTGATGCCAAATCTGACGATCGTTCCGCATATAGGACGTTGTCAGTGACAATCCGACCGTTCTGACCGACGCGGCATTTGCCTACATCTGGTTGGGTCTTTTTCTGAAAGCTGAACCCATCGCCGAACGCGCGGTAGAGCTCAATCCGAACTCGGCATTCAACTGTTCTGTCTGCGGCCACGTTCTAGCAATCGTTGGCCGAAAGGACGAGGGCATCGAGTTGACTCGAAAGGCTTTCCTTTTGAGCCCGAGAGATCCGCTGGAATACATGTTTCATCTCTATGAAGGCTCTGCGCTCTTCTTCACAGACGACCTCCGCGCCGCCCAACGTGCTCTTGAACATTCTCTTCGGCTAAAGCCCGATCTTATGTTTCCCCGAATGTTTCTTGCCGCGATCTTTGAAAAAGAAGGCCGCACCGAAGATGCTCAGCTCCAATTGAAAAGAATTATTGATTTCGGATCCGGGGACGCGATCAAGAATATTTTTCGCCCCCGTCCCGAAGGAACCTTGTGGCCCTCCCTAACCGAACCGATCAGGAGGGTTTACGATGGTGATGTTCCTAGTCCGTTAGGTGCCTGAGTGTCTGAGCTCTGTTTCTCGTTTGGTAAAGTCTGCTTATCCCGCAAAGCAGATATTGAGCAGATTTCACGAAATGTCCGCTCCGAGCCCATAGCGACCGATGCTGCGGTCGCCATCAACGTCGGCGATGCGCAGAATGCGGACTTTGCAAATTCTCGATATCGGATAAACAAAATGACAGGCTGGAAACAATCAGCAGACGTTTTCGACTCAAAGCTGCCGTATTACAAGCCGGTGTCTTCTGGTAGCGTCGGCTATCTGCCAAAAAGCCTAAAGCTGTGAACCAATTGGTAAAATACTTAGAAATCCAGCAACTATGTGATCCCATGTCGATCCTGTCGGCTCTGATAGATAAACGATAACGTTGCCATCACTATCTCGTGTCGTCCATTTAAGCTGACCAGCCTTCTCGAGCGTCACATTATATGTGTATGCGGGTAGCGCGTGGTCCAAGGCACCCATGGTCTGTGCAGTCAATGCTGGTGAGTCAATCAGAACTCCCATCTCGGTGTTGATGTTGACAGATCGCGGGTCCCAGTTGAACGACCCTACGAACAAGTATCGGTCATCAACTGCAAATGCCTTGGAGTGTAGACCTGACCTCGATTGAGCCCAGTTAATACCGCGGCGCTGTAACTGATAGGCGTCCGGTCGCAACTCGTAGAGTTCTACTCCTCCGCGTAAAAGTACACGGCGTTTCTTGGCGTAGTGCGCGTAAACGGGAGCGACGTCATTAGATGCAAGTGAATTGGTTACGACCTTCACGTCGACCCCACGTTTCTCCAGTTCGGTCAGCCATTGCACACCTTTGTTGCGCGGAACGAAATAGGCGGACACGATGTTCACTTCACTGCTGGCATTCTCAAAATACGGAAGCAATTGAGATGCAAGAACGGGACCTGAGTTCTCGAGACCGGTGGCTTTTGAAGGCGGATCAGCATAAAGTTTCGCAGGCAGCCAATCCAAAGATAAGGCCCCATCTGCAAAGTTCTCTTGTGCTGACTTTCTGAGGGCAGCACCGTACTGGGTTTGCTTCGCTTCTTCGACCAGTTCATTCAACCTGCTTCGCGCATCGCTTAGGTCAAATTCCTGGGGTTCTCCAACAACCACGCGAGCCGGAACGGCAAACTCACTGTTCCAGTATGAGTCAAAGCTTCGCGACACCTCGCGTACAACAGGGCCAGCGGCCAGTACATCCAGATCAGCGTAGTTCATTTCTTCCCGTGCGAGAAAGTATTCGGCACCGATATTTCTCCCACCCACAATCGTGAACACGTTGTCTGCCGTCATGGACTTGTTGTGCATTCTGCGATTGATGCGTTTGAAATCTGTCAGACCTGCGATCACAAGGCTTTGTTCCCGCCAGAACGGATTGAATAGCCTGATCTCAATATTCTTGTGATTGTCCAACGCGGCAGTCATCGCGTCATAGCTGGACGTATCCATGTCATCCAGCAACAATCGGACACGAACACCCCGATCTGCCGCTTGCAAAAGACTTGCAGCGAATAGGTGACCCGTTGGATCGTTGTGCAGAAGGTAGTATTGCGCGTCTATCGTTCTCTCGGCCGCCGCAGCCAGCAACAGCCGCGAGACAAGAGCTTCTTCGCCGTCACTGATCAGCTTAACGCCCGACCGACCGTCTTTGGGGTCCCCAAGCCGATTGGCCGCCCGACTAAGAGCTGTACGCGAGTCTACCGGCAGCGAAGCCGATACCGTCTTTTCATATGTGCGAGTTTTGGAGGCGCAAGCAACAAGGGTCAGCGTGTACAAGATACAGACCACCAACTTCCATCGTGTCATCGGCTTCCTCCATCCCCATGTCCTAGGTGACTACGCCCAGACGGGTGATTGCAAGTCTGTTCTGTGAAGCATGAGATTGTTTCGTTGATCGTAGTTGATTTGGTGAAACCCCAACTTCCCCATGCAGGTATGCGATTTTGACGCAATCTCAATTCAAAAGTACTCTACCAGTAAGCAAGCGCAAACGAGGACCATGCCTGATCCCGAACACATAAATGACTCCGTCACGGAACCCTCGCCGCGTGCTGTAGCCGACGGTATGGGCATGGCGACTGAGGAGTTTAAAATTTCGATGCCAATCGGGATCGGAGCTGTCCTTGCTGCTCTGGCGTCCTTGGCCACGTGCTATTCCGGGATTTTGCTGACCTATTTGATTGGCTACGAAGCGCCTTCCATAAACCCGCATGCGCAAGCGGTGCTCATGTGGGTGTTCGCATTGTTGGCGGTAGGTTTTTTATGGAGAGACCGGAAACGGCATGCCAGGGAGCTTCCGCTCGTCCTTGGTGGGATTGCTGCGCTCATCCTGATTGTCACACTGTACCTCGGCTATGATGAACGCGTCGAAGCGCTTGCCTATGTGCTTTTGGTGATCGCGGCTTTGCTAAACCAGAATTTTATACTCGACGCTTTGAACCACACAGTTCGCAACCAGACACATGAAATAGAGGCTTTAAACGAAAGACTGACCGAGAAAGTAAAGCGCCAGGAAAGCGAGATTGACAGGCTGGGTCGTCTCAAACAATTCCTTGCGCCTCAAGTTGCGGAGCTTGTCGTAGAAGAAAACTCTGACGAGCTTCTTAAAACCCATCGTCAATACATCGCTTGCCTATTTTGCGACATCCGGAATTTCACAGCAATCTCCGAGGCGATTGAGCCGGAAGATGTCATTACCCTTCTCCAGCATTTCCACGATGAGGTTGGTCATTTAGTTGCCCAACACAAGGGAACAATCGGATACCGAGCAGGAGACGGATTGATGGTCTTCTTCAATGATCCGGTTCCCTGCGATCAGCCCGTACTGCAAGCCGTGCAGCTGGCTACAGCAATAAGCGAAGCTTTCGAGGGAATACGAGCACCCTGGGAGAAACTCGGACACGCGATGGGTTTGGGTATTGGGATCGGTAGTGGTTACGCGACGCTTGGGCTTATCGGGTTTCATGGTCGCGCCGACTACACTGCAATCGGTGGTGCTGTGAATACCGCATCAAGGCTTTGCGATTTTGCCAGCGATGGGCAGATCCTTTTAAACCAACGAGCGCTTCTAGACATAGAAGAACATGTGGAGACCCAAGAACTGGGAGAACGGGAACTGAAGGGCATCGGCCACTCTGTGCAGGTTTTTCGCGTTATCAGCCTCTCCCAACAAGCGAAGTGATACTCTCTCTTGTTAGGAGGTCTATCAATCTTCGTATGTTGAAGGCCCGCTAAGGGACTGCGACCAGCCAATCATGCAAGCCGCAGAGAATGGCCGCATCGAGCCCAAAGTCACGAATGCTGCGGTCTGATCAAACTGGTAGATTGCCGACTTTTCAGACATCCAATGGAACCGTTCCGATGACAGCTTCGCGCCCGAAAGCAGCGCACAGTGCCGACTGCAGCAATCCGTAGGAAGGGAGGCGAGCCTGCATTCCCTGCGGTTCCGTCTAACGGCGAGATGCAGGGCATGCCAAAGAGGACGACATGGAAGTGCCCACGTCGCCCTTACTTCCATAGCTCGCCCCGCAAACCCCGTTGGTTGTCTCAGGGAATATCAATCCACCAGTTCGAAATCGTTCATCTTCCAGGTCTGGTCGAAGAACGGCTCCAGCGGGCCGTACAGGCGCACGATGGCTGTCCAGCCCTTGCTCGGATCAGTTTCGACCCAGTTCGACTCCATACCTTCTGGCGCTTTTGGGCCGAAGTAGAGGTCGACCGTTCCGTCTTCATTCTGCGCCAAATCGTCGTAGCTGCTGAGCGCAGGGAATTGCTGTGATGTTGCCATCATCGAGCGGTTTGCGCTGTCGTAGACGACGACAGACCAGAAATCCTTCGCAGGAACATCAGCTGGAACTGTCAGCTTGTACGTCTTCGCACCGTCGAGCGGAACACCTTCGCCATCGGTATGGGTACACAAATATTGCGACCCAATACCCACGTTTTTGCTCGCCATGGCCGGTGTCACGCCTGTCGCATACGCTGCAAAAAAGGCCTGAGCGTCGTAGTCGAGGTATCCGTTCGGGTCAAAGGTGTAGACGCCGCCAACAAACGGGTTCCACCATTTGCGATCCTCGTAGATGTATTTGTCGTCGCCAACGTAGTTCCACATATTGGCCCGAAGCAGCGCCGCGCCCGCCATGGCGGCTGGCTCAAGGATGGCCTTCTCTTCCGGCGTGGGATCGAATGGCTTGCCGAACTCCATGCCGATGGAGGCGAGCAGAAATTTCTGCGCCCCGTCCAGCGCGTCCGGGTGCTCTTCTTCGACGAGGTGCCCAAGCTCTTCCAGGAGGTGATAATTTTCGGAATGAACTGTCCAGATTTCCTGTCCTGAACCATCGATTAGTTCGGTGGGTTCCGGATTGTCCGCTTGGGCCAGCGGGTAGATCTTCAATTGCTCGTACAGCGAATTGGCTGCATCGGTCGTGCCATCGACCAGGAAGGCTCTGAGCGCCAGCCAAACCCCGTAGGTTTTGGATTCAAAAACGAAGTACCCATCCGGTACGTCTCCCTCGTATCCCGGCGGAAGCACGAGGAATTTGCCGCCTTCGCCCTTGTCCGGCCCCGCATTTCCAACATCGCCAACATAGCGCATCCACATGTCGTTGAAGAAACCAAGCATGCCGGGAGGCGCTTCGACCACTGTCGGACCGTCTGTGTTAAGGTCGAGAAAAGTCATCGCATAGACGGTTGTATTGTTGGCTGTCAGAAACTCGGACTTGGCGTCCATCAGGTCCTTGAACACAATGACCTGATTAGGTTTTCCTGCACCGAAATCTGCGTAACCCTTGCGCATCGCATAGAGCGAGGCTCCAAAGACGTTTTGCTGGATCACTTCCATCACCCGATAGGTCGTCCGGATCTGGAACAAACGTTCGGTGGTCTCAGCGGTCGGAAATCCCTTCTCGAAGGTGAAGTTGCCGATGATCGTGTTGAACTCTTCGTTCTCTAGGAAGCGGCCATCGCCGCCTTCCGCAAGCGCCATGTTCGCTGTTACGGCAAGGGCCGCGCATCCGGCAAGAAATGTGCGTTTCATCTTTTTCTCCTGTCAGAAAATCAGTTTGCTTTCTCGACGTCCGGCAGTTGCCATCCGCTTTCGATCCATCCTTCCGCTGGCCCATAAAGGCGAAATAGCAAGAAGAAGTCCTCGCCGGTCGGTATCCAGTTGCTTTCGAGGCCATCCGGAGCCGTTGGCGCGAAATAGACGTCAACCGAGCCGTCGTCATTGACCTGCATGTCCGGCAGATTTGGCGTTGCCAGGCCCACGCGCTCATTGCCTGCGACGAAGCCCTTGGACTTCATGCTGTAGACGATGACCGACCAGAAATCCTCAGCGGGCGTGTCGGCGGGAACATTGAGTTTGTAGCTGTCTTGCCCGTTCAGCATATCTCCATCGCTGTCGGTCAGGCCTGTAAGGTAGAAAGTCCCGCCACCCAGCTTCTTCGGCAGATAGGTGATCCACGAATACGAACCGCCCGCGCGGTCATCGATCAGCACCATTTCATCGGTCACATAAGGAAAACCCGCTTCCGGCTGACCCTCGGCGAAGGCCCAGACTCCCCATTTGCGGTCTTCCCAGAGCGGAACGACCGAGCGCGTGATGAAATGCTCCTGCATGGTGTCATAGGCGCATTGCAGCCCTTCCAGCATCGCGGCCTGCATTTCCTCATCCGGTTCAAACGGCTCGCCGCGCACCATACCAAGCGAGGCCAGCATCGCCATCATGACCTTGTCCTGCTCCAGAACCGGCTCGCGCTGGATGACCGTGTTCATGTCGTGAAAAAACGTCATGTCATACACGGGAAGCGAGTTGATCGGGTTCTCCTTTACGTCGATGAATTCAGTTGGCGACGGATTGTCGACCTCGGACAAGGGGTAGACTTGAAGGGTCTGGGCGTAGGCAGCCTGATCTTTGCTGGTGCCACCATCCTTTGCTACAGGGCGGAAGGCGAAATGAACGCCATAGGTGTTGGACGGATAGATGTAGTAGCCCTCTTGCGGGAGGTCGCCGTCATATCCCGGTGGCACGATGAGGTACCTCCCGCCTTCGCCCGCATCATCGCCCGAGGTGCCAACATCTGCCAACGGAACCTGCCAGGCGTTCGTGATCGTTCCAAAGAATGCCGCCTTTTCTCCGGCTGACGGAACATCGATGACAACGGGCTCATCCACCGCGTATCCACCGCCAAATACATACGGTGTCACGTCGTTGGCCGTCAGGAAGCCGTGTCGGCTGTCCATCGGTTCGCTCATATAAGCGATCACGCCTTTGTCGGCCCCCGCATCGCGCTGGATCGCCAACTCGATATCGTAAACGCCAACGGCAGGCATCGCCCAGATCGCAGCCTCGCAGGAGCGCCGGACGACGGTATCGCGGGCGATTTCAGACATCTCCGCCACAACAGGCCCAGCCAGAATTGAAAGTGCAACGCCTGCATACAGCCCACGAGCAGCCTGCCTGGTTGCCATATTTGTACTTATGGTCATCTGCGTCTCGCCTCCCGCCAATAGCCAAATCGAGAGCATAGGTTGGCATATCGCTGCGAGATCGGCGTATCATTTCACGACAGAATCACGATTAAGCAAACCTGTATGCCAGCAGACCCTCCCATGATCTCCGCCAAGGCGCTTGGTGCGATGCCGCAATTCACGCTTGAAACCTGCGGGCAAAAACCGCTTGAACGAGCGTTGAAGCGATCCGGTTTGCCCCATCGCTTCATCGAAAGTCGCGATGGCTACATCCCGAAACACGCCCTCGCGACATTCATTCAAGAGGTCGGGCGTTCCGCTGGGGAAGAGAATATCGGCCTGCTCTGGGCACCGCATCTCACCGTCGCGGATTACGGGGCATGGGGAGACTACGTTCTGTCCTCGCCAAACCTCGGAGCGGCTCTCGTGCGAACTGCAAAGGCGATCTCGTATCACTCGAGTGCGGACCTGATCGAGTTTCAAACACACGGCGCCCGTGCATGGTATGGATATCGCTTCGGACTGCGATCACATAGTGCGTATTCCGACGTCGCTTTTTCGGCAGTAGGCGTCTTTCTCAGCGTCTTCAGGCACTACCTTGGACCAGCGTGGTCGCCGGAGCGGCTGATGATCGATACTTCAAAACCGTCCGCAGGAGATCGCGCCGAGGAAGTCTTCGGGTGCCCAGTCCATTGGGATCAACCTGCATTGGGAGTTGTCTTTTCCAGCAAACTTTTGCGGACGACCGCCACGGAGGCCAAACCGAAAGCGACTATCGAGGACATTGCTCGAGAGAGAGTTGGTGGCCCGCCCAAGACTTTGCCCCACAAGGTAGCTGCCATGGTGCGACTGCAGATCTATGAGGGTTCGGTGTCCATCGAAAGAACCGCAGAATGCATGGATATCGGGGTCAGAACCTTGCAGCGAGGATTGATGCTGGATGGGGTTCGGTTCAGGGACATCGTGAACAACTCTCGAATAGAGCGTGCCAAAGAACTTCTGCGTCACGGCGATGTGTCGGTTGCAGCCGTCGCATTGGATCTTGGTTATTCGAGCCCAAACAACTTCAGTCGGGCCTTCAACGCTCAGACAGGCTTTTCGCCCAGCCAGTTCGCCGCGTCGGACCCGCGCTAGGTCGCTTGGCCTCGAAAGTCGCCGTTTGAGCCAACGCTACTGAGTCGAGACTTTTAGGATCTCGCAACAAGCGTAGGAGCCGCCGTTCGCAGCGACGAACCAAAAGGCCATATCTGGGTCGGTCACGTAGGTGCAGGAACCCTATGCAAATGTCTGGAAGCGTTCGCATTGCGGTCCATACTCGTGGAGCCCCGAGGTCGGCTTTGCGCAGAATACGGACCCATCAGTCAGCGCAGGGAACGGCAACAAAGTCCCGCACACCCGTCGTTGGTGTCCATTCGTTCGAACGTCCGCTTTTGCGACCGACCCTCGACAAAACAAATTGATTAAACCGAACACTGGCTTCGGCAAGAGAAGTGCCAAACATCATAGGTGGACAGATAGGTGGATAAATTTTAGGCAAGAATGCCTAAATATATGATTTTAAGAGATTTATGATGATATAGTGGTGCCCGGGGGCGGAATCGAACCACCGACACGAGGATTTTCAATCCACTGCTCTACCCCTGAGCTACCCGGGCACGGGAACGACGTTTGTCGTTGGGTGGAGGCGTTCTATGACTTGCTACCGGCAGTGTCCAGAGGCTTTTTTACATTTTTTCAGTGCGGTCGCATTGTATTGTGTTCGTCCGTATCGCCCTCGGTCTCAGGGTCGTCTTCGCGCTGAGACGGGACCGCGTAAGAGCCATTCAGCCACTTGGCCAGATCAATGTCTGCGCAGCGTTTCGAACAGAACGGGCGGAACTTCTTTTGCGTTTCTTCTCCGCAGATCGGGCAGCTCATTTCAGGATCTCAGCGACAGGTAACCGGCTGCGTTTGCGCTGCAACTCGAAATGACCCAGAGGTGTCCACCCCGCCAATATCGTCTCGTCCGGATCCGACTTGAAGGCGGCACGCAGGACGGATTCGAACCCTCGGCGGTCTTTCTTGGGCATTGGGGCCAGATCCAGTGTGATCTGCCCTGCCAGCCCACGCACACGCAACGCACGTGGCAAAGCTTTGGCACAAGCGAAGTTGGCTTTTGTTCCTGCCGCCAGCGACGTATCCGCGCCTGTGTTCACATCTACGGCCACTAATGCGCGGGTCGGTTCGATATAGAGGTGTCCGCCTCCGGGTAGAGGTTCGGAGATGCCACGGGCAACATCCAGCGCATCCAGCACACCATGGGTTTCAAAACTGCCGGTTTTAGTCACAACCTCGGCAGGATCGGTCCAGTCGCGCCATGCGAGGATATGCGGGCTGTCACCTTCGCTGAGCAGTTCGACGTCGGACCCCTCGTCGTTCATCACTTGTTCAGCTTGCACAAGCATGGCCGAAATGTCGTCGGCAATGTCACCGGCATCCGCATCCATGCAGCAGGAGCGGAGGATCAACCCGTAGGGGCTGTCGCCCATTTGTTCATGCGCGATTTCAAGCAGTTGATCCCGCCTGTCTTCATCCTTGATGCTGCGCGAGATGTTCAGGCCCGGCGCGTCGGGCGTGACAATGGCAAAGCGACTTTTGAACAGGATACGGTTGGTTACAGGGATGGCCTTGCCGGGCTCGGCATATCCGCCAACCTGCACCAAAAGCGTGGCACCCGGCGCTAACCCTTTGACTTGTCGCAGAAAAGCTGGGCCGTCGGGTGTAACCAGGAACATGCCGCCCTGCCCTTTGACCGGTCGATCGGCACGGGCGCGATAGATGGTGCCGGGCGCGGGTGCGTCGGTGGCGATCAGGAGATCATCAAGCTTTCCGTCGACCATCAATGCCGCGGCTTCGCGGTCTTGGATATGGTCCAGAACGATGGTTCGACCCTTCATGATGCCTCGCTATACAGTGGGTAGCCGATCCCTTGCAGCAAGGCGGCGGTCTCGGACAGGGGCAGCCCCACGATGCCAGTGAACGAGCCCGAAATCCATGGGATGAATGCGCCGGCAGGGCCTTGGATCGCGTAGGCCCCGGCTTTACCCTGCCAATCACCGGTCGCCAGATAAGCGTTGATTTCAACGTCCGACAGGCGTTTGACCTTGACCTGCGAGACGACATCGCGCTGCAGGATGCGATCCCCGCGCCGAACGGCGACCGAAGTGATCACCCGGTGACGGCGACCGGACAGAGCGTACAGGAACTCTGCGGCTTGGCCCTCATCCTCAGGCTTGCCCAGAATACGCCGCCCCAGTGCAACAGTCGTGTCCGCGCAAAGCGTGATGTCGTCGCTATCCGATTGAACTGCCTTTACTTTTTCACGCGTAATGCGGCTGCAATACGGAACAGGAAGCTCACCCTTCAGCGGTGTTTCGTCGATGTCAGGGGGGCGGATGGCGTCGGGCTGCACGCCAAGCTGCGCCAGCAGGTCCAGCCGCCTTGGGCTGCCCGATCCCAGTATAAACGCCATCTCGGCAGACGTTATTTGAAGCGGTAGTTGATCCGACCCTTGGTCAGATCATAGGGGGTCATCTCGACCTGAACCTTGTCGCCGGCCAGAACACGGATGCGGTTCTTGCGCATCTTTCCTGCCGTATGTGCGATGATTTCATGGCCGTTTTCCAGCTCGACCCGAAACGTCGCATTAGGCAGGAGTTCCTTCACGACACCGGGAAATTCGAGCGTATCTTCCTTGGCCATGTTGTCTCCATCATTAGGTTGCGCCCGCAGAATCTGCGGGGATGTGCGCTTAAATGAGCCTATTTTTCCCTTATTTCAAGGGCGGATTCATCTAAAGGGCGGATAATGTGACCGTTTCGACTCGGGCGTCCTGCTCTGGCCAATGGGTCCGGTTCAGCACATGGCCATCGGCGCGGACCTCGGCGATGGCGGACAGGTCGACATCCGCATAGGTCCAGCCGGGCTGGTTCAGAGCGCCCTCGGCCAGCACTCCGGTGGCCGGAAACCCCTTGTCCGGCGGGCCGAAAACGCCGCCCATGCCGGTGTTCATGTCCACTGCCTCGGACCAGTCGTTGGCTCCGACCAGTGACGACATAACTGTAACGCATTGATTTTCCAATGCTCTTGACATTGCCCCGATGCGAACACGCCAATACCCCGACAGCGCTTCGGTGCAGGACGGTACAAGGATCACATCTGCTTCGCTGAGTGCGCGGCCCAGCAGGGGAAACTCGCTGTCATAGCAGATCAGAACACCGATTTTGCCCAGCGCGGTGTCGAACAGCTTGAGCGGACCACCCGGCGCGATGTCCCAATCCTCGCGTTCAAAGCGGGTCATGATCTGCTTGTCCTGATGGTCGCGGCCACCGTCCGGGGCGTAGAACGCGGCGCGGTTCACCGGGCGGCCGGACCCATCCACAACCGGGGCCGATGCACCCAGAATGTACGTTTTGTACGCGCTTGCGAGGCGCGAGTGCAAATTTTGTACATCCTCGAACCGGTCCGAAACCGCGCGGATCGAGCGTTCCAGATCACCCGCCACCTCGGCCCCATCAAGCGTCGACACCTCCATCGCGCCGTATTCGGGGAACACCAGCAGCCCGGCCCCCTGCCCGGCAGCCTCGGCAACCCATCGGTCCAGCTTGTCCTCGTACTGCGCCCAGCTGTCGAGCCAGTCGAGATCATATGCTGCGGTTGCGACTTTCATTGGTGGGGTCCCCTGAGCCGATGTGTCGAGGCACTAAACCGTGAGAGCCGCCGCGTGTACAGTTCAATCTGGTGCTGGGGGCGGGTGAAGGGGGAAAAGAGCCCTTATCGGCCATTGCTTTGTAATCCGTCTGCGGCGACTGCATTGGGCCGCTGCCAGCCCAATCCGGAAGTTCACAGCCACGCATTGCAAACACCGAAACGCGGCCATGAGGGGCGACCATGAAAGGAGTAGAGGAGGTCGAACAAGCCATTTCCCGCAGTCTTCAACGGGCATGTCTCACCAGCAATGGAACAGTTTGTACCGGGCAGACAGGATGAGTGTTTAACCTTCCTCTATCGAGCAAAGTATAAGAAAATAAGGAATAATTGATGTCTTTGCATTTTCCGGCTGGTGTGCGAACCATATGGAACCACTTAAATTGAGTCTGTTCGGCACACGATGAAAATCAAACCTGCACAACTTTACTCCCCTAAGAGCACCTTAGGCCTCAAGAGATACCTACTTAATCTCAATCGGGATCTTGATCGCGTGAAGAGAGATATAGAGTTCAATGACAATTTCGGATGGATATTTCAGCACTCTATTTCTAGGCAAGAACCCACACTAACAAATTTTGAAGTCGCAACGCTCTACCTCGAAGATCGTCGCTTCTTTTCACATAACGGGTTTGAATTTAGGTCTCTTCTGCGAGCCCTAAAACGCCTTGTTACGCGCGGGTCGCTGAACGGCATGAGCACGATTGACCAACAAGTAGTTCGTATTTCTCTGAAAAGATATGAAAGATCACTTTCGAGAAAGCTGAATGAAATCTTGCTTGCAGTCTTTCTCAATTTACACGTCTCTAAGAGGCGTATTTTCGATTATTACATACACAACGCATACCTTGGATTTAAGATGGAGGGTTGTGAGGTCACCTCACAGAAGACATTCGGCGTTCGAGCCTCTGACTTGGATGCAAAGCAAGCGGCATTTGTCGCAAGTCTACTTCCTTTACCTTTCCCTCGATCCGTTTGGGAAGTTTACCACAATACTCCCGGTTATCCTTTTTCAGACCCTGATCGGATTATCAGTCTTGCAAGGGGCCATGCGCCTTGGTGGGCTTCACGTATCAGCTATAGGATGAGCGTGGCTCTCAATGCTTATGACCGCATGCCGAAAAGTCTTTGAACGAGATAAGTCCGGGATATCAGGTCAAGACTTCCAACATCGATATTGTTGTACAGCGCACTTCTACCCGTCTCTTCATTGGCAGTCATCTCGTTTAGTTCCGCCAAAAATCGATAGGCTCTATACCTAGAGACATCTAATTTTTTGGAGCAAGACTTGTGTTCCTCTAAATGCTGTGCGCTCAAGTTCTCCATTCCAAGGCGATACGTTCGCAGTAAAGTATCACTGACATCTCGCAATGAAGAATGCACCGAGTTCTCAAACTCAAGCATCTTCTCCTTGCCGAAATAGTGGTAAATTTTTGATTTAAAAGTTGAAAACTCGTGCATCCAATCCCGGACGCTAGTGCGAAAGTCTTGCAGTTCATCGGTAGTGACGTCTCCACGATTCACATGGGCGATGAACTCTGATGTTGCTGAAATCCTTTTGTCGAAAGCGCGAGCCAAGGACTCAATGATCTCCATGCAGGCGTCGAACTCCCTCTGCCGAACCTCTTCCATTTTGTTGTGGCGCCATGATCTCTGCTGAAGGACATACCCTACAATGGCAACAACTAGACCAATAAGTACTGTTTGAGGAATCATTTTCTCACACTGCGTTTGCTCAATCAGCAGAAAACTATTTGCTTTTTTAGGCGATGGCTACTGACTGTTTAATCAGGCTGAGTACTTGCACTTTGCAAAAACGGATTTGTTGCGCAAAACTGCCGCTAGTAGTGCGGAGTACAGCTAGAGCAGCGAAGTTCGGCTTTGTGGCCTCACTTCTTGCAACACAAAAAAAACCTGCTCCACCGCCCCCCAACCCGGACCCTACAAATCCCTGATCCAGAACTGCAACGGCTTCAGCGTTTCTCCCTCCTCCCCGATATCCTTCCACGAGAATTGGGCGATTGCGCCGGGTAAGGGCTTGTATCCGCGGGCGCGCCAGAAGGTGTCGAGCGGGCGATAGTGGTCTGGGCGCAGGGGGTGGTCGGTGGGGCGCTGCACGCTGCAAAAGGCGCATTTGGCAAAGCCCAGTTCGCGGGCGTGCGCCTCGCGCGTGTCGAAGAATTTGTGGCCGACGCCCTGCCCGCGATAGTCCGGCAGCAGGACGGATTCAGCGCAATAGAATATCTGCGACAGGTCCAGCCCGGTGTCTGCGAAGGCCGCGGCGAAATCGTCGGCGTGGTCGGTCAGCGGCGCGCCGGTCGAGGCGCCGATCAGGCGGTCGCCGTCGAAGGCGCCGACCACGATGGCCTTGTCGCTGTCGCGGTAGGATTGCAGGTATTTGCGTTCGTATTCCAGATCGCCGTCATAGAGGTAGGGCCAGGCGTGAAACACCCGGATCCGCAGGCGGGCGACATCGTCCAGAGCGGCCCCGAGTGCCGCTCCGGTCAGGGGGCGGACGTCACTGACGTCAGCCATTCGAGACCTGTTTGGTCCAGTCTGCAAGGTTGTAGAAGGTGGTGACGCGGGTGATCTTGCCGTCCCTGAGATCAAAGAACGATCCGGCAGGCAGGCGATAGGTCTGGCCGTGCGCGTCGGGCAGGCCCTCGTCGGTTTCCAGATAGGTGCCGTTGACGATGAACTCGGCCGCGGCGCGGGTGCCGCCCTGCGCCTCGAACACGACGATGTCGGTCAGGTTTTCGCGGTAGCAGCGGTTCATATGGGCGCAAAAGGCCGCGAACTTGTCCTTGCCGACGCGAATCTGGCCTTCGTTCACGTGATGGGCCACGTCATCGGACAGGCAGGCCAGCATGCCATCGACGTCACCAGCGTTGAAGGCATCGAAATAGGTTTTGATGGTCTGGTTCATGTCCCCTCCGTTGGTTCGCCCCAGCGGTCTTTCAGGTGCTGAATGATCTGGTCGCGGGTCTGTCGGTAGTGATGTAGCTTTTGTTCGCGGGTCTCGCCCATCCCGGTAGGGTCCATTATTGGCCAATAATCGACATCGAGGTGAAAAACACGGGTCAGTTCCAGCGCCTGACGCTGGCTGGCAGGTGAAAGCGCCACGACCAGATCGAACGAGCTGAGGTCATCGCCCCATTCCTGCATCTCGTCGAAGGAGCGCGACCGGTGGCGGGACAGTTCCACGCCGACCTCGTGGCAGACCGCGATGCTGAAGCCGTCGATTTCCAGATCGTTATGCACACCGGCGGACTGGACATAGGTGCCGGTGCCATAGAATTTCTTCATCAGCCCCTCGGCCATCGGGGACCGAACCGCGTTGTGGTCGCAACAGAACAGGACCGACTGCGGCAGAGGCTTCACGCGTCAGCCCCCAAAATGCAGAACGCAGATCAGCGTGAACAGGCGGCGGGCGGTGTCGGTGTCGACATCTGCCTTGCCTTCCAGCCGTTCCTGCAAAACACGGCTGCCTTCGTTGTGGATACCCCGGCGGGCCATGTCGATGGTTTCGATCTGGCTGGGCGGCAGCGATTTCACCGCGTCAAAATAGCTTTCGCAGATCTGGAAGTAATCCTTGACCACCTGCCGGAAGGGACCGAGCGACAGGTGAAACTCGGCCGCTTTTTCGTTGGCCTCGGTTTCAATGTCGAAGACAAGCCGTTTGTCGCGGATCGAAAGCTGAAGGCGATAGGGGCCTTCGGGCACAACGCGGTCGTCGCGTTTGGGCAGCGAGAAGCTGTTTTCTTCAAGCAGATCATAGATGGCGACCTTGCGCTCCTGCTCGATCTCGGGCGTGGGCGGCGGCAGATTTCTATCATCCAGTTCGATATGCGAGATGCGGGTCATCTTTACAGTCACATTCCTTGCGTCAGCACAGACCTATAACAATGATATTCAACGGGCAACGCACAGAAACGCCATATGCGCCCGGTCTTTGCGTCATTTCAGCCATTCAGGCCGTTCAGGCGCGCGGTGACCGAGAGGCCATGCGCCTCGAGGCTTTCCGATTGCGCCAGCTGTTCGGCAGCAGGGCCGATGGCACGCAGGGCTTCGGGAGTCATCTGACTAAGCGTGGTGCGTTTGAGGAAATCCATCACGCTGAGGCCAGACGAAAACCGTGCCGAGCGGGCGGTGGGCAACACGTGGTTGGGACCGCCGACGTAGTCGCCGATGGCTTCGGGTGTGTACTGACCCAGAAAGATGGCTCCGGCGTGGATGGTTTTTTCGCTCAGCGCGCGCGGGTCGGCCACGCAAAGTTCCAGATGTTCCGGGGCAATGCGGTTGGACAGGGCGGCGGCCTCGTCCAGGTTGCGCACGGTGATCACCGCGCCGTAGTCACGCCAACTGGCCCCAGCGATGGCGCGGCGTTGCAGGGTTTCCAGCCGTTTTTCGACCGCCTGCGCGACGGATTGGCCGAATGCGGCGTCATCGGTGATCAGGATCGACTGCGCGCTTTCGTCATGCTCGGCCTGGCTGAGCAGGTCCAGCGCGATCCAGTCAGGGTCGTTGTTCTTGTCGGCGATGACCAGAATTTCCGAGGGGCCGGCAATCATGTCGATGCCGACCTTGCCAAAGACGCGCCGCTTGGCGGCGGCGACAAAGGCGTTGCCCGGTCCGGTGATCTTGTCGACCGGCGCGATGGTGTCGGTGCCGTAGGCAAGCGCCGCCACGGCCTGCGCGCCGCCGATGCGATAGACCTCGTCCACACCCGACAGCTGTGCCGCCAGCAGCACCAGCGGGTTCACCTGCCCTTCGGGCGTGGGCACCACGATGGCCAGCCGTTCCACACCGGCCACCTTGGCCGGGATGGCGTTCATCAGCACCGATGACGGGTACGAGGCCAGCCCACCCGGCACGTAAAGCCCTGCGGCCGAGACAGCAGACCAGCGCCAGCCGAGTGTTGCGCCCGTCGCATCCGTCCATTCCTGATCCTCGGGCAATTGCCTTTCGTGATAGGCCCGGATACGGGAAGCGGCCAGTTCCAGCGCCGCGCGATCGTCGGCCCCGACCTGCGCCACCGCATCCGCGATCTCCTGTGCGCTGAAGGCCAGCGTTTCGGGCGTCAGCGCCAGCCGGTCGAATTTGGCCGTCAGTTCGATCACCGCCGCATCGCCCCGGTTGCGCACGTCGTCGATGATCTGCGCCACAACCGCATCCACATCCGGGCTGTCCTCGCGCTTGGCCGAGAGCAGGGTCCGGAAGGCGGGTTCGAAATCGGGCGATTTGGTATCAAGGAAAACGGGCATGATCTGGCACTCCGGGCGTTGCGCATTGGGACATATCGCCCGGAGCGCGCGGCCTCAACCCTCAGCCCACGGGGTGCAGCGATTTGTGCATGGCAAAGCAGGACAGATCCCCGTGGCCGCAGCACCGGCCGGTAGCCTGCCAGCCGTGGCGCAGATAGAAATCCTGCGCGGTTTTTGTTGCCTCAAGCGAGGCTGAGGAACATCCCGCCGCGAGCAGTTCCCGTTCCAGCCGATTCAAAACCGCCGCCCCCAGACCACAGCCCTTATGATCCGGGTCGATGTAAAGCAGAGTGATCTCTCCGGTTTCCAACAAACCGCCTACGGCGGCCACCTGCCCGGCCCGTTCAGCCAGCCAGATCTGCGATCCAGGTTTGATCCAGCCCCGGATCGAGGCCGGGTCCTTGTTATCGGTCCATTGCGCGATGGCCTGCGGGTCACCCTGATGATCGGCCCCGCAGAGCTGCGTGATCGAACGGATCAGAACCCGACTGATGTCGAAAACGTCGAAAACGGTGGCGCGACGCAGAGTGACACCTTCGGGCACCTTCGAAAACGCCTGAGAAATCCCGCGCTTGTTCTGCATCTATTCGGGGTGATGCGGGGCCTGACGGGATGGGGCCTGATAGGGGCGCGTGACGTCCTTGAGGGTGGCATCCAGGGCCTCGACTGTCAGGCGGATCGCGCCGTCACCGGCCAGCGTCAGCAGGACATGGCCCGCGCCATCCTCGCCGGGTTCGAAAACGACCGACATCAACGACATGATCATGTCGGTGTCACCGCGATCAATGCCCTGACTGGACACCGAGAGAACCGAACCGAAGACCAGCACCGACTGCACCCGTTCAAACGGGCGGTCGCGGCGGGCGGCGGCATCCTTGTCTTCCCAGCGGAAGCGGTTCAGCAGCAGGCCAAAGCGGCGCTGCGCCGGTTGCCACTTCATCTCGGTCACAGGAAACACGGCATCCTGCGCGAGGGTCGAGATTACCTGAAGGTCATCTGCATCCTCGGCCCCAAGATTTAGCGGCGCCTCGCGCCCGTCTTCAAAACTTGCGTCTGTCATTGGCCCTTGATCCGTTCAATCTTTGCACCCACGCCTTCCAGCTTGCGCACCACATGTTCATATCCGCGGTCCAGATGATAGACCCGGCTGACCGTTGTTTCGCCTTCTGCCGCCAATCCGGCAAGGATCAGCGAGACCGAAGCCCGCAGATCGGTCGCCATCACCGGCGCCCCTTTCAGGCGTTCAACACCGGCGACCGTGGCGGTGCCGCCATGCACCTCGATATGCGCGCCCATGCGCACCAGTTCGGGGGCGTGCATGAAGCGGTTTTCGAAAATGCGTTCTTCGAGAACCGAGGTGCCCTCAGCCGTGCACATCAGCGCCATCATCTGCGCCTGCAAGTCGGTCGGGAAGCCGGGGAAAGGTTCGGTCACCACATCCACCGCGCGCACGCGCCCGTTTTTGCGGACCACTTTCAGACCGCCTTTGGTTTCTGAAACGCTGACGCCAGCCGCATCCAGCTTGGCCGCAAAGGACTCGACCAGCGACATGCGCCCGCCCAGCAATTCCACCTCGCCGCCACAGATCGCCGGGGCCAGCATATAGGTGCCCAGCTCGATCCGGTCGGTGACAACCTGATGTGTGGCCCCATGCAGCCGATCGACGCCCTGAATTTCGATGGTCGAGCTGCCTTCACCAGAGATCTGGGCACCCATCTTGCGCAGGCATTCAACCAGATCGACGATCTCGGGTTCGCGCGCGGCGTTCTTGAGCACCGTGGTGCCCTTGGCCAGCGTGGCGGCCATGACGATGTTTTCTGTTGCTCCGACAGAGGCAAAGCGCATCTGATGCACGGCGCCTTTCAGACCGCCCGGAGCCTTGGCGTGCAGATAGCCGTCCTTCAGCTCGATCTCGGCGCCCAGCGCCTCGAGCCCTTCGACATGCAGGTCCATCGGCCGTGCGCCGATCGCGCACCCGCCGGGCAGAGAAACAACCGCCTGCCCGAACCGCGCCAGCAAGGGGCCCAGCACAAGGTTCGAGGCGCGCATCTTGCGTACGATGTCATAATCGGCGGTCTGGCTGGTCAGGCTGTGGCTGGACATTGCAATCACCTGACCGTCCTGCAGCGACGACACCTCGGCCCCCAGCGATTGCAGCAGCGCGGTCATGGTCTTGATGTCGCTCAGCCGCGGCGCATTGGTCAGCGTCAGCGGTTCTTCGCTCAGCAATGTTGCGGGCATCAGCGTCAGGCACGCATTCTTGGCCCCCGCAATCGGTATCTGACCGTTCAGCGGGCCATTGCCCGTTACCAGAATCGAATCCATCTGCTCTTATCCCTCGTCCTTGTCAGGCTTGTCCCCCGCGGCCGCACGCGCCTTGGCCTGCGCCTTGCGACGCGCCATGTTGGCCTTCAGCGCCGCCTTCAGCCGCGCCTCGCGCGCATCGCCGGGTTTACCTTGTTTTTTGGGTGAATTTTTATCCGTCATGATCTTTCTCTACAGGAGGCGAAAAAAACCGTCCAGACACCCTTGCGCCGCGTTTCGTTTGAGTCTAATCACCCGCCCACAGCGCTGCTGTAGCTCAGAGGTAGAGCACTCCCTTGGTAAGGGAGAGGTCGAGAGTTCAATTCTCTCCAGCAGCACCATATCCCTTAAAAATTCACTTATTTATCAATATATTACGCTTTTGAATATATTTTAGGCTTACTCCTTGGCCCACCTTATGGAAATACCATTCTCAATTTGGTTGTTTGCTATCCGAAAAATCGGCGCGAGTACCAACTGTGGTATACGATATTGGTTTTCTCGAAGCCTTGCGACACTTCCGGTAGCACAGCAGCGCCATCAAAGGGGCTGTCGAGGGTTACTGTCATCCCAAATTCCGCCATCCGTCAGCCTGCCGGCGTGTACCAGATCGGCGAGGTATAGGCGCGCTCCTGCTGCGACATTGGTGCACCTTCAGGAATCTCGATCCCGTAGCGATAGGCATCGTAGACATACCAAGGCGGTGTGGGGATCTCCAATACCCGGGCGTAGTAGAAGGCCGGGCGTGCCGGATCGAAATCCGGGTCGGTCCAGACGGTCGCAAGCTCGGATGCCCCGATCGAGTTGGCCCAGCTCGCGGTTGCCACATTCACCGTATCGCCTACCGCGGGCAGCATGCCATCCGAGCCGGGGACGCGCCCGTCGGACCAGGCGACGTCATAGATGGCTTCGCTGGTCGTGCCGTCCTCATTGAGCCAGCCCTTCACGACCTGGATGCGGTCGAGGTTGGCGCCAATCGGATCCCTTAGCGCGGCCACCATGAATGTTGGCGCCTCGGCACCATCGGGTGCAGCGGACAGGTCAGCGCCCATTGGCACGCCTTTCGAATACCCTACGGTTGACGGAATACGAGATGCGATATCGGCCTCGTCAAAGTCCCAGCCACCGAAGAAACGAACCGATATTCTAGGGCCGGTCGTGGCGTAGACTTCCTTGCGCGCCATGGCGTCGAAGATGCTTTCGCGGGTATTCTCCTCGGCCCAGACCGCCGTGAGACCGGCAGCGACCATCTGCCAAGCGAACAGCTCACCGTTTTCATTCTTCATGAAAGGATGCTGCATCCGCTCTGCGGACGGCTCGTACCCGGTGTGCTTGCCAAAGAAATTCTCTTCTTCGGCGGTCACAAGACCGGTATGACTGTCTGTCGCGCCGCTGAACCCAAACTTGTAAGGATTTGTCCCGAACTCAGCTTCCAGCGCCAGCCCGCTCTTCAGCGCTTCGCGGGCATATTCTCGCGCCAGCATATCCTCGGTCTTGGCTTCGGATAGATCGAGGTTGCCGACATCCCAATTGTAATAGTCGGCAAACTCGTCATTCGGGCTGAGAAACGGGTGTGCCTCGCCGTCGCCCTTGATCTGAGTGATCTCATAGAGCGGTTCCCATTTGGCCCGGGCTTCAACGTACTCTTGAGTCACAGGCGAGCCGTCGAACCGGATGTCGATCGGAAACATTACGCCGTTGGACAGGTTGCCGTTATGTGCAAGTGCCAGCACCGCGCCGTTGGTCTTCTCCTCGTAGGCCTCGAGATAGGCATAGAGATCCATGGGATCGGGACTGCCCCAGGGCGGCGTCATCACCATGGGAACAACTTGCCCAACGCGGTCCGGCCCATCGCGGAAAATCACGTTGCGGTGCATGTTGTTGCCCGCGACGAGCGAAGTCCATTCGAACCCGAGCATTGGGGTAAAGATGCCGGGCTCGTAGAAGCGCTCGGCGGTCTTGAGGTTGTCCGACCAAATCGTTGCGAACCTTCGCGAGCCGGGCATGTAATTGTTGAACATTTCCTCTTCGATGGCGCCCTGAGAAACGCTTCCGATCAGGTCAAGCGCTGTATCCACTGCTGTCTGTCCGCCCGCGCGGAACCCGTCGGACCAACGTTTGCCCTGTTCATAGCGCGTAACCGACGGATTGCCTGCAAGAGCGTCGAAGATCATGCCCATACCGTCCGAGTGATCTGCAATAACCAGCCAGTCTAATGGGCGCGACAGGCGAACAGGCTGGCCAGAGGACGCGATGATCTCTTCTCCGCGCGCAAAACGATAAGCATCCTCATGGTCAAGGCGCGCACCGAAACCTCCGGCGTCCATGGATTGTCCCGTATGAAGATGCGTCTCTCCCCACAGCGGCCGCTCAGGGAAGGTTCGTCCTGCATAAGGCGAATAGGCGGGAGCAGGATAGGTATCGGCGAGCTGTTCCGAAGCTGGGGTCCATTCCTGCGCATGGGCTGGCATTGCCGTAGTGAGGACAGTCGTTGCGAGCAAGGCAATCGCGTTTTTTACGGCGGCGTGTCTCTGCTGTTCCATGTCTTCTCCTCCCAACGCTTCTGTTTTAGCATAAAACCATATTTTAGCGGTTTGGTCGAACAGTAGCCATGACCGAGATCAAACGGACGTCGTGCTTGGTATAGAGATTTGGCGCGGGCAATCTGGCCTGATTAAGGGCGCCTGTTTGGTGTCAAAGCTTCCGTGCCATGATACCCTTGCTCATCGTAGAATGCATGGAATCCGGCGGCAAGCGTCGCGAGGTTGGCGATTGTATATGCCTCAAGATTACTTAGGTTTTGTGTAATAGCTTGCAATCACATCGCCGACCGTAGAGCTTACCCCCTTGTGGCGACTGATACCCGAAGGCCTGATGATACGCATGCGCACGCTTCTTCTTTCCCCGCTTGTCCATTTCTTCGCGCTTGGTGCCCTGATCTTTGCCGCATACGCGGCGATCGAGGATGAGCCAGTTGCGCTCAGCCCCGATATGATCAGCTTGACCGAGAGCGAGGCAAACCGACTGGTGCAGAACTTCATTGCCACCTGGAACCGCCCCCCCACGATCCGGGAGTTGGAGAACTTGATGCAATCGTGGGCGCTGGAAGAGGCCTATGTCCGCGAGGCGCTGATCCTCGGACTTGATCAAGGCGACGTGGTCATACGCCAGCGATTGAACCAGAAGATGAAGTTCCTCGCAGAATCCGGCGCCGCGATGGTGGAACCAGATGAGGCCATGCTTCAGACGTATCTGGACCAAAACCCGGAACGGTTCACGCAAACCGCTCGAATGGCTCTGGAACAGATCGTTGTGCCCGGAGATCGGGATACCTTAGAACTTCTGGCGCTGCTGGAGAACGGTGCCGACCCGGCGACGCTGGGACCGGCTACTCTACTGCCACAGTCCTTTCCGATAACGCCTTCGCCGGTGATCGACCGCACATTTGGAGAGGGGTTCCACGAGGCGCTGGCGGACCTGCCGGTCGGAAAATGGCAGGGTCCGGTCGAGAGCGGCTATGGCCTGCATCTCGTGCGGGTAATCGAGAGAATGGACGCCGTGCTGCCACCGCTGTCCGAAATCCGCGACCGCGTAAAGGCCGAATGGCTCGCCGCTGAGACAAAGAAAATGCGCGAAAACTTCGGTCAGGCGCTGCTGGATCGCTACACCATTATCTTGCCCAACGCCGAAGAGGTGTTGAACAGATGAAACGGCTGCTGTTACTTCTGCTCGCCATTTCCGCCATCTGTCTGCCGGGATACGCGCCGGCCCACGCGCTTGATCCAGGGTATCTCGATCTCGCGTCCATGGGGCAAGAGCGCTGGCGCGTGACCTGGCGCGCACCTGACGTGAACGGTCGAATGATGCCCATAGAGGCTCGCCTGCCAGGGAACTGTTCACATGAGCCGCCTCCGTCACCGTCCTTTGATGGACGTGCCTGGACAACCGCATGGGTAACCACCTGTCCAGGAGGCCTTGAGGGCGGTGTGATCGAGATCGTCGGGCTGGAGCAGACCAGAACGGAAACCTTAGTGCGGTACGAATTGGAGCCCGGACAGACGCAGGTGCGTCGCCTGACATGGACCGAAACCGCATTCACTGTACCTGAGGATCCTGGGGTTCTCGACATCCTTTCGAGCTATGTCGCGCTCGGAGTGACACACATCCTCGAAGGCCTTGATCACCTGCTTTTTGTCTTCGCGCTTGTGCTGCTGATACGCGATCGCAGTCGGTTGTTCTGGGCGATCACGGCGTTCACCGTTGCGCACAGCATCACGTTGGCTTCGGCCACTCTCGGCTGGCTGAACCTCCCTCCTCCACCTGTCGAGGCCGTGATTGCGCTTTCAATCGTGTTCCTCGCC
The DNA here is from genome assembly GCF_056542305.1 of Ruegeria sp. AD9. Classification (NCBI taxonomy): domain Bacteria; kingdom Pseudomonadati; phylum Pseudomonadota; class Alphaproteobacteria; order Rhodobacterales; family Roseobacteraceae; genus Ruegeria; species Ruegeria sp. AD9. The sequence goes on from NZ_JBQFZP010000005.1 coordinate 23,772, forward strand.
CATGAGCTATTGCTTTCACCGGAGAACCGTGACCCGTTGGCCGTGCGTTTCCCCTGGATCGTCGCTTTCGCATTCGGCTTGATACATGGTCTGGGGTTCGCCGGGGCACTGAGAGAGATCGGCTTGCCTGAAGGGGACATTCCACTGGCCCTGTTTGCTTTCAACGTCGGGGTAGAGCTTGGTCAGATCCTGTTTATCGTTGTGGTACTGACCATTGGGTTCGCGGCCCGGCTTCTCTATCCGGCAGTAAAAGAGCGAGCGGTCCAGCTTGAACACGTGACAAGTTACTGCATTGGTAGTCTAGCCGCCTTTTGGGTAATTGAACGGATTGCGGGATTTTGAGCGAAGTTTGAAGAAGCTACCGAAAAAGCCACTGGTGCAAACCTTCGCCCGCGAACACCTATCCAAGCTTTATCGGCGGCTACGCCAAGTTGTCTGACGTGGATTGGAATAAGCGTGAGGTCATAGCAATTCATCTGGTTCATCTACGAAACTACACAAATGCATTACTGCGGTTGTTGGATTGGTTTGATTGAAACAGGGCTTTCGGATCAAAAGAACCACTTATGCCGTCATCGTTATTGATTTCGGTGTATATAACAAGTTGGGTGAAAGGCCCTCTGGCTAGATCAATTCAGTGTAAGTGGTGACAGCGCCAGGGTTGGTATTAATGGTCGTGTCTTAGGCTCAGGACCTACAAATCTTGCTCGTATAAAGTGATCGGCTGGCTGCGAGGAGCTGCAACTATTCAATTCGGGCGGAGGTCTGCCTTGGTTCAGGGGATTTAGGCTCGCAATGTTCCGCCGCCCCGGATTTCCGGAGCGGCGGTTGTCATGTGATACTTGGAGGGGTCGGTCTAAGTTTCAGGAGTTCGCGTTGCAGGTCCCCCATTTTACGTCGCCATTGCCATCATTGGCCTGCTGGATGAGGTCGGCGCAGACAGGACCGTCGAAGGCCTTCGTGTCCTCAATGTTGAAAGTGATCGTCTGAGCCGTATCCATGGCGCGGGTGCGAATATCCCCATTGTCCAAGTTGTACTGGAAGCTTACCCAGGTGGGGTAGTCATCGCCTGCGCCGTTGTCCTGCGGGTCCTGGATGTTCAAGGGCACGGTCACCGAGTAATCGAAGGCCTGCTGGATGCGGCCCAGCGTTTCGGCGTAGTTCAGATCGCTGTAATCCTGGTTCATTGACGTCCAGAGCATCCGGACATTGCGGTTGGCCGACCCGATGTCGGCAGGGATGCCTTGCCCCGACGGATTGTTTGCAAGATCAAATTGGGCGGCGTACTCGCGCTGGTCCTGCTGGAGCGGGCTGTTGACCATGACCCGCAGATCGCTGTCGGTATCGCCGGTGTAGACGACCTCCAAGCCACCTTCGTTGAGCTGGAAGAGTGCGATATGGCCGCTTTTGTCGACCGCCGAGAAGTGCACGCCGTGGTAGCTGTCGCTGCCGCGCATCTTTGCTCCCCAGGCGATCTGGAAATCTCCGGCCTCGTGTCCAGCGACGACCTCGGCCACGGTGGCGTAGTTCTCGGCGATGAATGTCGTCAGGTCTGCCATGTTGACCGCTGGCGCACCGCTATCCTTGTGCTCGGTAACGAACGGTTTGGAGTCGTTCATGTAAAGGCCCATGGCGCTCAGGCCCTGGTCGTTGATTGCCTCGGCGGTGACACCGTGGAATGTCTCGTGCTCTTCCATGGCAACCGTGTGATACTTGACGGTCCATTCCTTTACGTTGGCGTATTCGGCAACATCAGAGGAAACGCGGGCTTCGCCCTCCGGGTGGACACGGGCATAGGCGCCCAGACGGCTGCCGCCCCAGTCCAGCGAACGGGTCACGATTGTGCCATGGTCCGTGTCGGCAACGAAGCGCGAACAAGCATTGGCTGTGACGGCAGTGGTGGTCACAGTGGCAGCCAGGATGGCGGTGATGGCGGTGGAGGTCCAGGAGCGGTTCTTGGTGTTGGAGGCTTTCATCTTTCTGTTTCCCTTCGGCTTTTGCGGATCTGTCCGCGTTTTCGATGATTGGGACTTAGCCAACGGTGTGATGAAGCGGGACGTCGACAACTGTTAACAACAGTTGGGCGATCAGAGCCGAACGCCAACCGATCCACCCGATGGGGAGCAATTTTGCAAACAGGTTGCAAGCGCGGGCTTGCGGCTTAGAGTTTAGGGGTTGAAGCTACAGAGGCTGACCATGAGAGACCAACCGAGCAACGAAGAGATAGCCCAACAACTTGAGCAAATCCTGGCATCGCCTGACTTCACGGCTGGCCCAAGGATACAGAAATTCCTCGCCCACATTGTTACCGAAGAACTTGAGGGTCGGGGCGAATACCTGAAGGGCACTGCTCTTGCGATGGATATCTTCGGACGCGGCGCCGATTTCGACTCAAACAATGACTCCATTGTCCGGATCGAAGCGATCAAGCTGCGCAAGGCAATTGAACACTACTACCTGACGGCTGGTGTCGCCGACGAGATCATAATCACTGTTCCGAAGGGCAGGTATCGCCCGCAGTTCGTGCGGCGCGCGGTAGAGGAAAGCAAAATCCAAAAAAGAATCCCTCGTGGACTACCAACACTCGCAATCTTGCAGTTTGAAGGTGCGGACTCCGAAAAAGCCCTGATTTTCCGAGAAGGGTTGCCTGAGGAGATCGCGCTCGAGCTCGCCCGCTTTGGCCAGATCAAAGTGTTGTCAGGTTGGCACACCGACCACTCTACGCGGGAGATAGGGCAACAAGAACTTATAGAGAGCTCAGACTACATCTTGAGAGGCAATGTCCGGGAGGCTGGTGGGAGCCTGCGTGTGTCAGTTCAACTCGACCGAAACCCTGGAAAAGCTTTAGTCTGGTCCGACAGGTTTCGCGTTTCCGGCGATTCAGAAGATCCCTTCGATGTGCAGGAACAAATTGCGCGGCAATGCGCGACCCGTATGGCGGACGCCTACGGCGCAGTCGCCGAAGATCTCAATGCGCAATACTCCGGGAGGCGTGCGGAAGATGCAGGTGTCTTTGAGGCCCTTCTGGCGTTTCACGCACACATGCGGACTTCACGCCGATCCAGTCTCGAAGAGTTCAGTGACCTCATCGACACCGCGCTACGCGACAATCCTTCGAGCGGGTTGGCCCACGCGCTCAAGGCCATTGCACTAATCGAGGAAGCAGCTTTGGGCGCCCGGTCTGCGGAAGATGTTGTCTCCGATGGAAGGAGCCATGCAGAAACGGCCATCGCGTTGGCACCTAACTGTCAGGAAGCTCTCTACGCCGCTGCGAGTTTCGCGCGATTCCACGGTGAGAACACCCGGTACGCAAACCTGATAGAGCGCGCTATCGAGGCGAACCCGAATGCCACGTTGTTGACTGCGATGGTGGGAGGTTGGCTCGCCGCAATCGGGGACACGCGAGAAGCGACAGCCATGATCGAAGGCGCAAGAGAACACAACCCGCTACTGCCAATCTGGATCAACATCCCTTGTGCGCTCGATCCCTTCATGCGGGGCGAATACGAGGTGGCCTCGGATATGATCAGCGAGGTGGATGGCCGTGACAATCTGTACGACTGGATGCTGATTGCCGCCATGCATGCAATGGCCGGGCGAATAGATATGGGGAAAAAGGCTCTGGCGGCATTCTTCGAGGCCGGGGTCGACCCAGAATATTTCCTGCGTTCGATCCCGCTTGCGGAGCCTGTCGCAGGACGCATCGAGCAGGGGATTAGCGCTCTACTCTCCGTTAAATGAGCTCCAACCGAACGCGGGCTTTGGAAATTGGCGCTGTGTTTTGCTAACGGTTGCCCCTTCCGTCAGACGGCGGAAAAGTCGGCATTCTTGACGTTCGATATGGCGGTTCCAACCGGCGTAAGCCCGTGATTCAAGGGCGACGGGAGGAATGCACATGTCGCATCTGTTTTGGCATAAGTCAGACCACGTGAACCGCATCAAACACCTTTTCCCGAAACCTCGCGGGGGTGGACGATCCGACGACCGAATGGTGCTTAGCGGTATCATCCATGTCATTCGAAACGGCCTTCGGTGGCGAGACGCTCCGGCGGATTATGGGTCGCACAAGACGCTCTACAATCGTTTTGTGAGATGGTCCCGCATGGGTATCTTTGCCCGTATCTTTAGGGAACTGGCTCAGCCAGGACAGGATGGTGAAACCATCATGATCGACAGCACTCACCTGAAGGCACACCGAACAGCGTCAAGCCTCTCAAAAGGGGGGGCTCGAACCCGTGCCATCGGTCGCACAAAGGGCGGTTTGAACAGCAAACTGCACACGGTCTGCGACAGACGTGGAAGGCCACTGACGTTCTTCCTCTCATCCGGCCAGATGAGCGATGCAAAGGGTGCTATGGTGTTGCTGGGCAGCCTTCCACGAGCCAAATCACTCTTGGCAGACAAAGGGTATGATGCAGACTGGTTCCGTGAGGCGCTTGCCGAACGCGGCACCGAGGCCTGCATACTGGCGCGACGTGGTCGAAGAAATCCGGCTGAACATGACGCCAAGCTATATCGTCAGCGCCATCGCATCGAGAATCTGTTTGCCAGATTGAAAGACTGGCGCCGTATCGCGACGCGCTATGACAGGTGCGGTGACTTGTTCCTGTCCGCCATATGCCTTGCCGCGACCGTCATCTTTTTGTTGTGAGTCCTGACCGTAGGGACATGGCAACCTGGAACGCATAACTTTGCCCCGAGACATCAATTGAGCTGTTTGGGTCAAAGTTCAGCCAGACGCAGAATGCGGAATCGTTGCTTTCGGCATTGGTTAAAGTGATAAAGAACGTGCGGTTTTTCGGAAGAATTGTCTGCTTCTTAAACCCTAGATTTGTTCTTTCTCTGTCGGCCCCCGCCGCTACTGCAATTGCAAGATATCCGGAACGCATAGCTTTCTTTTTGTCGGCATTTTGTCCGCACCATCCGATCGTTTCAGTCTTTTTGGTCCGTCTTTGACCTTAACCTTCGGCTTAGCCAGCGGGCCCTTTAAAGTCACTGGCCACGGACTTCTCGAAAGAGGCTCTCCGATTTTGCGGGGTTGTAGATTTAGGTCCAAGGCCTTGCCCGCCAAATCAACAGCACCAAAGACGACAACCTGGACGTGATCTGTTTCCAACGTGGTTTGTTTCGTCGAGAGGTTCCCATTGGAAATACTAATCGGCGCTCGCAGACATACAATTGGAGCTACCTTCTGTTTTTCCTTGGTAAACACCCAAGGTAGCAGCCCTAACCCTGCCAGATCTAAAAGCTGGGTTTCGATCGAGCCATCACGCAGTGACACTGTGGCGTTGCCGCTCATAGTGTTAGTAAAATGCTTAGGTGAATCGGTTCCCCCTGTCACCGAAAAGTCTGTATAGATCTTACCGCTCGCGCCTTTCTTGAAGTTCAGATTGTGAAGAATATCCTCCAACTGCCAGCCACCCGCTTTGCCGGTCAACGTGAGCAGGTGCGCGTCGTTTGATAGATCCATTTGCCCGCTGACGTCAAAACTTGCGCCCCCGTATTCAAACTTCAAAGGCCCAGCCTTCAGCTCGTTTTTGTTGAGCGTCAGTTCGCTCTGCAAACTGCTGATGCCCTTGGCACCCTCTATGTGCCGAAGGTCGATGTCGACATCCATATCCATACCGGACAAGAGAATTGAACGCCCGATAGGTTTAAGCGTTACATCTCTTAGCGCACCTTGGTCGCGCTCGTCTTCTTGCTTAGTTTCTTTCTCTTCCGGCTCTGGACCGCCTATTTTCCTCAACTGTGCAGCAGCCTGAACGATGGTTCGGATCTGATCTACCTTTATCAGGTCACTCTCTATGGAACCCTGCAGTACAGGGTCACTTGTCGCATCATCAAGATCGGCCACAATTTGCAAGACCGAGTCGGCAACCTCGACGTTGGCACTCGCGTTCCAATCAGTGCCTTCACTAACGATGTCTATTTCAAGGCGAGCCTGCCCAGTTTCCACGCGTTCAAGCGATAGAGCCTCCAATAGGTCCGCTCCGGATGGGACTGCGACATCAATGGCCAAATCCAGGTCCTCGAATTTAAGTACATTTTTAACAGTGCCATGCACCTCGAGGTTCCAGACTTCCGTTTCGCTTGTCTTTGCATCCAAATTCGTCAGCGAAAGCTGATTGATGTCACCGTTCAAATGGAAGCCGCCGGAAAACCTGCCGAGTTGGTCGTCCGGTCCTAGGAGTTCTGGTGAGATCAAACTGCTTGCATGAATATCCATTAGGCCTTCGGCTGATATTCCTTGCACCTGAAGCGCGTCATCGACCGAACCTTTCAAAATGATAAACGGATTGGCGGGTTCCCCAATTCTCAGGTTGATGCTCCCAACCCTTAAGGCGCCTTCGGGTGTTCTAGAGAGCTCGGAGAACTCTATCGGGGGCGGGCCTTCGCCAGACGTGTCCAACGTGAAGCCGTTGGTCTCAATAACCATTTGTCGCTGCGGAATCTGCCCAGGCACGCTGTCAATAACCATGTCAACCGCGATAAGTTTAAGATCATATCGCGATGCGGCAGGGGCTGGTTCAGCATCTTCAGGGTACAACCTAATGCGGGTTGTCAGCGATACGTCTTCCGGGTTTCCCAATTCTCCGACCTGCCCCGTCAGCGATAAGCTTTGTCCGCCTTCCAATTCAGCCAATACAGATAGGTCGTCAATTCGTGCTACGCCGTCAACTGATTTGAACGTTGCACCAATATTCCCAGTACCTTCCAAAACGCGGTTTAGCTTCAGGATATCGAGAAACTGGCCAAGTTCGGCAACATCTAAGGTCGTTTTCACTTGTAACCCGTTCTCTTGAGGGACTTCCTGAGCGGCAATCGAGATCTGTTCGAAGTTCACTGCAACCTGAAACGGGTCTTCCGCGGGAAATGTCCCGTTCAGATCAAAACTCTCTCCGTTTAGCGAACCAGTCCCAACTGCGGTCGCAACGTCGGTTTCCGAATCACGCTTCAAAAGCAACTCAGTCAGCTGCAGATTCAACTCAAGCCCATTTAGATCGTTCCGGTAAAGAACGGCAACATTAGTCAGGTCAAGTTTGTGGTCCGTTAGAATTCCAGATACTGGCAGCTTCGGAGATTTTGCAGGTGTCCCGGCATTAACGTCCGCTTGGGAAATGGACTGCCAGTTTCCGACGCCTGCTTTGTCTGTGATCAGGTTCAGGTGAACCCCCAAGAGAGAAAGGTCACTCAGCGAAAGTTTACTGTTCCAGAGGTCGCGCGCGGAAACTTCAAACTCAATTTCATCGATTGCTGCCAAGTTCACATCAGCATTCGGAGGTCCAGGCAATACCAGCCCCGCCGCTGATACCTGCAATTGCCGACCAAGACCCAGACGCACTTCATCTTCAATTCTAACCTCTTGACCAAGTTTCTTAGAGATCAGATTTTCAACGAAAGTTTTCCTGACAGAGGAAAACAACGCAGAAGACAGGAAAAGCCAAGCTGCCAACACAGCGACAAACGCGACAGCGCAACAAATCAACATACCTTTCGCAACGTATCGCAAGGCTTTCTCCTAATATTCCGTTTCATCCCGTGGGCAACCTAGACCATTTGATCAATAAATTAATGAAATATATGGTCGGCTACTATTCTGAACTGTAAATGACCTTGACCGTATAGCTGGCACTCTCGCCGATTTGGTCGAACGTCTAAGAAACGGGTAAATGACCAACGCTCTGTTTGTGCGGCACACCGGCCTGTTGCCCAAATCAGGGGGTGAGCACACTTCCCCTTTCCCCGGACGGATTTATGCTACGGGCTCAGTGTTGGTTATGCCAAGAGCTGTGCAGCGGTTGAGCACCGCAATCCGGACCTAGAACTCGGCAACCTGCCGATTGAAGTCTCGGGCCATGATGCCTTGGCCAAGGAGTTTGACGCAGTTCATCTTTGTCTCTGCGCGGCTTTGGGCATCGCCGATGTTGCTTGTCGTGACATCAACCGCGCGGATCTCCAGTGTTTCTTCATCTATTCCGAGATGAAGCTTACGCCACAGGCGCTTTTTTACTGCCGCCATGTTTGCGGGCGTTCCACTCACCTTCGCCCTCAGCTTTGATCCCGGTCGCGTCGATCAACAGGTGCAACGGCCCAGTTCCACCGCGGTATGGGATAGAGACGTTCAACGTCTTCTGGTGACGACAGAGGGTAAGAAGTCCGGAACTTTCCGGTCAAGCCCTGCTGGGCGCAACAGGCTTTCAACGAACCCTGTCGTCTGGCGAAGAGGCATGCCGAACAGCACCTTCAGCATCAGACAAACCTGGATCGCTGCATCGCTGAACTCTGGCTGACGACCGCACTTGCCCGTCGCTGGCGCATACCATGCCATCTCAGGTTCAAACCAGATCGATAGTGAACCGCGCTGCTTCAACGCCGTGTTGTACGACGGTCAGTTCTTGGTCTTGTACTTCGTAGGGGACCAACTGCTCATACTCTCCAGCTATCAACTTGGATTCATGGAGTGAATCCCTAAGCGCAATTGTGCAACAAAACCCGGCACACCCAGTTTCTGAACAGCTGGTTTGAAGTGGATTTCAAAAGCCAGAAACGGACACGTTGCATGAGCTTTGACTATGGCTGCTGGACACATCTTCCAAACTACAGGCAATCAGATTCCTTCTATTCCCCACATTCATGTAATTACTGCTATATGTGAATTCTTCAATCAACGAGGACAAGATGAACTCACTAACCAGAATAACACGAGGGATAGGCGTCGCTTTCAAGGACGGTAGAGTTAAGGGCATCCTTGCCTTCACAATTGGAATGATTTTTTGGGCCTCGGTCTTTTACCACTTTGTCGAAGGTTGGAGTTGGCTCGACTCAATCTACTTTTCTGTAGTGACAATTTCGACCGTGGGGTTTGGTGACTTCTCCCCTGAAACTGCGGCAGGAAAAATCTTCACAATGGTATACATCATCGTGGGCCTCGGTGTCTTCGTGACAGCAGCTACCACGGTGGCAGATACGATCTTGTCTCAAGACGACGAAAAAACGGATAAATAGATTATACCCAATTCAGCCAAACTGAGTTCATGCGCAGGTATTAGTTTGACTAGGCACCTCAGGCCGCGCCCCAGATTAACTTGTGTCTTCAAGCTGATAGGCGGACGCATAAAACTAAAACATATATACATATTTTACTTTTTGAGTGTAATGTTCAGAAAACAGCTAGTGGAGGGATGGAATGGAAAAGACCCAGGACGCGAAGATTGTCGATCTGGCGATACGATTGCTCTTTCTCGGACTATTCCTTTACAGCGCTCTGGTCATGGTGGCCCCGCTTGCAAGCGTAGTTATCTGGGCAACGATCCTCTGTGTGGCGCTTTACCCGGTATTTAATTGGATGCAGTCCAAGTTAGGAGGCCGAAAGAAGCTTACAGCGACGATCTTGGTTTTGATGGGTCTTGTTCTGACCCTCGGGCCAGTCGCAACTGCGGTGTCTGGTGCCGCAGAACTTGGGTCTGAATTCGCGGAACAAGCAGACAGGGGTGAATTGAAAATCCCCCCAGCGCCCGAAGGTATCAAGGAACTACCGCTAGTCGGAGGAAAAATTGCCGATGTCTGGGGAATGTTCGAACGGAATCTGGACGGTGCGCTTGCAAAATACGGCGCCCAGATTCTTGAGATCACTAAATCCTTATTTGGAAAGGTGCTGGGGATCGGAATTGGACTTCTCGGCCTTGCATTGTCGGTATTGATAATGGGGGCTTTGTTTAGCCCAGGGCCGAATCTGGTTCAGGGCCTTCAGCACTTTGCAAACCGTGTATTTGCGCCGCGTGGCGGTGAATTCGTAACATTGGCGGGGGCAACGATCCGTAATGTAACAAAGGGTGTAATCGGCGTTGCAGCGATTCAAGCGGTGGTCGTTTGGGTATTGTTGGTGCTGTTCGGGATTGGCTCGGCCGCCACGCTGGCGTTCATCTGCCTGATCCTCTCGATCATCCAGATTGGACCCGGCTTGGTTCTTTTGCCTGTTATCATCTACGCATGGAGTTCCATGTCCGGAGGTGCAGCTTTGATCTTCACCATACTGGCGATTCCCGTAACAATTATGGACAGCTTCCTGCGGCCCGTATTTATCTCAAAAGGCCTTGATACGCCCATGCTTGTGATCCTCATCGGGGTGCTAGGAGGCATGATGGCCTATGGCTTAATCGGCATTTTCATGGGCCCCGTTTTGTTTGCTGTCTTCTATGAGTTGTTCAAAGTCTGGATCGACGCCTCACCGGGCACCGAAAACGCCGCTGAAGGAGTGGCGAAATGAGGAAAACGATCTGGTCTACATTGGCTGTCATTCTCATCTTTCTCGTCTGGTATCTGGTCGCTGACCGCAAGACACCTTTCACCGGGAACGCCAGAGTAAAGGCCGTGGCGACCCAGATCGTTCCGCAGGTCACTGGGACGGTGACCGAGGTTCTTGTTGAAAACGGTCAGGTCGTTTCGGCAGGAGACGTTCTAGTTCGGATTGATGCCAGACCTTACGAAATTGATCGCGACAAAGCCGAAGCCGATCTCGAGGCAGCCACTCAGGAAGTGGGAGCGTCGTCAGCGGAAGTAAGCGGCGCGCAAGCCAAACTGGCAAGGGCGCAGAGTGATCTCGACACCATGCGTCTGCAGACGGAGCGTGTGTTTGCGCTTGAAAAGAAAGGGTTGATTGCCGTCTCAAAGGCCGATGATGCCCGAGGGCAACTGGCACAGTCCGAGGCGAACTTTGAGAACGCAAAAGCAGATCTTGAAAAGGCGAAGCAGCGGCTTGGTGTTGACGGGATTGATAACCCGAAAATCCAGCGCGCGTTGGCGGCCTTGGCGGATGCAGAACTAAACCTTGAATGGACTGAACTGCGTGCTCCGGCGACAGGTATAATCTCGAATCTGCTGATAGCCCCCGGAACGTATGCGAGATCCGGCCAAGATCTTCTGACATTTCTGGATGCAACCGACATTTGGATCGAGGCGTACTTTACCGAGAACAACTTGGGAAGAGCTTCGGTGGGGTCTCCGGTTGATGTAGTGTTGGATATGCATCCCGGTCAAATTGTTACGGGCGTCATTGAGAGCTTCAGTGCTGCTGTGTCTTTGAGTGGCGGTGATGAACCCGGAAAATTGGCTAGCCCACCAAGCACAAAGGGATTTTTGCGTGAGCCGGAAAGGTTCCCGGTCAGGATTATCTTGCCCGGCTATGAAGCTGGTAGTGCTGAAGATGATCTTCGTTTCCAACTGAACGGGCAGGCCGATGTGATTATGTATCTTAGTGACAACTCGTTGCTGAACCTCGTGGGCCGTACCTACATCCGTGTGGTATCAATTCTGTCCTATGCGTACTGAGGACCGCCGCTCTGTCACCCGGCTTGCGCTAGGTGTTACCGGTGTATTTACATTGGGCCTGTTTCTCGGGTGGCCACTCGCCGTCGTCGGGGCGGTTTTCACTGCCCTTTTTCTTCAAGCGCCTGCCGCTTTGCCTTTGGCAGCATTTGCTAAGTTGTTTGTCTTTTCAATTGGATTGATGTTCATTTCCTTCTTGGTCTCGTCAATCTTCTCGCCATATCCTCTTGTGTTCCTCATCCTCGTGGCCATTGGAATAATCCTGTCGTTCATTTGGTCAGTTTCTGGTGCCGGAGTATTGCCGGGTGTCATCGCCCTCATGGGGGCCTTGATGATTCCAAACCTGGTTCTGCAATCTCAGAATCTGGCTTTGGTGCTCGTGTATTGGATACCGTTGAACCTGCTTTTTGCAGGCTTCGTATCGACGCTGATGTTCGTGTTGATACCCGCTGAACCTCAAACGGCGGCTCAAAAGAAGGCAGCAACGTCGCCGGACTTCGACCCCCATCGCCGAATTGTCAGGATGTCGCTTGTAACAGTTCCGTTTGCTATGGCGTTCTTTATTTCCGGAGCGTCCGCATTGCTGGTTCTGTTTTTTGTCGCTCTGCTGAGCCAGCAACTTGCGGCTATGCCTGCCGCAGGCAAAACCGTTGCAAAAGCTATGCTGACGGCAAACCTTCTTGGGGCGGCAGTATCCATCATATGCTATGAAATAAACGTAATAGCTCCGGTTATTCTGACGCCCGTTCTGCTATGTTTTTTCTTCTGTCTGACCCTCGGAGCACTTGGAAAATCTCAAGTCCCGCTCGCAGCTGCCGCCGGCTCTGCTATTACAACGGCTCTGATTGTGTATGGTGGGTCTGTTGCACCATTTTCAGACGAGGCTGACGTCAAGAGCATCACTCGAGTATTACAAGTTGCTAGTGCCGCCTTCTTTGTAATTATCGCATATGTCGTTGTGGATGAATTCTGGCCGGAAAAAGAGCGCCACGCAACTCAATGAAGTTAGTTGCCAAGTGGTATGGTTCTGAATCAAGTAGAGTTCCCAGCTTGACCACTTTTATTTAATTCATCCGAGTCGAAAGACGTCTGCATTGTCCGGAGGCTGTGTGGAAACGCGCAGCATTCTGTCTGTTTCTGAGGATTTGAGTCTTGGCGCGGAGTTTTCCCTAGATTTCTCAGTTTCGGTTGCAAAACGACCTTAGTGGCTGTTTTGGCCCGTCCAGGTTGATGGGACCGGTGCGGCGGCTGGTTTTCCGGCCGTAGAAACCGCCTATGCCTTCATTGCGGCAATCAATGCGGGTGTTCCGATCAGGTTCATCACGCGGGTCGGCGCCTTTGGCCATAGGCGTTTCAGAGGCTATAGTGGTTCGAGTTTAGTTTATGGGCGGTTCGATACAGCCCGGAGGCGTCAAGTGCAGTGCCTGCGGGATCGCGCGACTGCTCTGATCACTTGGCGTCGGACGAAACCGACCACGCAAAATGAAATGATAGCTGCGGTTGAAGGCCCCGGAACAGGGGAGTCTGACCCCGATATTTCTCCGCTACGCAGACCAGGGGATGGACTGCGGCGGAGCGTGTTTCGTGGCGGTCGGGCTTAGGTCATGCCCAGCGCTTCTTTGTACATTTCGATAACGGCCTCTTGCTCGGCGATGTCATCCTTGTCCCTTTTTCTGAGGGAGATGATGCTGCGCAGGGCCTTTACGTCATAACCGCGCGACTTGCTTTCGGCGTAGACCTCTTTGATCTGGTCGGCGATGTCTTTCTTTTCCATCTCAAGGCGCTCGATACGTTCCACAAACTGGCGCAGCTCGCCTGCGGTGACCTTGTAATTTGCTTCTGCTTCTTCAGACATGCTCATCTTTTTTGTTCCCGGTTATGGACCTGCAACCAGAAGTGGACAGCCTGTTGTTGGCAGTGAACGGCGGTGGCCCGATCATCGGGGGCACCTTCGAAACGCGCCTGTCCCAGAGGCTGAAACCCTAGTGTGGAATGCCGGATACAGTGCTGCCGCCCGGGTCGCAAGCACCCATTGGGCCGGCGCACTTGTATGACCCCAACCGATCCGTTAAGCGCGTGATCAGGTCACGAGGATATGCGGGGAACCATGTTTGAATTCATCACCTGGGGCGGTGCGGCCCTGTCTGTGGCCGGGCTTGCCGGTCTGGTCTGGTGCATTCTTTGCGTGATGCGGGCGCGCAAGGCCGATCTGTCGGATGACGAGCTGCGCGCTGTGGTTCAGGGGGTCCTGCCCTGGAACCTGGCCTCGCTGTTTCTGTCGGTGCTTGGATTGATGCTGGTCATCCTCGGGATATCCCTTGGATGACCATCCGGTTCACACCGGCAAGTTATCAAACTGCGCTTCAATCGCGTCTTCGCACAAGGCCGCATCCAGACGACGCAAGCGCGAAGGCACCTCCATCCCCTGCTGCCGCATTCGGTCAACAACCTTACTTACACTCGGCTGAAGCGCCAAACGCGTTTCCAGACCCGCGTTTACAAGCTTACGTTCAAGCTGCTCGGCTTCGGAATAAAGACCAGTCGGTGTCATAACCATCCTCCCAAGTGGCGCCAGTATCCCCAATATACGTAACGGGATTGCGACCCGCAGATAATATCGTAACCTTGTGCGGGAAATTGCCTGCCATGGTCGAAGTTTCGGCAATCTGACGCGGATAGGCTAAAGATTAAGCCAGGATTTCAGCGGTTGCTTTGACCGGCATCAAATTCAGGTTCGATATTGCATCACATTCCAATTCACATATATGATATGCGTGACCGAAACGGAGAAGATCATGACACCGAAAGTGAAAGCGTTTTTTGACGAGCAGACCTTCACGGTTTCCTATGTGGTTCATGAACCTCAGGGGCGAGCCTGCGCCATCATCGACAGCGTGCTGGATTTCGACCATGCCTCGGGGCGGACGTCGACAACCTCGGCGGACAAGATCATCAATTTTGTGCGCGCGCAGGACCTTAAGGTCGAGTGGATTCTGGAAAGCCATGTCCATGCCGATCACCTGTCGGCGGCCCCCTATCTGCAACAGGAGCTGGGCGGCAAGATCGGGATTGGCGATCAGATCGTCACCGTGCAGGACACGTTCGGCAAGGTTTTCAACGAAGGAACCGAGTTTCAGCGCGATGGCAGCCAGTTTGATGCGCTGTTCAAGGAAGGCGACAGTTTTCACATCGGCCAGATGCGGGGCGACGTGCTGCATACGCCGGGTCACACACCGGCTTGCATGACCTATGTGATTGGCGACGCCGCATTTGTCGGTGACACACTGTTCATGCCCGATTTTGGTACCGCACGTTGTGATTTCCCCGGAGGATCGTCGGCTACGCTGTTCCAGTCGATCCAGAAGATACTGTCGCTGCCGGACAACACCCGCATCTATGTCGGGCATGATTACAAGGCTCCGGGCCGCGACGAATACGCGTGGGAGACAACGGTAGGTGAACAAAAGGCGCTAAACGTCCATATCGGACAGGGGCGCAGCATCGAAGAATTCGTGGAAATGCGCGACGCGCGGGACGCCACGCTGGCCATGCCGCGGCTGATCCTGCCGTCTTTGCAGGTCAACATGCGGGCCGGTCAGATGCCCCCGGCGGATGAACAGGGCGATGTTTTCCTGAAATTGCCGGTCAACAAGCTGTGAAGCGGGAACAACAAATCACAAAGGGAATTCCCACATGAATATAGAGTGGATCTGGGGGCTGTGCGGCGGTCTGGTGATCGGTCTGGCCGGGGCGGTTTACCTGCTGGGCAATGGCAGGATCATGGGCGCAAGCGGCATTCTGGGCGGCCTTGTCGATGGCAGCGCCAAGGGGAGCATGGCCGAAAAGCTGGCCTTTATTGCGGGGCTTGTCGGAATGCCCCTTCTTCTGCGCCCGTTGATCCTGCCCGAGGCTCAGACGCATCTTACCAGCAATCTGGGTGTTGTCATTCTGGCCGGGCTGCTGGTCGGTATCGGTACACGGATCGCCAATGGCTGTACCTCGGGGCACGGGGTGTGCGGGATCTCTCGGTTCTCGCTGCGCGGCATCGTGGCCACCGTTTTCTATATCCTTGCCGGGGGCGTGACCCTTGTGCTGCTGCGTCATGTGATGGGAGTGATCTGATGCGTCTTATCATTGCGTTGATCGCCGGATCACTGTTCGGTGCCGGGTTGCTGATTTCGGGCATGACGGACACCACAAAAGTTCAGGGCTGGCTGGATGTGTTTGGCAACTGGGATCCGACGCTGGCCTTTGTGATGGCCGGTGCCATTCTGCCGATGCTTGTGGCATGGCGGATGACTACAGGTCGCCAAAACGCCCTGACCGGCGGAGCCTTTCCACCCCCTGCCAAGCCCGAGGTTGATCGCAGGCTGATCGTGGGTTCGGTTCTGTTCGGGATGGGCTGGGGATTGGCCGGGCTGTGCCCCGGACCGGCAATGGCCTCGCTGAGCTATGGCGGGCTGGGCGGGCTGGTCTTTCTGGTTGCAATGGCGGCTGGGATGTTCGTGGCACCACCGCTGGGCGCGCAGCTGGACAGGGCGGCAAACGCGGCCTAAGGAATTGTCATGGAGATTCGTCAGATTACCCCCCGCTATGCTGTCTCGCCGCAGATCACGGTCGAGGATGTTCCGGCCATCGCCGAGGCTGGCTTTGCCAAGGTGATCTGCAACCGGCCCAATGCCGAAGTTCCCCCGGCCATGCAATCCGATGCGATCGGCGAAGCGGTGCGGGCCGCCGGTATGGAATATGAGGTGCTGGAGCTGACCCACCAGACGATGACACCTGAGAACGTGAAGCGGCAGCGCGACATGGCGGAAAACGGCAGAGGCCCTGTTCTGGCCTATTGCGCCTCGGGCACGCGGTGTTCGGTTGTCTGGGCGCTGGGCCAGTGCGACCACATGAGCACGGACGACATCCTGAGTGCGACCGGCAAAGCCGGGTATCAGCTGGACAATCTGCGCCCCATGCTGGACCAGATGCGCGGCAATGGCGGCTAGGTGCCCCTTAACCTAGCTGGCGGACTCCGGGGGCGCCAGCCCCGCCAGCTGCGTGATTTCCGCGACCATCCGTTCTGAATCGTTCACGATCAGATCGCTATCTGTCAGATCTGACACCCCGGCCGGGACGGTCTGGGCGTGCGCATCATGCACAGCCGGTTCAACCGGGTGATCTTGCGGTGGTGTTCCACTTTTGCTGGCGATGAAGTCCTGCGCGTCAGAACCAGTCAGGGCTGGCAATGCAGCGGTTTCATTCAGCCGCACGGCCCGGAGACCACCGCATTGCCCAAGGCGGCCGATACCGGCGCGTGTCCGGTCGATCGTCAGAACCTCGGTCCGGTCCAGACGCGCCCCGCGCAACGGCAGAATGTCCCCGATCCGCATTCCGGATAGTTCGGACAGCGGCAGCGACATGCGGCACAGCGCGGCGGTCAGTTCCGCCCGCATCACGCCTGAACACTGATCCATACGCAGGTCAGCCTTTTCCCCGGTATCTTCTGCCACATCCGGGACGGCAGGATGTTCCGGCAGAAAGACCGAGATGCGACCCTGCTGCTCTCCGTTCGCCAGATCGACGGTCAGTTCGAAAATGCGATACACCTCTTCCGTCATCGCCAGCGACAGGGTGCGCAAATCCTTGGCGCGAAAAGAATATTCCAACCCCGCAAGGCAAATCTGATCCGATGAGGCGTCGAACAACGCGGCGGAACCGGTCAACGCGGCTTCGATCAAGGGAGCCACGATGGCGGCGTCCGTATCCGTGAACGTGCGTGCGCCGGGGTCACCGGGCAGAACCTGACCAATGGTCTGGGCCTGAACAATGGCCGAGACCACATTCGGGTTCAGACAGGCCGCGGCGCGGCCTTCAGGGCCGTCAAACACCAGCAGCAGCCAATCCTGCCCCGCCGCGTCCCCCGGCACGTCTTGCGACTGGCTGGATTGTTTTGCCCCGATAACCGCCAGCGGCAGGTTCAGCCGGTCGCTCGCAGCCCGCGCGAACCCAAGGCGCAGCGCCCGCAGAACCGAACGCGGGCGATCCCCCAGATCCTTTTGTCCGACGGACAGTTTGCGCGCCAACGCGGCATTGACATCTTGTGACATGACGCCCGATCACCAATTGTTCCAGCACCTGGCAACCGGTTTACACCCTCGGGCGTTACCAAGTCCTTTATGGCCGCGTCACTGCGCCGCCTGCTGATAGGCCTGTGGCAGGCTGATCCGGAAGGCCGCGCCGCCCTGCCCCGGCAGATAGGTAATCTCACCCCCCAGCCGCTGCATGATTTCGCGGCAGATGGCCAGACCAAGCCCCGCTCCGCCAGCTTTGTCGCCGCCCACGCGGGCAAATTTTTCAAACACCATCGAGCGCGCACCCGGTGGGATGCCGCTGCCATTGTCGATGAAGTCGACGATGACCCGGCCGCCGACATCATGGGCGGAAATGACCAGCACCGGATCGTCCGCGTCACAGTATTTCTGCGCGTTCGAGATCAGGTTGATGAACACCTGCCCCAACCGATCCAGATCCGTATGCAGAAAGATACGTTCGGCCGTGCGGGTCCGGCGGACGGTGATCTTTCGGTCCGCCCCGGCCAGAGCGCTGGGCACGGCGCGGTCCAGAACCGAGCGCAGGCTGTCATCACTGAGATTGAGGCTGACCTGCCCGTTTTCAAGCACGCTCAGATCCAGCAGATCATCGAGCAGCCGGGTCAGGCGCAGGGCTTCGTCATGAATGATCGCGGCATAGCGGGTCTGCTCCTGGCGGCTGAGGCCATCGGTGTCGCGCATGATTTCCGAAAACGCCCGGATCGAGGTCATCGGCGTGCGCAATTCATGACTGACCTGGCTCAGGAAGCTGTCCTTCTGTTCAGAAATCTGGGTGAGCTTGGCGTTAGCCTCGCGCAGCTGGCGTGCGGTTCGGCTGAGTTCGGAGGACTTTTCCTCGAGCTGGCCGGAATATTCCAGCAACTGCGCGGATTCGTCGGCCACGGCCAGCAGATCCTCGACCGAGACCGACGATCCGCCCACGATCTGGCCGATCATCGCATGGGCCATGGCCGCGCCGACCGAGCCACTGAGCTCGCGTTCCAGACGGTTGAGAAAGCCCGGCGTCGGCTCTGGCAGGTGCGAACGGCCACCCTGTTTTTGCGCCTCGGCCTGAAAGAACTCCTGTGTGGGGCCGGTGCCCAGAATGCGCTGCGTCATGATCATCAGGTCTTCGCTTTGCGCCACTGACCCGGACCAACCGCGCGGCGCGACCGAGTGATCGAAGACGTTGACGAACTGCGCCCCTTGCAACCGTTCCAACGGGCTGGGAAAGCTGAGCAGGGACGCGACGCAGAAGGCAAGCGTGTTCAGGGACAAGGACCACATCACCGTATGCACCATCGGATCGATCCCCTCGATCCCGAACAGGGCATGAGGGCGCAGCCAGCCGAGACCGAACAAGCCGTTTTGCAGCACGGTTTCGGGCATCCACGCGCCGCCCATCCCCGGCAGCAGCAGGGTGTAAATCCACAGCACAAAGCCGACGGTCAGCCCGACCAGCGCCCCGGTCCGGGTCGCCCTGCGCCAGAACAGCCCCCCAACCAACGCTGGCAGAATCTGCGAGATACCGGCAAAGGCGATCAACCCGATCGAGGCCAGCGCCGCACCGCCACCGGACAGCCGGTAGTAGAAAAAGCCCAGCGCAATGATGGCGGCAATGGAAACTCGGCGTGCCATAAGAACAATGTTGCGCACATCGCCCGATACCGAGCCGGTGCCTTCCTGCGTGTTCAGCCAGATGGGCATGACCACATGGTTTGACACCATCGTCGACAGGGCCATCGCACTGACGATGACCATCGAGGTTGCCGAGGAAAACCCACCGATGAAGGACAGCATTGCCAGCCAGTCATTGCCTTGGGACAGCGGCACGGTCAGCACGAACAGGTCTGGGTTGGCACCCTGGGGCAGCAGGTCGAGACCAACCACGGCGATGGGCACGACAAACAGGCTCATGAACAGCAGGTAGAGCGGGAAGGCCCAGGCAGCGGTTCTGAGATGGCCTTCGTCATCGTTTTCCACCACCATCACCTGAAACATCCGGGGCAGGCAGATAAAGGCGGCGGCGGACAGAAAGATGAACGTCGTCCAACGCCCGGCATCGACGTTCCACTGGCCGATTTCCGAGGCGTCGATCCGGTCCATCATCGGGCCAATGCCGCCCGCGATCCCCCATACCACGAAAACGCCCACGGCGATCAGCGCAAACAGTTTGACAACGGCCTCGACCGCGATGGCCGTGACCACGCCATGATGACGTTCGTTCACGTCCAGATTGCGGGTGCCGAACAGGATGGCAAACACGGCCAGACCAGCCGCGACCCAAAACACGCTGGACCCTTCACGGTAGAGGCCTGACGGGTCAGCCTCGGCAAAGATCGAGAATGACAGGGTAATCGATTGCAGTTGCAGTGCGATATAGGGCGTGCCGCCCAGCACCGCCAGAATGGTCACGCAGACCGCCAGCGTGTTCGACTTGCCATACCGGGACGACAGCAGGTCGGCGATCGAGGTGACCCGCTGGCTGCGCCCGACGCGCACCAGCTTGCGCAGCCCCCACCACCAGCCGACCATCACCAGCGTCGGACCGAGGTAGATGGTGACAAACTCCAGCCCCGACCGCGCGGCGTTGCCCACCGCGCCATAAAACGTCCAGGCAGTGCAATAGATCGACAGGGACAAAGTGTAGATCACGGGCGAACGCAACCATTTGCCACGCCCGGCCGCAGCCATGCGATCCGCGGCGAAGGCCACCGCGAACAGGAACACGACATAGCCAAGGCAAACCAGAATCAGAATATTTATGGTGGCCATCACTCAGCGCCCGTGTCCGATCCTTCACGCGCGGCCATGCGGCGGGCGGCCAGCCCAAAGACAAACCCGGCCAGGATCAGCGCGCCCCAGCAGAGGAATATGTAATACATCGCCGAGGACAAGGGCACCGCCGCATCCCCGCCAGACCGATCCGGCCACAATAACGGAAGGGCCAGCAGCGCCGCGCCCAGAAAGGGCAAAATCCGGGCAGCATCCGTCAACCTGTGACGGCGATAGCTTTGACGTTCCAGAAAAAGCGAAGGGCGTGCGCCCGGTGGTTTGGTCTTGTTGCCCTCGCCGGACATCAAATGCGCGTCGCCTGCGCGTGAAGATCACGCACGGCTGTCAGAACTTCGGCATTGGAAAACGGTTTAGTCATGAAGCGGCTGACGCCTGCGTTTTCGGCCATTTCCCGGTCGCGCGACTGACCCCGTGCGGTCAGCATCAGAACCGGCAAGCCTGCCAGTTCCTCCATTTTTCTGAGTTCCCGAAGGATATCCATACCGTTCTTGCCCGGCAGCATGACATCCAGAATGACCAGATCGGGCTGCGCCCCCTGGATCACCTGAACCGCATCCGTTCCATCGCCATGCGTTTCGACCTGCCATCCCTCGCGCGACAGCAGGAACCGGATAGCCTCGGCGATGTTCGGTTCGTCCTCAATCAGCAGAACCTTTCGGCTCATATGTTCAATTCCTCCCTAACCGGCCTTCCATCCCGGGACCGGTTCCCGCCAGATTAAGCGGTCTGTCATGAACGTGTCAAAAACCTTCGCTCAAAATCGACGGCTCGCGCCGGGCTTTGCAATCGCGGTTTGGGCAGACACGGCAATTCGGCCCCACCTGAGTGACCGGCACCCCGTCTGACGGGTCCCTGACCGGGCGCACCACCATGACCGAGCGATAGGCCGGGTCCTGATCGTATCCCGACACCGCATGCGGCCACGCATAAGCGACGCAGTCGAACACGGCCGAGGACCTGCCGGTCAGGACGACCTGCTTGCGCACCGGCACCAGCGGACGGCTGAGGGCTGTGAACAGCGGCCAAAGCGGGCAGACATCGCCATGCCGGGGCAAGGTAAACCCCTGAATCGGTTTGAGAAACAGGATACTTCCGGACGCGTCGCACAGCACCATGCCAACCGGTTGTGACAGGATGCCATCCGGCAGAAAGGCCAGCCGCCTGAGGACGGTGGCAAAATCAACCGAGAACCGCTGCGCCAGTTCGATGGGGTTCGGATCACCCTGTTGAACAACCGCTTTGACGGCCTCCAGCGGCAGGGCCTGCGCGTCTGCGCGATAAATTCTGAGAACTTCGCGCGCGACGGTGCGCGCCGCCGAGGTATTGAGCCCGCTCAGGTCAACCGCGTCCACATCGCCACCGTCTTCCAGTTCGGAAATCGTGTAGCCGCGGGTTTCAAAGAAGGCTTCGACCTCTTCCAGGGGAACGGCACGTGGATCAACTGCCGAGTCGCTTTCGTCGAGGAAGGTCACCAGCGCCTTGGAACTGCCTGCCAGCCGTTCGGCATCCTGATGCAGGTTCTTGTGGAAACGCTCGCGCCATTCGGCCTCGATATCTTGCGTATCCGCAAGGATCGCGGCGGTCGAGCGTATGGCTGCGGCGGTTGACAGAACCTCGTGCATCGACGCGGCCAGTTGCGGGTCGTGCGTAAGGCGGTCGGACAGGGTTTCGACGTTCCGCTCCAAAGACACGACACGGCGATGCATCTGCGCCAGAACACCGGCCCAGCCGGGAAAACGACCGGCAAACTCCTCAAGCCCGTCAACCTCGGCCTGTTGCCCGACCGCTTCTTCGGCCGCTTCACGCAGGGCGGAAACCAGAGTTGCCTCGATCCCTCGTGTCAGGACCGAAGGTTCAACGCCCAGCGCCGCCGCGATATCGACCAGCAACTTGCCCCCGATCCTGCGGCGATTATGTTCGATCAGGTTCAGATAAGACGCCGATACGCCGGCCTGCCGCGCCAGTTCCGCCTGCCGCAGTCCGGCAATCTGGCGTCTTTCGCGAATGCGGCTGCCTGTCAACGTGTCGCGCATGTCTACTTTCCCTGAATTCAGATCCGGCGGAATTCACATTCGTTTTCAGATTATAGCATCTGTTTCCGGAGGTTAACCATTTCTTTTCAACTGGCATTTACAACTTTCACAACTTGGCGCAGACCAAGCCTTCGGTTTCGGGCGTCAATCTGGCGCAAGACATCGCATCCCCCCTTCATTTCCGCGCGCTTTCCCGGCACCATACACACATGAGCGACCCCGCCTTTGAATATGCGCCGATCGGGCTTGTTGAGCTGGAAAACCGGATCATCCGGCGCTGCAACCTGCAATTTGCCCGCACCTTTGGCGGAGAAGAAAACGACTATCGCAACATGCCGCTGTTGCACCTTTACCCTTCGGTCGCTGATTGGGAGAGGATCGGTGAGCGCAGCCTGCAGGTGATGCGCGGCACCGGGTACTACACGGATGAGCGTGTCATGCGCCGCCGCAGCGGGGACCTGTTCTGGTGCCGCGCCCGGGGTCGGTCGCTGACGCCCGACGACCCGTTCCGCCACGGCATCTGGAGCTTTTCCGACATATCCGAGGAACGACCGCTGGTTGAACTGACCATCCGTGAACGCGAAGTGGCCATCCTGTCCTGCCGTGGCCTGTCGGCCAAGGAGATCGGAGCAGAGCTGGGACTGAGTTACCGCACAATCGAAGCTTACCGCGCCCGTTTGCTTGAAAAATTCGGCGCACGAAAGCTGTCTGAACTGGTCGCCAAATTATCGGGGATGCCCCTGTGACCTGTCCGACCCTTTAAATTACGCGTGAAACGCATGCCAGATGGTGCGAGTCGGCGCTTTTCATGCACCGCCGCTTAGCCTATAACCCTGCGTAATTTGATCAGAGCCCGCAAGAAACAGACGGGCCAAAGGGGAACCGTCGAGGATACTCATGACAGACACCAAACACGAAGCGGATGTGGCATTCATCAAGGCTCTGGCCGAGTTGCTGCGCGAAAACGATCTGACCGAGTTGCAGGTCAAACGCGAATATGGCGAAGAAGACAGCCTGAACGTGCGCGTCAGCCGTATGACACAGACCGTGGCCGCTCCGGTTCAGATGGCTGTTCCTGCAGCAGCGCCCGCCCCCGTTGCGGCACCGGCTGCGGCCCCCGCGGCGGCCCCTGCTGCCGCCGAAGATCCGGCCAGCCATCCGGGCGCTGTCACCTCGCCTATGGTGGGCACGGTCTATATGCAGCCGGAACCCGGAGCGCCCGCTTTCATTTCCGTCGGCGCGACAGTGTCCGAAGGCGACACGCTGCTGATCGTCGAAGCGATGAAGACCATGAACCACATCCACGCCCCCAAATCAGGCACCATCAAGCGCGTGCTGGTGGGCGATGGCGACGCTGTTGAGTTCGGCACCCCTCTGGTCATCATCGAGTAAGGCGGGCCCATGTTCGACAAGATCCTGATAGCCAACCGAGGCGAGATCGCCCTGCGCGTCATCCGCGCCGCACGCGAGATGGGGATAAAGACGGTTGCCGTCCACTCCACCGCCGACAGCGACGCGATGCATGTGCGCATGGCGGACGAATCGGTGTGCATCGGCCCCCCGCCCAGCCCGCAAAGCTATCTGTCGGTGCCCGCCATCATCTCGGCCTGTGAGATCACCGGCGCGCAGGCGATCCATCCCGGCTATGGCTTTTTGTCCGAAAACGCCGAGTTCGTGCAGATCGTCGAAGATCATGGCATCACGTTCATCGGTCCCACCGCGGAACATATCCGCGTCATGGGCGACAAGATCACCGCCAAGGACACAATGAAGGCGCTGGGTGTGCCTTGTGTTCCGGGGTCGGACGGTGGCGTTCCCACGCTGGCCGACGCCAAACGCATCGGTGAGGAATTCGGTTATCCCGTCATCATCAAAGCCACCGCTGGCGGCGGTGGGCGCGGCATGAAAGTCGCGATGAACGCGGACGAGATGGAAAGCGCCTTTATGACCGCACGCGCCGAAGGCAAGGCCGCCTTTGGCAATGACGAGGTCTATATCGAGAAATACCTGACCACGCCGCGCCATATCGAGATTCAGGTCTTTGGCGACGGCAAGGGCAATGCGGTGCATCTGGGCGAGCGCGATTGTTCGTTGCAGCGCCGTCACCAGAAGGTCTTTGAAGAGGCCCCCGGCCCCTGCATCACCGCCGAAGAGCGTGCCCGGATCGGCAAGATCTGCGCCGACGCGGTGGCCAAGATCAACTATATCGGCGCAGGCACCATCGAGTTCCTGTATGAAAAGGGCGAGTTCTATTTCATCGAGATGAACACACGCCTGCAGGTGGAACACCCGGTGACCGAGGGCATCTTTGACGTCGATCTGGTGCGCGAACAAATTCTTGTCGCCGCAGGTGAGCCGATGTCATTCGGTCAGGACGATCTGAAGATCAACGGTCACGCCATCGAGGTTCGGATCAACGCAGAGAAGCTGCCGAAGTTTTCGCCCTGCCCGGGCAAGATCACGGCCTATCACGCGCCGGGCGGTCTGGGCGTGCGGATGGACTCGGCGCTTTATGACGGCTATTCGATCCCGCCTTATTACGACTCGCTGATTGCCAAGCTGATCGTGCACGGCCGCGACCGCAACGAAGCGCTGGCGCGCCTGAAGCGGGCTTTGGGAGAGCTGATCGTAGACGGCATCGACACCACCGTGCCCCTGTTCCACGCCCTGTTGCAGGAGCCCGATCTGCACAGCGGCGCGTACAACATCCACTGGCTGGAGCGCTGGCTTGCGGAGAACATGGAAAAATAAGGGCCATGTGCCAGAGGGCCCGCGCCCTCTGGTCGCCCTATCACCGGCATGAGCCTGACCCCCGAACTGCTGCTGCACGGGTATTCCATCGGTATCTTCCCGATGGCCGAACACCGCGACGATCCTGAACTGTTCTGGGTTGATCCCAAGTTTCGCGGGATATTTCCGCTGGACGGGTTCCACATCTCGCGCAGTCTGGCCCGCCGCATCCGGAACTGCGGGTTCGGGATTTCAATCAACCGGGATTTTTCTGGCGTTGTTGATGGGTGCGCTGACCGGTCCGACACCTGGATCAACGCGGAACTGCACGCCCTTTATCGCCAGCTGCACCAGTCCGGTCATGCGCATTCTCTGGAAGTCTGGGACGGAGCGGCACTGGTGGGCGGCGTTTATGGTGTGACGCTGGGGGCCGCGTTCTTTGGCGAAAGCATGTTTTCGCGCCGCACGGATGCCTCGAAAATCGCGCTCGCCTATCTTGTGGACCGGCTGCGGCAAACCGGCTTTCACCTGTTTGACACGCAGTTCCTGACCGCGCATCTGGCATCCCTTGGGGCGATCGAAATCCCGCGTGGGGCTTACAAGAAAGAACTGGAAGAAGCCCTGAACCAGAGCGCTGACTTTGCCGCGCCGATCACTCAGTCCGCAGAAGGCGTGATACAGCGGATGACCCAAACGTCATACCGCGCGTGATCCAGCGCATTCAGCGCCGGAGAGGTCGCAATCATCCAGCCGTCAAACAGCTGATCCGCTTTGCCCGTTTCCCAAATGGTCAGATAGGCGAAGGCATCGCCAGTCGGGTTATCCACCGGATACCGGCAATCCCCCAGCGCCACATCCAGCCCGAAAACAGCTTCGGTCTGACCTGTCTGCAATTCGATATCAACCGTCTGGCCACTGACTTTGTCGAGCCCCCGCAGCATGGCACCGGGGCCAGAGTTGACTTTCTGCTGCGCCGCGGCACCGGTTCCACCAGCCAGCAACAGGGCAAACAGGGCGGCGCGCATCATTCGCTGCCATCTCCGGCTACGAACTTGACCAGCAGCGAGATCAGGCTGACCGCACCCTGGGTATCCTGAATCTCATCTCCGGGTTCAAAAAAGAAGGGTGAACCGCCAGGCATGACTTCGACAAAGTTTCCACCCAACAGCCCTTCGGAAGAGATCACGATGGCGCTGTCATCGGGCACAAGCACGCCTTCGGCAACAGAGAAAGTCGTGTCGGCACGATAGGTATCCGGGTTCAGCTTGACCCCGGTAACGGTGCCGATTTTCACCCCGGCAAGACGGACATCCGTGCCAACGCCGACCCCTTCCAGCGACCGGAACGAAGCGCCCAGCTCATAGCCCGCGGCACCTTGCGACAGGCCGGTCGATTGGCTGGCATAAACGCCAAACGCGATGGCACCGGCCAATACGACGCCTCCGACAAGAACTTCGGTCCAGTTATGGGTCGACATCTTCGCCTCGTTTATTCCGGGCTCCAGGCCTCGTAATCCCTGCGCTCAACCGGCTTGGCCCGCCGCAGCGACCCGGCAGGCGCATAGGCCAGCGCCGTACCTGTCAGGTTCTCCTGATGCGGTTTTTCCCAGGCTTTGTGCGGCAGCGGTTTGTCGGTCGGGGGTTCGTCCCAGGTGCGGTGCAACCAGCCGTGCCATTCGGGGTCAACCCGGCTGGCTTCGGCCTCGCCATTGAAAATCACCCAGCGCCTGCTGTCGTCGGCGGTGCGATAAAACACATTGCCTTCATTGTCTTCGCCCACTTTCACACCCTTGCGCGCCGTATAAAGCTGCGTGTTCAGTGTTGACCCGTTCCACCACGTCACGGCTCGTAAAAGACTGTTCAGGATTCCCATCGGCTGCCTCCGGCATTTCGGTCGAGAGAAGGTATGGACCAAAGGCTCGCCAAGGTCCAGTGCCCCTTGGGCTTCCAGTGTCACTGCGGCAGGAAGGCGGTCACTTCGATCTCGATCCGGTACTTCGGATCAATCAAACCGCATTCGATCATCGTCGCAGCCGGTGGATTGGCGCCAAACGTCTCGGCCAGAACCGGCCAGCACGGCGCGAACTCATTGCGGTCCGGCAACATGTAGGTGACCCGAACCACATCTTCAAAACCCGCGCCCGCCTCAGCCAGTGCCTTGCCGATGATGTCCAGCGCTGACCGGCATTGCGCCACCACGTCGTCGCCCTGCCCGACGGTCCCGGCGACATGAACCCAGCCGCCCGCAACCACCGCACGGCAATAGCCGACTTTCGCCTCAAACTCACCGCCCGAAGAAATGCGCTTCACTGTCATAACCCGTCACCTTTGTTGTTCGAAAGCTTGCTTAAGCTCCCGCTGCCTGATTGCGCATGCCTTCGCGTACGAGCGACGGATCCCCAGCTTCATCTGGCTATAAATATCCCGGGGGAGATGCCCGAAGGGCAGCGGGGGCAGAGCCCCCTGAACCTGTTCAACTGAAGTCCCGCCGCCGCGAAATGACCGGCCTCAACCCGCCGAGGCCGATTCCTTGGCCGCATCGGCATAGATGAACAGCGGCTGCGCGTCGGACATCACCGCCTCTTCGTTCACCACAACTTCGCTGACATTTTTCATGCCCGGCAGTTCGAACATGGTGTCCAGCAGGATATCCTCGAGAATTGACCGCAGGCCGCGCGCACCGGTTTTGCGCTCGATGGCTTTCTTGGCAATCGCCTTCAGCGCGTCATCGGTAAAGCCCAACTCAACATCTTCCAACTCGAACAGGCGCTGGTATTGCTTGACCAGGGCGTTCTTCGGCTTGGTCAGGATGGTGACCAGTGCTTCCTCGTCCAAATCCTCCAGCGTTGCCAGAACCGGCAGACGACCGACGAATTCGGGGATCAGGCCAAATTTCAGCAGATCTTCAGGTTCCAGATCCTTGAAGATCTCGCCCACGCCGCGCTCGTCATTGTCACGCACATCGGCGCCAAAACCCATGGCCGAGCCCTTGCCGCGTTGTGCAATGATCCTGTCCAGACCCGCAAAAGCGCCGCCACAGATGAACAGGATGTTCGTGGTGTCCACCTGCAGGAATTCCTGCTGCGGGTGTTTGCGGCCGCCCTGCGGCGGAACGCTGGCCACGGTGCCTTCCATCAGTTTCAGCAGCGCCTGCTGTACGCCTTCACCGGACACGTCGCGCGTGATCGACGGGTTCTCGGATTTGCGGGTGATCTTGTCGACCTCGTCGATATAGACGATGCCGCGCTGCGCGCGTTCGACATTGTATTCGCTGGCCTGCAACAGCTTGAGAATGATGTTCTCAACATCCTCGCCCACGTAACCGGCTTCGGTCAGCGTTGTGGCATCGGCCATGGTAAAGGGAACATCCAGTATCCGGGCCAGCGTTTGCGCAAGCAATGTCTTGCCACAGCCGGTGGGGCCGATCAGCAGGATATTGGATTTCGCCAGTTCGATATCATTGCCCGCCTTCTGGGCGTGGTTCAGACGTTTGTAGTGGTTGTGTACCGCAACCGACAGAACGCGTTTTGCGGTGGCTTGACCGATCACGTAATCGTCCAGCACCTCGCAGATATCCTTGGGCGTCGGAACGCCGTCCGAAGACTTCAGCCCGCTGGCCTTGGTCTCTTCGCGGATGATGTCCATGCAAAGTTCGACACATTCATCACAGATGAAAACGGTCGGGCCTGCGATCAGCTTGCGCACCTCATGTTGGCTTTTGCCGCAGAAGCTGCAGTAGAGCGTGTTTTTCCCGTCACCGCCTGAATTCGTCGCCATGATCTACCTTTCGGGCCTCATCCCAGCACCCCCGGCGGGGATGCGTTTTCGCCTGTTCGTGCAGCTTAGGCCAGCGCTTTGGCCGCTACAATCTCAAAATGGTTCCTGCACCGGTGGCGCAGGCTCCGAAACTCAGACCTCATCCGCGTCCATTTTTGCGCGATTTTCCACGATCTCGTCGATGTGGCCCCATTCCTTGGCCTCTTCCGGGCTCATGAAATTGTCACGGTCCAGCGCTTTTTCAACCGCCTTTTTTGTCTGCCCGGTATGACGCACATAGATATCATAAAGGCGATCCTTGAGCTTTTGCGTCTCGGCCGCGTGGATCATGATATCGCTGGCCTGGCCCTGATATCCGCCGCTGGGCTGGTGCACCATGATCCGGCTGTTGGGCAGCGAAAAGCGCATCCCTTTCTCGCCACCGGCCAGCAGAACCGATCCCATCGAGGCGGCCTGACCGATCACCAAAGTGGAACATTTCGGCTTGATATACTGCATTGTATCGTAAATCGACAAACCGCTGGTCACAACGCCACCGGGCGAGTTGATGTAGATCGAGATTTCCTTTTTGGGGTTTTCCGCTTCAAGGTGCAGCAGCTGGGCCACGATCAGATGGCTCATGCCATCGTGTATCGGGCCGTTGATGAAAATGATCCGCTCTTTCAGCAGGCGGGAGAAAATATCGTAAGCGCGCTCGCCCCGGCTGGTCTGCTCAACGACCATGGGGACAAGCGTATTCATGTAGGTATCTACGGGATCGAACATTCGCAACCTGCCTGTTTTGCTGTGGATCGGGACATTATCCCAACAAGTGTTACCTGAGTCTTAGTGTTGGCTCCGGGGGGCTGCAAGGGGGTGTCGGTGAGAACACAGAACGAATGTGGACCAACGCCAATAAGAATGCCACACCTGCCGCTGCCTCGCAGTACCACCACATCCGTGATTGCGCCCTGCACAAGGGGCTGCGGGAAAAACGGCTGCGGGTTCCCCTTTTCTGATCACGGTTTTTTGATTCATATATATAGCAATAATTGATCGAAACATGTACTGAAGGGGCTCGCAGGCGACGAGCTTTACGTAACGGAAACTACGCCCGGTCAACGGGTTCACAAGGAACACATTCGATGGCACTTCCACAGCTGTCCCAGGACATGTCGCAACACGACCTGGATCGAATGGTCGATAATGCGACACGCGCGTCCAACTTCCTCAAAGCAATCAGTCACGAAGGCCGGCTGATGATCCTGTGTCACCTGGTGTCCGGTGAGAAATCTGTCACCGAGTTGGAAGAGCTGTTGTCCGCCAGACAAGCCGCTGTTTCGCAACAGCTTTCCCGCCTGCGTCTGGAGGGGCTTGTGATACCGCGCAGAGAGGGCAAAACCATCTTCTACCGGTTGGCCGATGACCGCCCGCGCCGGATGCTTGAAGTGGTGTACGAGCTGTTCTGCGGTGAGGACAAAGGCTAGCTCTGGCTTGGTGTCGAGAAAGGTGCTACCGAATCCGTATCGAGCACTGAGGAGACACACATGATCCGCGTAATTCTGATTGGCCTGAGCCTGTTTGCACTGACCGCCTGCGAAACCGCCAAAGGCGCGGGTAAAGATATCGAAAAGGCCGGGGATGCAATCCAGAACGCAGCTTCGGACGTGCAGGAAAGCCTGTAAACGCGCTTATCTTGCGGGCAACCCGGACTCTAACGCAATATATGGTTGAAGATTGCGCCCACACGCAGTAATCTAGCCCTACAGGTGCATAGACGCGGCATTGCATATCTGACACTAAATCGGGGCTCTTTCGCGCACGCAGAAGAGCCCCGTTCCCGTTCGGCAGGGGTGAGTGGTAGCCTGTATGAAACCGAATTTCGGCATAAGAAAAGGCGTCAGGTGCGCAGACGCGGTCTTTGCATGTACCCTTACGGATACGCCCTGACGCCTTACCGGGTCGACGCACCCCGAGGAGCACTCCGATCCAGTCGCCCCAGCCCCCTGAGAGACTGCAGCCGCCGCTTTGTCCCCTAAGGTCCATCGCGACATGCATTGGCCGTTTGAGAAGATGGCCACCCGACCTGGGTCCGAGACCCATATCTGGCTGATCACCAACCGGTAAGCCTTTGCAGTTAAATGCAAATCCTAAGATCCGCCTTCCTCTGCTCAGACCCCCTTGGCCTTTGCGTCCCGCCCCGGTTCCGAAGACCCTGTGCGGTGAGATGACTGTTGCACCACGCCCTGCATCCGACAAGAAAATAGCACTGCAGCATGAAAATTAGACGGGGATAAGATGTTGATATCCAGCGGGAGAATTTTGTGGATAACCCCAGAATCCCCGATCCTGCGAAGGGTTGAGGGCGGAAAAAACCGGACATGACCCCGGCACCCGAAATTCCCGCGATGCTGCGGGTGCAAAACGCTCCGTACGGACCGTTAGGCCGAAATTGTGCGATTTGTACAACGCTCGGACCCCCAATCTTACGAATCGTACAGACGGAGATTCGCCGATGCGCTGCACCATTTCCTATGCCCGCGCCCATCTGGGGCCGCTGATCACCCGCGCCCAGGACCCGCGCGAGGTGATCATCCTGACCCGGCACGGCAAGCCGCTGGCCGCGCTGGTCTCGATGACCGAGGCCAACCGGATCTGGCAGTTGCAGGATGATGAGGAGATTGGATGGAAGCACCCGCTGTCGGGTCTGCGGGGGATGTGGTCGAAGGGGCGCAACATCCCCGGTATGGAACCGGGACCGGACGGCCGCTATGTCACCGCGCGCGAGGCCGCGCTGAAGGTCCGCGAGATCCAGATGACCCGCGCCGAGGAACGCCGCATTCTGGCGCGGGGCGGTCTGGATCCTGTCGCAGGCGGTGAACTGGCCGCCCGGCCTGTCTCCGCACGATGGAGACGCTGGTTCCGTTTCTGAGAAGCGTTCCGGCCCGGCGGTGGTACCAACACCCCCTCCGCCGCAATCCGTGAGCAACGGCGGCTCATACCCCTTAACAACCCGACCGGGCCGGAAACGCTTCGGTTCACCTGACGGGCCGGAACGTGGTCGAAAACAGTCCCGGTGCGCAGGCTACGGAATTCTCTGATCTGATGATCGGCACCCTTCTTTGGGGTGCGGGCCGTGGTGGCCTGTGACTGAGATTGGAAGGGCGCGCGGCGGTTGCAACCTGCCTGAAGGAAACTTCATCAAGGGTTCATGCGCGGGAAAGGTGGACAAGAAGAAAACCCCATCCTGCCGGGTATTGCGCATTGCGTTTTTCCTTCCAACACCGCGCGCCTCAACTTAAACAGGGATTTCAGGCAACTGCCCTCATCCGGGGGCGTCCGGTCAAACTTGAAAAGCCCCAGACAGAACATGCGATTTCCAAAACGACAACATCGAGAGTTCAAGAGCATTGTGCGCAGGTTCCGCAACGAGTTTTCGCTGTTCGTGCTGGAACAAAGCCGCGGACAGGTGCTGTGCGGGCCGATGAAAGGGTTTCGCTTTGTCGAAAACGCATTCTGGGGCGGGCATTCGGATACGGCCACGAAAATCTTTGGCCTGTATGAGCAGCAGAACCTGAAGGTGCTGAGCAGCTCGGACAAGCCGGTGCTGGTGGATATCGGCGCGGCGGACGGCTTTTGGGGCGTCGGGCTGGTGGCCGCCGGGCAGTTCGAAAAAAGCGTGTGCTTTGAGGTTTCGGCAAAAGGCCGGGATGTGATCCGGGAAACAGCGGAGCATAACGGCGTGGGCGACCGTGTGACGGTGTTTGGGGATGCGCTGACGGACACGGTTGAAAACATCGCAAGCGTGGCCCCTGACCCGGCGGACATCTTCTTTCTGATCGATATCGAGGGTGTCGAATTCAGCCTGTTGACCGAAGATTTTCTGACGCATTTCCGCAGATCGGAGTTTCTGATCGAACTGCACCCCCAGATGGTGGAGGATGGCGATGCGAAACTGAAAGCGATCGAAACGTTCTGCGCCGGGTATTTTGATGTCGCCTATGTGGACGGAAGCGTGCGCGACACGTCCGAGATGGATGAGATTATCCAGCTGGGGGATGATTTCAAATGGCCGATCCTGTCCGAAGGCCGCGGTTTCCCGATGCAATGGTTGCATCTGGTGCCGCGCGGGTGAGGTGTGGTTTCGGCGGTTGACCCGCAGACCCGAAGGCCCCAAACGGCCAAAGCCCCAAGGACGCAAGCGCAGATACAACCGCCCAACCAACCCCACCCCGTAGGGCGGGCTTCAGCCCGCCACCGGACACAGCCTGTCCATGCGCATTGGTTTTGAGGTCGGGAATTGGGGGAGTGGTGGATTGGCGGGCTGAAGCCCGCCCTACGAGTGGTCGATGGAACCGAAGAGCGGCGCAAACACGCCGCCCGTTTTGCCAGAGGCAAATCTTTGGTTTGTTTCGCCAAAGGCGAACCTTCGGTTCGACGGGCGGGTCATGCTGGAGGCATGCTTTCAGCATGACGCGGCCCGGCGGTGCCGCCGGGCGGGTGGGTTGAAGCCATGGCGTGGACCCCACAGTTTTAGGAAAGACCTTCGACCCTAGCCTCCTAAGTGCTTGAAAAATCCACACTTACGTCTCACAATGAGATAAAATTCTCCTGGAAGCCAAATATGTCCGAGTCTCTGATAAAGCTGGCAGAAGCCACGAATGACGAAAGTGATTTAATTGACTTTAAACGCGAGTTTTCACCTCAAAAGAGGGCAGCATTTTGGGCTGAGACCATCAAAGATGTAGTGGCTTTTGCCAATACTCGCGGCGGGATTCTCGTTTTCGGTATTGAAGACGACGGCACACCTTCAGAATTTAACTGCGACGCTCTTTTTGATTTGGACGGTGCTGCTCTAGCGGATCAAATCAGAAAATACACTGGATCTGACTATTCAGGAGCCAAAGTTGTTCGTGTAGTTAGAGCTGAGAAGAGTTTTCCTGCGATTTTAGTGAAACCTGTCGCCGCCCCCCTCGTCTTTACGAAAGTCGGTACTTATCAAATCGATGCCAGCACTCAAAAGACCGCGTTTAGCAAAGGCACGATTTACTTTAGACATGGACCAAAGAGCGAACCTTGCACAAGGAGTGACTTAGAGGACTTTCTGAAGCGAGAACTAGAAAAAATTAGGGAAGAGTGGCTCGGCAACATCCGAAAAGTTGTTGAAGCGCCGTTTGGTGCAAACGTTGTTCTGACGCACTCGGCTTCATCTAGCGCGGAAGTCCGCATCACCAATGACCCGGGTGCACCGGTTGTCCATCTGCCTCGCCTGAGTGATGGTTTTCCGCACAAACAAGGCGAAGTGATAAGAATTATCAACGAAAGCCTGCAACTTGATAAACCGATCAATACTCATGACATACAGGCAATCAAATTTGCTGAAGATATTGATGAAATTCAAAGACCTGAAATGGTCTCCAAGCCACACGAGCAATCAAGCCCGCAATACAGCCCTGCATTTGTCGAATTTATTCTAGAAAAGTATATTGAGAACGATGCTTTTTTCCAAGATTGCCGCGAAATATGGAAAGATGGCCATTACCCTGGATAGTCCAAAAAGCTGAGGCGCTTTGCTCAGACAACTTTCTGAGAAGTAGTTGATCACCGTGTGGGCACGCCGGTTAGCTGCGCCAACCGCTTTCGCCCACCGTCACTAAAAATGGACAGCCTTAGCTGTCCATTTTAAGTGCTGAAATAAACGCCTCCTGCGGGATATCGACCTTCCCGAACTGGCGCATCTTCTTTTTACCCGCCTTCTGCTTGTCCAGCAGTTTGCGTTTCCGGGTGGCGTCGCCGCCGTAGCATTTGGCGGTCACGTCCTTGCGCAGGGCGGACAGGGTCTCGCGGGCGATGACCTTGCCTCCGATGGCGGCCTGGATCGGGATTTTGAACATGTGGCGCGGGATCAGGTCCTTGAGCTTTTCGCACATCGCGCGGCCCCGCATCTCGGCCCGGTCGCGGTGAACCATGGTCGACAGCGCATCGACCGGTTCGTCATTCACAAGGATCGACATCTTGACCAGCGCGTCCTGACGGTAGCCGGTCATCTGGTAGTCAAAGCTGGCATAGCCCTTGGTAACCGATTTCAGGCGGTCGTAGAAGTCAAAGACAACCTCGTTCAGGGGCAGGTCATAGACGACCATGGCGCGCTGGCCCGCATAGGTCAGGTCCATCTGGATGCCGCGGCGGTCCTGGCAGAGTTTCAGCACGTCGCCCAGATATTCGTCGGGCACCAGAATGGTCGCCTTGATGCGCGGTTCCTCAAGGTGGTCGACCTTGGACAGGTCGGGCATGTCGGCGGGGTTGTGCAGCTCGATCATCTCACCGTCTTTCATGTAGACGTGATAGATCACGCTGGGCGCGGTGGTGATGAGGTCGATATCGTATTCACGCTCGATCCGGTCGCGGATGACCTCAAGGTGCAGAAGGCCAAGGAAGCCGCAGCGGAAGCCAAAGCCAAGCGCGGCCGAGGTT
This sequence comes from Ruegeria sp. AD9, assembly GCF_056542305.1. NCBI lineage: Bacteria > Pseudomonadati > Pseudomonadota > Alphaproteobacteria > Rhodobacterales > Roseobacteraceae > Ruegeria > Ruegeria sp. AD9. The sequence continues at coordinate 58,965 of NZ_JBQFZP010000005.1, forward strand.
TCCATTTCATACGAGAATGAGGCGTCGTTCAGCGCCAGCTTTTCGATCGCGTCGCGCAGGTCTTCGAATTCGGCGCTGTCCACCGGGAAGAGGCCACAGAACACCACCGGCTGTGCGGGTTTGAAGCCCGGCAGTGCGACTTCGGTGCCATTGCGGTCATTGGTGATGGTGTCGCCGACGCGGGTGTCGCGGACCTGCTTGATCGAGGCGGTGAGAAAGCCGATCTCACCCGGGCCGAGGCTGTCGATCATCTGCATTTCCGGGCGGAAGACACCGACGCGGTCGACATGGTGCAGAGTGCCGTTCGACATGAACTTGACCCGCATCCCCTTCTTCAGCGTGCCGTCCATGATGCGGACCAGAACGATGACGCCCAGATAGGCATCGTACCACGAATCCACCAGCATCGCCTTGAGCGGCGCGTCCAGATTGCCCTGCGGCGCGGGCAGTTTGTGCACGATCGCTTCCAGCGTCTCGTGGATGCCCTGCCCGGTCTTGGCGCTGACCCGGATGGCGTCGCTGGCGTCGATGCCGATCACGTCCTCGATCTGCTCGGCCACGCGGTCACAATCGGACGCGGGCAGGTCGATCTTGTTCAGGACCGGCACGATCTCATGATCGGCGTCGATGGCCTGATACACGTTCGCCAGCGTCTGCGCCTCGACCCCCTGGGTGCTGTCCACGACCAGCAGCGAGCCCTCGACCGCGCGCATCGACCGGCTGACCTCGTAGGCGAAATCCACGTGGCCGGGGGTGTCGATCAGGTTCAGCACATATGTCTCGCCATTATCGGCGGTATAGTCGATGCGGACGGTGTTGGCCTTGATGGTGATGCCACGCTCGCGCTCGATATCCATGCTGTCGAGCAGCTGTTCCTTCATGTCACGATCCTGCACTGTCCCGGTCTCTTGAATGAGCCGGTCAGCAAGGGTGGATTTGCCATGGTCGATATGCGCGACGATGGAGAAATTGCGGATATGAGCGAGGTCTGTCATGGGTTGGGGATATGCGTCGGAAATGGGCTGTGGTCAAGGTGGGACGAGAGCCCGGCGAAACCCTTTGATTGCGAGGCCTATGACCGTTCAGAGCAACCTGTTTTTAACCAACTCCTCGTTCATCCAATGCGTCTCACTTTGCACGTGGCCCTCGCGCACGTATTTCGCGAGGCGAGTGGGCATGTCTTCCTCGTTAAACGCAGCCGTTGTGCGAACGACAAACCCCTCCTGAGTATCCAAATTCAAGTCTGCTATCACATCCGCCACGACCTTAGCAGAGAACCGCCCGCGATAGAGTTCGGGCACAGCGGTGATCCCAAGCTCGACGAAGCGTGAAAGCGTCGCGTCCCAAGATTGTACCATGCCCTGCTTTACCCACGCGAATCCAAGGAAATAGGTCGGCAATGCCGAGTACGCTATGGAGTGGCGCGCAAACAGATATTCACCAACAATGCGCTCGTCTTCGGCAAGCTGGGGCGAAATTCCGGCAGCGAAGGCCTTCATCCAATCTCGAGACGGGTGGTATCGTGCGTCAATACTGCGGGGGTGACAGCCGTGGCTGTGAATAGTCGTGTTCTCGCCGTCCATCTTTTCAGTAAAGACCACCTCGTCAACCGACACCAACGCGTCAACGCTGGACATGATCTTGTCATCACTGGTGGCCCCGGGAGATTGCGGCAGGTGGAAAGTGCGCCCATATTTCTTAAGCATATTGGTCTCACGAAAGAGATCTAATCAAAGTCGGACCAGATACCGCGACATCCCAGCCGCTTGCAATCACTTTTTCGCAACGTATGATTGATCCGCGCGCCCGTTTGATTCATACTCCGCCGCAGACCGAGAGGGGCATAAGACCCGTCCGGGCAGGCAAAAACGAGGCTCGAGTATGAAACAGTTCCTCATTATCGCATTTTGTGCGGCATCGCTGACGGCGGTGGCTCAGGTCGCGGATGCGGCGCAGATCAGGCAGGCGTGCATGGCGTCGGACCGCTCGGCCGCGACGCGGGACCGGTGCAGCTGCATTCAGCGCGTGGCGGATCAGGCGTTGACGCGCAGCGATCAGAAGACCGTGGCGAAATGGTTCAAGGACCCCCATCAGGCGCAGGTGCTGAAGATGTCGAAATCCGCGCGCGATGATGCGCTGTGGGATCGGTACCAGAACTTTGGCCAGATGGCGCAGGCGATCTGCAGCTAACCCGGTCAGAATGCTTGACCTGATCCACGCTGCGCCCCAGAAAGGCGCAGCGAAAGGTGTATTGCATGGTAATGAAAGGGCTGACTCTGCGGGGCCTTGAAGTGTTCGAGGCTTTGGCGCGGACGGGATCGGTGGCACAGGCTGCCGAGATCACGGGGCTCAGCCAGCCATCCGTATCGCAGCAATTGCGCAATCTGGAAAACGCGCTGGGGACCGAATTGGTCGATCACGGGCGGCGACCGATGCGGCTGACGCAGGCGGGGCGCAGTTTCCTTGCGCGGGCCGAGGCGGTTCTGGCCGAGCTGCACATGGCCCAGAGCGAGCTGTCGGTCATGGATCTGGGGCATCTGACCACGCTGTCGATCGGGCTGATCGACGATTTCGACAATGATCTGACACCGCGGCTGGCCACCTTGCTGGCCGACAGCCTGACCCGGTCGAAATTCAAGCTGATCACCCTGTCGAGCCTTGATCTGTTCGAGGCGCTGGCCGAGCAGCGCCTGCATATGGCGGTCACCGCCCATAGCGGCGAAGTGCTGGAGGGGGTGGTCGAATACCCGCTGGTCCATGATCCGTTCATTCTGGTGGCGCCGCAGGGATCGGGCGGGGTCGAGGCCGTGCAGGAGCGGCTGCCGTTTCTGCGCTATGCCCGCGAGCAGCTGATCAGCCGCCAGATCGAGGCGCATCTGGCGCGCCGGTCGCAGGTGTTCGAGGAACGGTTCGAGATCGGCTCGCACATGGCGCTGATGGCCATGGTGGCGCGGGGTCTGGGCTGGGCGATCACCACGCCGCTGGGCTTCATGCGCGCGGCGCGGTTCCATGAGGGGCTGGAGGCGCACCCTGCCCCGTTCGGAGAGTTCTCGCGCAACATATCGCTGCTGGCGCGCACCGAGTGGTCCGATCAGGTCCCGCAGGAGGTTGCGGGCATGACCCGGCGCCTGATGCAGAACCAGATCGTGGACCCGGCGGTTGCCAAGCTGCCCTGGCTGAGCGGCCAGTTGCGGGTGACCGGCGGCTAGGTGTCCAGATGGGCGGCAAGCCCCTCGACCGCCGCTTCGATCAGGTCCAGCGCGCCGTCGAAATCCCGCGTGTAATACGGATCGGGTACGTGATCGGCACCGGTCTGAGGGGCGAAATCCGTCAGCAGGCGAACCGGCGTGCCGTTGCCCGACGGGCGCAGGTCTTCGATATCGGCGATGTTTTGGGCATCCATGCCGATGATCAGGTCGAACCGGTCGAAATCCGCGACGGTGAACTGGCGCGCGCGCAGGTCGCCAAGGTCAATGCCTCTGCGGATTGCGGCCTTCTGCATCGGGCCATAGGGTGGATTGCCCGCGTGCCAGCCCATGGTTCCGGCACTGTCGGTTGCATGATGCGGTGCGCGGGCGCGAAAGACGCCCTCGGCCGCGGGAGAGCGGCAGATATTGCCCAGGCAGACAAAGAGGATACGGTGTGTCATGGCCAAGGTGTAACGCGCGGAGGGGATATGGGAAAGATCGTCATTCTGACCGGGGCCGGGATTTCGGCTGAAAGCGGGCTGAGCACCTTTCGCGACGAAGGCGGGCTGTGGGCGCAGCACCGGATCGAGGATGTGGCCACGCCCGAGGGCTTTGCGCGCGATCCCGCCTTGGTGCAAGAGTTTTACAATGCACGCCGCGTTCAGGCCGCCGCCGTGCAGCCCAACGCGGCCCACATGGCGCTGGCCCGGTTGCAGCAGGGCTGGCCCGCAGAGGTCGTGATCGTGACCCAGAACGTAGACAACCTGCATGAAGCAGGCGGTGCGACGGGTGTCATCCACATGCATGGCACATTGGCGGGTGCCCTGTGTTCCGGGTGCGATCATCGCTGGCCCGCCCCGCCTGAGATGGCCGTCGCCGAGCCCTGCCCCGCCTGCGGCCAGCCCACCGCCCGGCCCGATGTGGTCTGGTTCGGCGAGATGCCTTATTACATGGACGACATCTACGACCACCTTGCCAGCGCGTCGATCTTTGCCGCCATCGGCACCTCGGGTCAGGTCTATCCGGCGGCGGCCTTTGTCCACGAGGCGCAGGCGGCGGGTGCGCGGACGGTCGAGATCAATCTGGAGCCGACGCCCGGGCCGTCGGGCTTTGACGAGCGCATTGTCGGCAGGGCATCCGAAACGGTTCCGCGATGGGTCGGGCAGCTTCTTGCGGGATATTCTTAAGCTACAGACAACGCTGGCTTAATTTGTGTACACTATCTGCGATAACGACTGGAGGATGCCCCATGACTGATCAAGACCCCCGCACCGGTGAAATCCTGGATGACGGCAGCATGGCCGGGCGTGACATGCTGGGGGAACAGCTTTCCAGCCTGTGGTGGACTTTTCTGCTGCGCGGGGTGCTGGCCGGGGTAGTAGGCATCGCGGCCCTGTTCTGGCCATCGGGCAGCATCGCGCTGCTGCTGCGGCTGGTCGGAGTGTTGCTGATCCTCGACGGTGGGCTGACGCTTTTGGGTGTTGGCCGTCGCGGGGTGCTGGGAGGTGCTGCGATCGGCGCGCTTCTGATCGGGCTTGTCCTGCTGATCTGGCCGGAAGGCACGGTGAAACTGGCGTTTTTCCTGTTGGGCGCATGGGCGCTGATCATCGGGATCGGATCCTTGGCGGCTGCCGGGCGGATGCATGCAAGTGACCCGCAACGCGGCTCCATGCGCGTATCGGGATTTGTCGCGCTTGTCGTCGGGCTTGTCCTGATGATCTGGCCTGCGGTGGCGCTGGTAGCGCTGGGCTGGGGTATCGCATTCTCGGCGCTGGCCATGGCCGCTGTCATGTTCTGGCTGGCCTCGCGATTCCATCAGGCGGGCGACCGTGTCGGCCTGAAAACCATCAACAAATAACGCCATCCGCGGCCGCATGGAAAACAGGCCGGGCAAAGCCCGGCCTGACGCATGGATGAGGGCTGCCGCGCGGCCCGAAGACAGGCGTTGCCCTAGTTCGAATGCGTTCCGTGGCCGCCTTTGTCCTGACGCTCCAGATCCACGGGAATCTCGATCTCAACCTCGCCTGCCTTTTCAAAGATCAGCGTGACCGGCACCTTGGCGTCCTGTTCGAACGGGGCCGTCAGCCCCATGAACATCACATGGTCGCCGCCGCGTTTCAGCATGTGGGTTTCACCGGCTGGAATGGCAAATCCTTCTTCGACATGCACCATCTTGGCCACGCCGTTTTCATCGACCTGGTGCGTGTGCAATTCAACACGCGCTGCCGCGTCTGAGGTTACACCGATCAGCCGGTCATCCGCATCACCCTGATTATGGATCATCATGAACGCAGCACCGGCGATGGCGGTCTTGCCCGAGGACCGGGCATAGGCGTCGTCAACCGTGATGGTGCCTTCGGCAAAGGCGGGGATGGCCAGCGACACGGAGGCCAGGGTTGCGAGCAGAGTGGTTTTGAGGGACATCGTGCCTCTCCTGTATAAAGGTTTGAAATGGGTGGGTTTCAAACGCTGACAGGAGGCGCGCGGGCCGGGGTTGCGGGAACCGGAAGGGCGATCTGGTTGCCCAGATGCCGCAGCGGTGCTGGTTGCGCCTGTTCCGGCGCGGCTGGCAGTGCCTGTTCGGCAACCGCAACGGCCCCCAGCAAGGATATTGCGTAGTCCGGGCAGTAATGCGGCGGGGCGGTCGGTTGCCCGTTTTCGTCCATATAGACGACAACCGGGCCGGTGCCCGTACACAGCACCATCTGACCCACCGCCTTGTCCATACCGCGCGACATGGCCAGCCCCTGCCCGGTCAGAACCAGCAGAAGGGTCAGCACATAAGGCAGAAATCTGGTAACAGAAGGTCTCATTCTGACCCAGCTATAGGTCAGCAACGGGAAAAGCTTCAAGCGCCAAAGGGTCGCGCTTGAAGCTGTTTTTCAATAATCCAGTCCGGGTCTTTTCACCCTGTCTGTGGTGAAGCTGGTATGGGACCGGTTCACCCAGCGCTGCATCCGTGTGCAGGTTGCAATCGCCTTGCGGAATACCGCGGCCAGAAACAAGAAAAGATAAAAACTTTTTAACGTCATAATGTGGCCCCCGCCTGATGGATGACAGTGACGTTAGGTCAGATTCGGAAACCTGTATGTGAAGAAGTTCACCAATGGCGAAAAATTAGTTCCAGATTGAAAACAATGGAGGCCGAAAGGGGCTGACCCAACAGAAAAGGCCCCGCACCGATAAGGTGCAGGGCCTGAAATACTGTTAAGTGAAAGACCTTAGGCCGAAGCTTGCGCCTTGGCAATTTCTTTCTTCACTTTCAGAGCATTTGCCGACAGCTCATCGTCCTTGGCTTTGGCCAGGAACGCGTCCAGACCACCGCGGTGGTCAACCGAACGCAGCGCAGCCGCCGAGATGCGCAGCTTGACGCCACGGCCCAGAGTTTCGGACTGCAGGGTAACGTCGTTCAGGTTCGGCAGAAAACGACGACGAGTTCTGTTTTTGGCGTGGCTGACATTGTTGCCAGTCATCGGGCCTTTTCCGGTCAGTTCGCAACGGCGCGACATGGTTTCTTCCTTTGTTTCTGGAGGCCGGGCTAGGTACCCGCGGCCAAATCACAAGGGGCGCAACCCGAAGTCGCGCCCGAAAACTGGTTGGATGCGTGTAGTGGGAATCGCGCGGAGGGTCAAGACGGGCTGCGCGAAATCTTTCATTTTGCCTGCCATGCAGGAATGGCCCGGACGGGCCATGCCGTTGGCGAGAGTATTTGGCAAAAGGTGAAGCGGCCATGACGGCCCTTCAGCCGAGCGTGTCCAGAAGTTGTCCGGCAGCAACCGCCGGGCTGAGTCGTCCCTGCGAGACTTGGTCATTCAGGCGCTCCATCTCGGCGCGGGCCTGAGGTGTATCGAGACGGGCGAGAAGGGCGTGGCGGACCTCCTGACCGAACCAGTAGCGGGCCTGGGCGGCGCGGTTTGCCTCCCAGATACCGGTGTCGCGGCGCCATTTGGTCAGGGTTTGCATTTCCTCCCAGGCCTGTTCCAGCCCGTGCTCTTCGACGGCGGAAACGGTCATTGCCTTGGGGAAACCTTCGGGGTCCTGCGGGCGTTTGCGCAGCAGCCGCAGTGCGCCGGCATAATCCGCGCAGGTGCGGGTGGCGGTGGCTTTCAGGTCGCCATCGGCCTTGTTGACCAGAATGATGTCCGCCATTTCCATGATGCCGCGCTTGACGCCCTGCAACTCGTCCCCACCCGCCGGGGCCAGCAGCAGCAGGAACAGGTCTGACAGTTCGGACACCACCGTTTCCGACTGTCCCACGCCCACGGTTTCGATCAGCACCACGTCATAGCCTGCGGCCTCGCACAGGGCGATGGCCTCGCGGGTGCGGCGGGCGACGCCGCCAAGGTGGCTCTGGCTGGGAGAGGGCCGGATGAAGGCGTTCTGCTCGCGGCTCAGGCGTTCCATCCGGGTCTTGTCGCCCAGGATCGAGCCGCCCGAGCGGGCCGAGCTGGGATCGACCGCCAGAACCGCGACGCGCAGCCCCTGCCCCGTCAGCATCATGCCAAAGCTTTCGATGAAGGTGGACTTGCCCACGCCGGGTGTGCCGGACAGACCGATACGCAGCGCCTGACGCCCCGAACCGGCAAGCTGGGCCAGAAGGTCGCTGGCCTGTGCCCGGTGATCGGCGCGATTGCTTTCAACAAGGGTGATCGCACGCGCCAGCGCCCGGCGCTCGCCCTTCAGAATTCTGTCGCTCAGGCTGTCTGTCTGCATTCTTGTCCCGTTCCTAGAGGCAGGAACAGTTGCCGTGCTTGGGGGGTGTTTGTCCAGACCGGAGGCGGCAGGAAGTGCGAAGATCGCGCAGCCTGCGTCATTTCGTGCGGGGCGATTTACTGATGTGAGCGCGGAAACTGGACGCCACCTGCGGGATCGCGGATAAGGGCCGGATGACCCTACGCCTGCCTATAGACGATGCCATACCCGGCCTGCTGGACACCCTGCGGGCGCAGGGCCGTGCTGTGCTGCAAGCACCGCCCGGTGCGGGCAAGACCACGCGGGTTCCGCTGGCGATGCTGGAGGCGGGTCTGTGCGGCGGCAGGATCGTGATGCTGGAGCCGCGGCGGCTGGCGGCACGGGCCGCGGCAGAGCGGATGGCAGAGACGCTGGGAGAGCGCGCGGGCCAGAGTGTTGGCTATCGCGTGCGGGGCGATGCGAAAGTGTCAAAAGACACAAGGATCGAGGTGGTGACCGAGGGCATTCTGACCCGGATGCTGCAATCGGACCCTGACCTGCCGGGCATCGGGGCGGTGATCTTTGATGAATTCCACGAACGCTCGCTAAACGCGGATCTGGGGTTGGCGCTGTGCCTTGAGGTCACGGGCGCGCTGCGCGACGACCTGATTCTGCTGGCCATGTCGGCCACATTGGACGCGGACCCGGTGGGGCGCCTGATGGCCGCGCCGCTGGTTACGTCGGAAGGCCGGAGTTTTCCTGTCGAGATGCGCTGGCTGGACCGGCCCTTGGGGCCTCAGGCACGGCGGCTGGATGCATTGGTCGATCTGGTCGTTGAGGCCGAGCGCGAGACCCGCGCCATCGGTGGCGGGATCTTGGTGTTTCTGCCCGGTGAAGGTGAAATCCGGCGGGCTGAAGCAGCCCTGACCGGACGCCTGCCCGCCAGTTGCACGGTGCGCCCGCTGTTCGGAGCCATGCCCTTTGCGGCCCAGCGCGCAGCGATTGCCCCGGTTGAGACCGGGCGCAAGGTGGTGCTGGCGACGTCGATTGCCGAAACCTCGCTGACGATCCCCGATATCCGGGTGGTGGTGGATATGGGGCAAGCGCGGCGGGCGCGGTTTGATCCGGGCTCGGGCATGTCCCGGCTGGTGACCGAGCGGGTTACACGGGCCGAGGCCACGCAACGCGCGGGTCGTGCGGGCCGTGTGGCAGAGGGGCTGTGTTACCGGCTGTGGTCAAAGGGGGAGGATGGCGCGCTGGCCGCGTACCCGCCTGCCGAGATTGAAGCCGCCGATCTGACCGGGCTGGCGCTGGAGCTGGCGCTGTGGGGCGCGGATGCCGCCGATCTGGCCTTTCTGACCCCGCCACCCGAAGGCGCGATGGCCGAGGCGCGCGCCCTTCTGGCGATGCTGGGCGCGCTGGACGGCAAGGGGCGGATCACCGAACACGGGCGGGCGCTGGCGGCGCTGCCGTTGCATCCCCGGCTGGGGCATATGCTGGTGCGGGCCGGACCGAGTGCCGCGCCTTTGGCCGCCTTGATGGCCGAACGCGACCCCCTGCGCGGCGCGCCGGTGGATATCGCCTTGCGGCAAGAGGCACTGCGGGATGTGCGCACCTTTCAGCGCAACCGGGTCTGGCAGGTGAACATGGGCGCCGTGGATCGGATCAATGCCGAGGCCAAGCGGTTGAGGAAACAGGCCGGAAGCAAGACGGATGATCTGAGCGCTGCCGCCATGGCCGCCCTCGCCTATCCCGATCGTATCGGACAGCGGCGCAAGGGCGATGCGCCGCGTTATGTGTTGTCGGGGGGCAAAGGTGTCGTGCTGGACAGCGGCGATTCGCTGGCGGCGGCGCCTTTTCTGGTTGTCACCGACACCGATGGAAACCCGCGCGAGGCAAAGGTGCGGATGGCCACCCAGATTTCGGAACGCGAGATCCGCGAACTGTTCGCCGACCAGATCCATTGGGCCGAGGTTTGCGCCTGGTCAAAACGTGAGCGGCGGGTTGTGTCACGACAGCAGGAGCGGTTTGGGGCGATCACGCTGGACGACCGCATCTGGAAGGATGTCCCGGACGCCGCCGTGGCGCGTGCGATGCTGGACGGGGTGCGCGATCTGGGATTGCGGCTGGACGGGGCCGCCGCACGGCTGGCCGCGCGGGTGGAACTGGTGCGCGCCGACGGGGTGGACCTGCCCGACTTTTCGGTCGAGGGTCTGATGGCCGAGCTGGACGACTGGCTGTTGCCGATGCTGTCCGGTGTCAAAAGCGCGGAGGACTGGAAACGGTTCGACCCGCTGCCCGCCTTGCGCGCGCGGCTGGACTGGACCCAGTCCCAGGAACTGGACCGGCGCGCCCCGGGATCGTTTGAAACACCCCTGGGGCGCAAGGTACCAATCGATTATGGCGCGGCGGTCCCCGAAATCTCGGTTCGGTTGCAGGAGCTGTTCGGAGTGACCCGGCATCCGGTGGTTGGCGGACAGCCCCTGAAGATTACGCTGCTGTCCCCGGCGCAGCGCCCGATCCAGATTACCCGCGATCTGCCGGGGTTCTGGGCCGGGTCTTATGCGGATGTGCGCAAGGATATGCGGGCGCAATACCCCAAACATCCATGGCCCGAAGACCCGACACAGGCCGACCCGACGCTGAGGGCCAAACGCAGGCAGGAATAGACCCATTGCCGTGTTGCTTCCGGCAAGCGGCTCAGGCTTTCGGGGCTGTTGCACGAAATCTCACAAATCACAGTAAATTGACCGAAGAACCGGTCATAATCAGAAATAAGCGGACATTTCATTGAAGTCTGGCATTATTGTTGTTACGTCACACAGGTTTCGAAGACAGAAACAGGATTTGAAGACATCTCATGAGTGCTTGGCTGCGAAATATCTGGGAAGAGGTCGGACGCCCCTTGTTCCTGCGTCCCCAAAGGGTGCAGTTTGCGGCCCTGTGTACACGCAGGCATGAGGATCAGGACGAGGTTCTGCTGATCACCAGCCGCGAAACCGGGCGCTGGATCATCCCGAAGGGCTGGCCTGTCAATGGTCTGGACGGGTTGGAGACGGCCCTGCTGGAGGCGTGGGAAGAGGCTGGCGTGCGTGCAGAAGCGGTCGACAAGGAGCCCATCGGCCAATTCACCTATGACAAGATCTTCAAGGGGGGATCGGCACAGTCGGTCCTGACCCGCGTCTACCGGGTTTCCGTGCGAGAACTTGCCGATGATTTTCCCGAAGTGGATAAGCGCAAACGTCAGTGGTTTTCACCGGCAGAAGCCGCCAAACGGGTGCAGGAGCCCGAGTTGCAGGCGCTGCTGCGACAGATGTAGCCGTTTCGCAACAATTTGATGGCTGCGCGCTTGCCCCTGAACCGGGAAACCGTTAGCTGCGGGCGATCTGCGAAACTTTGACCAAGCCCATGTCTGACACAAATTCAAAACCGCGCTGGCAGTCGCTTGACAGCGACCTGCAACGCATCTCGCGCGTAGAAATCGCCAATCTTCATGTCGCCCGCCCGCTGCTGGCGCCGGGAATTGCACTGGCGTTCATGGTGCTTGCCGGATTGATGGCGGCGGTGTTGTTCGGTCGGGCCGACGGCACCTATATCGTCGTGGCTGCCGCCGCGTTCGGAGCCTATATGGCGATCAACATCGGTGCCAATGACGTGGCCAACAACATGGGTCCCGCGGTGGGTGCGAACGCGCTGACCATGGGCGGTGCCATCGTGATCGCCGCCGTTGCCGAAAGCGCGGGCGCTTTGCTTGCGGGAGGCGACGTCGTCTCGACCATCTCGAAGGGGATCATCGACCCGGCCTCGGTGCAGAACACCAATGTGTTCATCTGGGCCATGATGGCGGCGCTGATCTCGTCCGCCATGTGGGTCAATCTGGCGACCTGGATCGGTGCGCCAGTGTCGACAACGCATTCGGTTGTGGGCGGGGTCATGGGCGCGGGGATTGCCGCTGCCGGTCTGAGCGCGGTGAGCTGGGGCACGATGGGCGCGATTGCCGCCAGCTGGGTGATCTCTCCGGTTCTTGGCGGCGTGATCGCGGCTGGGTTCCTGGCGCTGATCAAGACCAAGATCCAGTATCAGGACGACAAGATCGCCGCCGCGCGGCGTTGGGTGCCGATCCTTGTGGCGGTGATGGCGGCAGCGTTTGCCACCTATCTGTCGGTCAAGGGTCTGAAGCGGATCGTGAAGATCGAACTGGAGGTGGCGCTGCTGATCGGTCTGGGCAGCGGCGTGCTGGTCTGGGCGCTGACGGTTCCCTGGGTACGCCGCAAATCCGAGGGGATGGAGAACCGGACCCGGTCGCTGAAAACCCTGTTCGGCTTGCCATTGGTGATATCGGCCGCGTTTCTGAGTTTTGCCCACGGCGCCAATGATGTGGCCAACGCGGTCGGCCCTCTGGCGGCGATTGTACACGCGGCTGAGTTCGGAGATTTCGCCCAAAAGGTTTCGATCCCGTTATGGGTGATGATCATCGGCGCGTTCGGGATATCGTTCGGCCTGTTTCTGTTCGGGCCCAAGTTGATCCGGATGGTCGGCAGCCAGATCACCAAGCTGAACCCGATGCGGGCCTTTTGCGTCGCACTGTCGGCGGCGATCACTGTCATTGTGGCCAGCTGGCTGGGCCTGCCGGTCAGTTCCACGCATATCGCCGTTGGCGCAATCTTTGGCGTCGGGTTCTATCGCGAATGGCAGTCGGATCGCAGGCGGAAACAGAACAATGGGAGAAACGCGACAGCGCAGAAGCTGGCCCCCGAAGAATTCCGGCGGCGCAAGCTGGTGCGGCGGTCGCATTTCATGACGATCATTGCAGCCTGGGTCGTGACCGTGCCCGCCGCCGCCGCCATGTCGGCCGTGATTTTCTGGATATTGACCGGCCTCGTCTGACGACCGGGATCAGAGCCTGATCTGTTCCGGGGACAGCGGATGATCAGGCGCGTGTTTGATCAGGTCAGACACTTTTGTGCACAGGGGGGTGGGCACCCCGGTTTCATGCCCCAGCCGAATGATATGGCCCTGAAGGCTGTCAATTTCCGTTTGCCGCTCGGCCATCAGGTCATAGGCCATCGAGGTCCGGGCGGTGGGATCGATGGTGAGCATCCGCGCTGCGATCCGGCTGAACAAGGGTGTCGGCAAGCGTAGGATATGCGGCGTCATCCACGCCGGAAGCGGCGTTGTCGAGGCCACCGGATGCCCGGCCGCCTTGAGAACGGACAGCGCCTCGACCATCTGGTCGGCCATGAGGTTGCGCCAGTCACGGCTGAGCAGCTGATCCACAAGCGGCAGGCCTGACAGCGCGTTCAGCGCGTTGTTCAGGTTGATTACCAGCTTGCCCCATTGCACCGCCTCGATCCGGTCACTTGCGATAACGGGCAGGTCCGGGCTGCTGAGGGCGGTGGCCAGGTCGCCGGGGCCGTTCTGGATGACAATTTCGCCTGATGTGGCCCGGTGATAGGTGGCGGGGCCGTTCGGGACCACGTTGAATGGGACCATTCCCGCGCGCACATCGCGACCGGGCAGCGCCTTGCGCAGGGTCGCCGCATTCTCGATCCCGTTTTGCCAGGACAGGACGGGCGCATCCCAACAGGCGGCGTCCGCGATATGACCGGCCATATCCGCCGTTGCCCCGGATTTGACGGTGACAATGACCAGCTCGGCCTGATCCAGGCAGGCGGGATCGGTGCTAAGTGTCAGGGCTTCCGCCGCAACATGGTAATTGAGGCCATCGTAATTCGTGACCGTCAGCCCATGTTCGCGGATGGGGTCCAGTACACGGGCACGGCCCAGCAAGGTCACTGCATGCCCCGAGCGGGCCAGTAAACCGCCGCAGTAGCAGCCGATGCTGCCCGCGCCTGCGATGACAAGTTTCATGGTACCCCCTCTGGTATACTAGAAAGGATCACCGCAAACGGACGGTTACACAAGCCCACCCGCCCCTGACGCCGCTCGCGGGCGGGCCAGCCGGGGCTTTGTGCGCTCAAGCTGTTCTGAAATGGCAATAAATTCGCGGTTATCCCCTGCCGGAAGGTGGAACGCGCCATTGACCCAATCGGCGCTTTTCCACTCATGAATCGCCGTCTCGATCTTTTCTTTCGAGGATGAGACGAAATTCCACCAGATATAGCGATCCTTGTTCAAAGTGGCGCCGCCCAGCAGCATCAGCCGCGCACCCTGCGGACCCGCTCGGGCCGACAACCTGTCACCGGGGCGGAACACCATCATGCGGCCTTCGTCGAACATGTCGCCTGCAATCTCGATCGATCCTTGCGTGACATAGACACCGCGATCCTCGTGGTCGTCGGGCAGTGGGAAGGACACGCCGGGGGCAAGCTGAACATCCAGATAGAAGGTCTCGGACAGCATCGTCACGGGGCTGCTTTCGCCATAAGCGTTGCCGAGGATCAGCCGTGCGCTGACGCCCTTGTCTTGGATATGGGGCAGCGCGCCTTGCTTGTGGTGTTCGAACTCGGGGGTCATATCCTCATGCGTTTCGGGCAGGGCAAGCCAGGTCTGAATGCCGAACAGCTTGTGGCCTTTACCGCGCGTTTCTTCGCTGGTGCGCTCGGAATGGGTCACGCCACGGCCTGCAACCATCCAGTTGACCTCGCCGGGGTAAATCATCTGGTGAGTGCCGAGGCTGTCGCGATGTTCGAATTCGCCCTGATAGAGGTAAGTGACGGTTCCCAGCCCGATATGGGGGTGCGGACGCACGTCAATGCCGCCTTCGGTGACAAATTCTGCCGGGCCGACCTGATCGAAGAAGATGAACGGGCCAACCAGTTGGCGTTTGACCGAGGGCAGCGCGCGGCGCACCTCGAACCCGCCCAGATCGCGGGCGCGGGGAATGATGAGCGTTTCCAGCGCATTTTTTTCGGAGGCGCATTCGGGGTCATGGGTGGGGTTCCAACTCAATCCTGATCTCCTTTTTGGTCCTGCGAGACGGCTTCATGTTCGCCCATGCAGAAGGTATTGGGAAAGTAACGCATGAAAAGTGCATTTTTGCACAGTGATCGTGTAGTCCCTGGAACGATTTGCAGATACTCACAAAGGCGTGGAATGGCGTATTTGGCACGCTCCTTCGCGACTCTCGGAATCATGAACAATCGTGCTATCTTTAGACATCGGGTGTCGCCGGTTCAGGGAAGCCAGTCGAAGATGGGATTCAACCGACAGGAGTGGATGCAATGGCCCGACTCGAAATCAACCGCCGCAAGTTTGTTGCGACAGGGATTGGTACACTTGCAGCCGGTATGACCGGCATTTTCACACCTGCGCACGCCGCCGGTCTTGCGCCGACACCGTCGATGCGGGGCGGGTCGAACAATTACAGGCCCGGTGCGCCGATCGTGAAGCGCATCGGCGGCGGCGGGTTCTGGATGACCGGCACCGTGCGGCGCGCGGGCGACGGAGCCCCCCTGCCCGGCCAGCGCATCCAGATATGGGCCCACACGACCGAGGGGCATGAACGTGACCAGCGCAGCCATGGGGCGACACTAACCGATGCGAACGGAGAATTCCGGTTGGAAATGCCTCAGATTGTGCCTGCTTTTGGTCAACCGCACGGGCATCTGGCCTATGACAGCGGTGAATTTGAGACTGTGTTCCTGCGCCCTGTGATGGCGAGCGCGAACGACAAAACCCTTGCTGCACATTTCGTGCTGCAACCTGTCTGACAGGTGTTAAAGCGCGTTGCGATCTGGGCGGCATTGATCGCCGCACTTCTGGTACCGGTCGTAGCAGCGGCTTTCAGCCCCTATCTGGCGTGGCGAGAGCCGATTTACATCGTCGCCGGTTTCGCAGGCATCATCGGGATGTGTCTTCTTCTGCTGCAACCCTTGCTGGCCGGGCGTTGGTTGCCCGGACTTTCTCCGGTCAACAGCCACCATTGGCACAGGCGGTGTGGCTTGGCCCTTGCTGCAAGTATTATGATCCATGTGACCGGCCTGTGGATCACAAGCCCGCCTGATGTGGCGGACGCATTGCTTTTCGTGTCTGCAACACCTTTTTCGACATGGGGGGTCATCGCCATGTGGGCGGGTTTTGCGGCGGCGGCAATGGGGAATTTTCGGCAGCGACTAAACTTGCGGTTTCGGGTCTGGCGCCTGGGCCATGCAGGACTGGCCATGGTAACCATTCTGGGTAGCGTCATTCACGCACTGCTGATCGAAGGTACGATGGAGACGATGACCAAGGTCGCTCTGTGCGCGCTGGTGATATTGGTGAGCGCGGGAACACTCGCCAAGTTGCGGATTTGGGAGGTGGATCGGCGTTAAACCACCGAGGAACGCTGCCGGGTCCGCGTCAACCTGCCAGGCGCTTTGCATAGGTGGCGCGGGTCATCTCGACATCCTGCACGGTGATGCTGCCGACCTCGGGCATGGTCTGGGCCAGAACGTCCAGAATGATGGCGTTAAGCTCGGCCCGTGTGGCCTCATCCCGGCCACGCATCAACAGCAGCGTGGCATGCACGAAGGTCTGCGGTTGCGTGCCGATGAAGGAATAGGCAATCGGTGCGGCGCGGATCTTGAGCGCTGAGGCATCGATTTCATCATGTTTTGCGAGAACAGCATGCAGCCGCTCGCAAATCATCTGGAAATCATGAGTGTCGTCCAGAGATTTGGAAAATTCCAGTGTGACGTGAGGCATTGAATGCTCCGAAGGTCATGAGAGAGCCTGATGGCCCTCTCGAAACTGCAAGGTGATCCTAAACGCCAAGACACCAGCGCATTACGGCCTTTTGTGCGTGCAGGCGGTTTTCGGCCTCATCGAAGATGACCGAGTTCGGGCCGTCCATGACCTCGGAGGTTGCTTCTTCCTCACGATGCGCGGGCAGGCAGTGCATGAACAGCGCGTCGGGTTTGGCATGTGACATGAGTTCCGCGTTGACCTGATAGGGGCGCAGCATGTTGTGGCGGCGTTCCTTGGCGGATTGGCTGTCATGCATCGAAACCCAGGTGTCGGCCACCACCAGATCAGCGCCCTCGACCGCTTTGTGCGGGTCCCGTTCGATGACGACTCGGGACCCCTTCTGGCGGGCAAACCCCATGAATTCTTCTTCGGGATCAAGCTGGGCCGGGCCGGAGAAGGTCAGATCGAAGCCGAACTGACCGGCGGCGTGCAGGAAGGAGGCGCAGACATTGTTGCCATCGCCGGTCCAGACCACTTTCTTGCCCGCAATGGGGCCGCGGTGTTCCTCGAACGTCAAAACATCGGCCATGATCTGGCAGGGATGGGTGCGGTCGGTCAGGCCGTTGATGACGGGCACGTCGGAATATTCGGCCATCTCGGTCAGGATGGTTTCATCGAAGGTGCGGATCATGATCATGTCGACATAGCGCGACAGCACACGGGCGGTATCGGCAATGGTTTCGCCGTGACCCAGCTGCATGTCCTTGCCTGACAGCACCATTGTCTGGCCACCCATCTGGCGCACACCCACGTCAAAGGACACGCGTGTCCGGGTCGAGGGCTTTTCGAAGATCAGCGCGACCATACGGTCTTTCAGCGGCTGTTCGTCGTCAGGGGCGGCCTTGGGACGGCCCAGACGCGCCTGTTTCATCGCGCCCGCCTGATCGATCATGGACCGCAGCGCGGTGGCATCGGTTTTGTGGATGTCGAGAAAATGGTTCATATCGCTTCGCTTTTGGCTGGTCGGGCGGTGGGGGCCAGCCCGCACACCCCCGGAGTATTTGGGAAAAGATGAAGCTCAGGCAGTTGCGAGCTGGGTTTCGATCTGATTGGCGGCCTTTTCGAGGCAGATCATGGCCTGGGCGATGTCATCCTCGGTCAGGGTCAGGGGGGGCAGCAGGCGGATGACGTTGTCGGCGGCGGGGACGGTGATGACCAGATTGTCATAGCCCGCATTGACCACATCAATATTCGGCGCCTTGCATTTCAGGCCGAGCATCAGGCCCGATCCGCGCACCTCTTCGAAGACCTCGGGGTGATCGGCGACCAGGCCTTCGAGTTTCTGGCGCAACAGGCCAGCCTTGCGGTTGACACCTTCGAGAAAGGCGGGTGTGGCGACCTGATCGATCACCGCACAGCCCACGGCGCAGCCCAGCGGGTTGCCGCCATAGGTGGAGCCATGCGTGCCTGCGGTCATACCGGACGCCGCATCTTCGGTTGCCAGCACAGCGCCGAGGGGGAAACCACCGCCGATGCCTTTGGCGACCATCATGATATCCGGGGTGATCCCGGCCCATTCATGGGCGAAGAGCCTGCCGGTCCGACCGACGCCGCATTGCACCTCGTCCAGGATCAGCAGTAGACCGTGTTCGTCGCAAATGGCGCGCAGGGCCTTGAGTTCGGCATCGGGTACGGGGCGGATGCCACCCTCGCCCTGAATCGGTTCGATCAGGAT
The DNA here is from genome assembly GCF_056542305.1 of Ruegeria sp. AD9. Lineage (NCBI taxonomy): Bacteria > Pseudomonadati > Pseudomonadota > Alphaproteobacteria > Rhodobacterales > Roseobacteraceae > Ruegeria > Ruegeria sp. AD9. The sequence goes on from NZ_JBQFZP010000005.1 coordinate 77,187, forward strand.
GGCTGCGGTATTTTCCGTGATGACGTCGGTGACACCGTCGAGATCGCCAAAGGTGACGTGGACAAAGCCCGGCAAAAGCGGGCCAAAGCCTTTGGTCATCTTCTCGGACCCGGCCGCAGCGATGCCCGCCGACGACCGGCCATGGAAGGAGCCATCGAAGGTGATGATCTCAACCCGTTCGGGCTGGTCTTTGTCATAGAAATACTTGCGGGCCATTTTCACGGCCAGTTCACAGGCTTCGGTACCGGAATTCGTAAAGAATACCGTATCCGCAAAGGTGTGTTCGACCAGCTTGTCTGCCAGTGCCTGCTGTTGCGGGATGTTGTAGAGGTTCGAGACATGCCACAGCGCGTGGGCCTGTTCCGTAAGGGCGGCCACCAGCGCCGGATGGGCGTGGCCCAGCGCGTTCACCGCGATCCCTGCGCCGAGGTCCAGAAAACGTCGGCCATCCGCCTCGGTCAGCCAGGCGCCTTCGCCCTTTACAAATGACAGGGGCGCGCGGTTATAGGTCGGCAGAACGGACGGGATCATGGGATCATCCTTTTCGGGTCGTTTGAGCCTCGTGAGTGATACACGAAGGCCCGGTTCGTCAACAGATTTGGTGAGATTTGTGCCAATTTGGCAGGCACATGGGATCAAACAGGCCGATTACGCAGAGCGGCGTCGGCGTCGGAGCAACTGGATATGTGCGCGTTTGATCATGGCCGCTCTATAGACGTGAAAAGACAGCCTGAAAACCCCATTATTGCCGCAGGGTCAAAATTGCCACCGGATCATTTCGCCGGGCGCCAGCGGTCGAGCTTGCCCATCCCGCGGGTGAAAGCCCAGGCAAGGATGCGGGGCATGCCTTTGGCGACAAGGGCATCGACGCAGTGAGACTGAAACTCTTCCAGCGATGCGTCGGGATGGCGGAACGCACCGTTTTCGTAACACAGCGAGCAGTAACGCGTGCTGCGCCCGCCGCCAGCTTCGGACCCGCCGCCCTGGGGGTCTTTTGACAGCGGCATGCCGCAACTTTGGCATTTGGGACCCATGGTGCTTGTCCTTGCAGAGAATAACTGTCTGACATAGGATCAAAACCATGGAGTTGAGTCAACGGTTTTGAAACATGCGGATCGGGGAACTTGCGCGGCGCAGCGGGCTGAGCCGTGACACGCTGAGGTTTTATGAACGCCAAGGGCTGATCCGGTCAGCTCCGGGGCCGGACAACACCAACAGCTATCGCGACTATCCCGAAGAAGCGCTGATCACGCTGGAGCAAGTTGCAGATGCACAGGCGGCAGGCATCAGCATTGCAGAGCTGGTCATGTTGCTGGGGCAGTTGGAAGCCGCCGATCCCGACAGCTTTGACGGCGAGGCGTTTTTGCAGGACCGGATTGACGAGGTCGAAGCACGGATCGCACGGGCAGAGCGGTTTTTGAACAGCCTCAAACAAGCCAAGGCGGCGCTGGCTGCCCCTCCGGTTTTGCGCTGAGCGCAGATTTGCGTCTTGCCAAGGCCCCCGTTTTGGCGCACCGCTTTCGCCCATGTTCACCCCGAAGGCGCAAAATCCTGCTGTGGCCGCAGGGCTGATCTTTGTCGCGACCGCCTTTATCGCGGCGACGACGCTGTTGGCCAAGGCGTTGGGGACGGAGACACTCGGGCCTCCCTTGCACGCGATGCAGATCAGTCACGGGCGGTTTCTGTTTGCTCTGTTTGCCATCCTGTCGGCGGTCGCAGTGCTTCGCCCCCGGCTGGGACGGCCCCATTGGGGGCTGCATGTCGGGCGAACCAGCTTTGGCTGGGCCGGGGTGACGTTGATGTTCGCGTCTGTTGCGTTCATTCCGATGGCGGATGCGACGGCGATTTCCTTTCTGAACCCTGTCTTTGGTATGGTACTGGCCATTCCGCTATTGGGGGAGCGGGTCGGCCGGTGGCGCTGGCTGGCGGCGGCCGTGGCCCTTGTGGGTGCGGTGATCCTGCTGCGCCCGACACCTGCAAGTTTTCAGCCCGCCGCCCTTCTGGCGCTGGCTGCGGCGGCGTTTATCGGGATGGAGCTGATCTTTATCAAGAAACTGTCGGGGCGCGAGGCTCCGATCCAGATTCTGCTGATCAACAACACGATGGGGCTGGTGATCGCTATGGTCGCGGTCAGCTTTGTGTTTCAAATGCCTACGCCGCAGCAATGGGTTGCACTGGTGGGGATCGGCCTGCTGATGGCCTGCGCGCAGGTTTGTTTCATCAACGGCATGGCACGGGCGGACGCGTCATTCGTGGCCCCGATCAGCTATGCCACGTTGATTTTCGCCGCGCTGTACGATTTTGCGGTGTTTGATGTGATCCCCGACCGGATCAGTCTGATTGGCGCGGTCACGATTCTGACCGGAGGGCTGATCCTGGTCTGGCGCGAGGCAGTAAACCGCCGGACCTGACAGAAAAAACCGTCCTTGCGGTTCAGGGGCGACCTTTGTGTCGCAAACCCCCATGAACGGCAAAGCAGCAGGCGCATTCTGGGCTGAGTTGATTTGCGAGTTTGTCATGCATGAACGCCGAATACCTGAATGGGTCCGCCACGCGCCTGCCCCATCAGTTCGCGATTTTGGGATTCTGGCCGGGATTGAAGCCATCGTGCGTGGCATCCTGATTTCAGTCTTTCCGCTGGCGATGTACCGGGCGCTGGGCGATGCCTCGTCCGTGTCATTCCTGTATTTCCTGATTGGCATCCTGTCCCTGCTGGTCGGGTTGATGGTGCCGTTCCTGATCCGTTTTGTACCGCGCAGATGGGCCTATTCCACCGGTTGTGTCATGTTCATCTGTGGTGCATCGCTGGCGATCGAGGGCAGCCCCGAGGCCGTGGTCGGCGCATTGGCCCTAAATACCATGGCCACGGTTGTCACTTTCATCTGCTTCAACACCTATGTGCTGGATTACATCAGCAAGATCGAACTTGGCCGGTGCGAGACCAGCCGCATGTTCTACAGCGCTTTGGGATGGACGGGCGGCCCAATGGCCGGTGTCCTGCTGATGGAGCTGTGGCACCCTGCCCCGTTTGTCATCAGTGCCGGTGCAGCGCTGGTCATGCTGGCGCAGTTCTGGCGCATGCGTCTGGGCAATGGCAAGCTGATCACCAAGGCCCGTGGTCCGGCCAACAACCCGTTGGCCTTTCTTCCCCGGTTCTTTGTTCAACCCAGATTGGTTGCCGGATATCTGTTTGCAATGATCCGGTCCTGCGGGTGGTGGATATATGTGGTCTACCTGCCCATTTTCGCCATCCAAAACGGGCTGGGAGAACAACTGGGCGGCATCCTTCTGTCGTGCACAAACGCCATGCTGCTGGCCGCCCCTTTGATCCTGCGCTGGGTCCAGACGCGGTCGCTCAGGTCGGCTGTTCGCATCGGGTTTGCTGCTGCCGGGGGCTGCTTTTTCGCAGCCGGATTGGTCGCGGGATGGCCTGTCGCCTCGGTCGCTGCGCTGGTTCTGGGGTCTGTCTGGCTGATCGTTCTGGATATCTGCGCCGGATTGCCCTTCCTAATGGCCGTGAAACCGTCTGAGCGAACCGAGATGTCGGCGATTTATTCCAGTTACCGCGATGTCTCGGGCATTCTGACGCCCGGTATTGCAGCTCTGGTCTTGCTGGCGGCACCGGTGGCCGGTGTGTTCGCGGCAGGCGGGATTGCTTTGTTTGGGGCATGGGCTGTCTCGGCCCGCTTGCATCCGCGGCTGGGCGAACCCAAGCCTGCCCTGTCGCCCGATAGGCTGGCAGAGCCCGGTTAAGCCTTAAGCCGATAGCCGGTACGCAGCATCTGCCAGGTGATCAGCCCGATGGCCAGCGTGGCAAAACCACAAACCGCCATGCCCAACCACGGAGAGCTGTCGGACACGCCGATCATGCCGTAACGCAGCCCATCGATCAGGTAGAAGACCGGGTTCAGGTGGGTCAGGCGGTTCAGGACAGAAGGCAGCGCCTCGACCGAATAGAAGGTGCCCGACAGGAAGGCCAGAGGTGTGACGATGAAGTTGGTGATCGCGGCCATCTGGTCGAACTTGTTCGCAAAGATCCCGGCAAAGAGGCCCAGCGCGCCCATGAATGCGCCCCCCAGAACAACAAAGATCAGCGCAATCAACGGGTGCTGGGGCGCGATGGACAGCAAAACCAGCAAAGCAACCGAAATCACCAGCGCGATCATCAGGCCACGGGCAATGCCACCGGCAAGATACCCCAGCAGGATCTCGAGCGGGGACAGCGGCGGCATCAGCGTGTCGACGATATTGCCCTGCACCTTGGCAATCACCATCGAAGAGGAGGTATTGGCAAAGGCGTTCTGGATCACAGTCATCATCAGGATCCCCGGTGCCAGAAAGACCACAAACGGCACGCCCATGACGTCAGGGCGGCTGGGCCCGATGGCGATGGTGAAAATCAGCAGGAACAGGCCAGCCGTGACCAGAGGCGCCAGAACGGTCTGGGTCCAGACCGAAAGAAAGCGCCGGATTTCGCGCTGCGCCAGCGTGTAAAGCCCCATCCAGTTGACCGCCCCAAAGCTGCGTGCGGTCTGTTCTGCGGGATTCTGCATGCTTTGCCCTCAACCTGATTCGAAGACAGCTTGTAACTCGGGCCGCAGTGTTTAGAATAGGGGGCTGAGACGAATTCCCAAGGCGGCCCGAATCCGGGGCCGCTTTCCGCTTTTGAAAGGCTGACGATGTCCTGGACAGACGAGCGCGTAGAACTGCTGAAGAAGATGTGGGGCGAAGGCCAGTCGGCCAGCCAGATCGCCAAGGAACTGGGCGGTGTGACCCGTAACGCGGTGATTGGCAAGGTCCACCGCCTGGGCCTGTCCAACCGGACAGCAGGCGCAGCCCCGGCCAAGTCCGAACCGAAAGAGAAACCGGCGCCCGCGCCCAAGGCCGAAGCCAAGCCCAGACCCATGCCAAAGACAGAACCGGCGCGCCCGGCTGCTGCTGCCGAGGCGAAACCCGCCGTTCCGGCCCGCCGCCAGATCATCCCGGCCGGTCAGCCGCTGCCGCCGCAGCCCTCGGCCAACGAGATCAGCCCCGAGGCGCTGGCCAAGGTCAACGAGATCGAGAAGAAAGCCAAGAAGCTGACGCTGATGGAACTGACCGAGAAGACCTGCAAGTGGCCCGTGGGCGACCCCGCGACCGAGGATTTCTGGTTCTGCGGCCTGCCGGTTGAGGCGGGCAAACCCTATTGCGAGGCGCATGTGGGCGTGGCTTTCCAGCCGATGAGTTCGCGCCGCGACCGGCGGCGGTAATAGCGAACACCAGAACCTAAATCATGTCTATAGAACGTGAAAAGGGCGCAGGCGTTTCGCCACGCCCTTTACCGGAGGCGTTGTATAGTCAAGAACGACGCAAGGCGTAACGGGCTCTTACAAAGAAAACACCCTCGCTGAATGCTGCGAGGGTGTTTTAGTTCGGAGCGTCAACTTTGCGGACGATGCTGCCGTTCGCTGCGTGGCGGCGCCAATCGTCTCGGTGGTTGTCAGCTTTGCGGACGAAGCTGGCATCGCCGACACTAGACGCATCATTCCTTTCCAGGCTGTGCCGTTGGCTGATGCCCTCGATGATTTTACTATGTCGGCGCGGAAAAGCGGAGTAAGCTGCCGATCTTTATTGGGCATGAAAAGAGGTCGGTATGGAATATCGGATAGCTTCGGTTACCGAAGTAGACGACAAACCCGCATTCGAAGAACTTCTGACCGAGTATTACGCCGTCGTCTTTCATAAACTGGCCTTGGCAGGCGGGTCTGCGAGAAAAGAACCAAAAGATATGGCATCATCCGTTCTGGCAAATATTCAGACGTTCTTGCCGCCAACCGGCCGCCTCGTTCTGGCATATGGTGAACAAAACCGCCTTGTGGGGTGTGGTACGCTGCAACAGGCCCGACCAGATGCCGGAGAGCTAAAGCGTCTTTTTGTTCGACCGGAAGCAAGTGGAAACCGCCTTGGCCGAGCTTTGGTCGATGCACGGATGGAGGCCGCTCGGGAGATGGGTTGGCGCACCCTTTTGGTGAATACTGTAAAAGGCAATCAAGATATGCTCCGCATCTATGAGCGCATCGGCTTTAGATTCATCGAAAGATACCCGGAGTGTTCCGATCCCATCGAGCTAACTGACTACTTTGATTATATGCAATTCGACTTTTATTAAGTTCTGCTCTGCCCGCTTCGGGCTCGAACCTGACATTGAAGTGCCGGTGATCTTGGTGTCAGTGGCACATGGTAGCCTTTCACTGCGCGGGATGTGTCGGCAGGTTCGGCATCGCCACCCAGCCCGGCAATTCATCCGGCACGACCGAGACATGCAGGCGTTCTGACTGATCCCGCCCGACCTTGCGGTGTTTGCGCAGCAGAAAGATCTTGCCCCAGCCGCGCCAGGTTCCAACCGATTGCGCATGGGCATCCGTCGGGAAACGGGTGCGCCAGCCTTCGGGCATCGGCAGCCCGTGCATCTCGGCCTTGTCCAGCATCCAGATCAACGAGATATTGCTGAGCGGCCGGGCCTCTTCATAGCCGTTCAGCTGGCCGCCGATATCGCCGTGGGTGCCACGGAACCAGACCTGTTCCACATGACCTTTGAAATCGGGCTTGCATCGCCACAGAACCGGCTCGAACACCTCGCGCGTTTCGTCGAGGGCCAGCGCGTGATAGCCATGCAGAGTGGCCGGGCCCAGCTGGTGGTTGTGAAAGGCATGGCGATCCTCGGCCCAGCGCCACAGCAGCGGCAGGCGCAGGCCCAGCGCCTTGACCGTATCCCAGACTCCGACCATCTCGATCTTGACATTGTCATGGCAGAACTTGCGGCGAAAATCGCGGGCGGCGGTGCCGCTGACATTGCATTCATAATGGCGGTAGGCTTGCAGGATGTTCCGCTCGGTCGCGTGTTCGGCCTTGAGCAGGCCGATCATGTCGATCACCCCGGCCAGGCTGCGCACGCCGTAGGCCCCACGGGAATAACCGATGAAATAAATCCGGTCACCGGGCTTGTAGCGGGACGCCAGATAGCCATAAGCGCGGCGGATCTGGCGGTTGATGCCCCGGCCCATCATCACGTCCATGGTGGATTTCCAGCTTTCCCACTGCACGCCCGCCTCGTAGAACACCGACACCTTGCTGCCCATTTCGCAACACAGGCGATAGGTCTGACCGGCATGGGTCTCGAACCCCGGTTCGAGGGTGGACATGGTGCCATCAAGGATAATGACGTGGCTGATCGGCTCGCGGTGCCGCGTTTCGGCGGAGTGCTCGGACCGTAAGGGCCGCCCGAGCCATCCCAGAACCTTCCTACTCAGCCGCGACAGTTTCATGCGTCAGCAATTCCCAAACTTTATGAGGTGTGAAAGGCATATCCGCCTGCCGCACCCCGTGATCCCAGAGCGCATCCTGAACCGCGTTCGCCACAGCGGCCAGAGCGCCCACCGTGCCGGCCTCGCCGCATCCTTTCATCCCCATCGGGTTGGAAGTTGACGGCACCGGCGCCGAGGTAAACTTTATCATGGGTACGTCCACCGCGCGGGGCAAGGCGTAATCCATAAACGATGCCGTGAGCAGCTGTCCGTGATCATCATGCACCACATGTTCCGACAGCGCCTGCCCGATGCCCTGAACCACCCCGCCATGCACCTGCCCTTCGGCCAGCATCGGGTTGATAAGATTTCCGAAATCATCAACCACGGTGTAGCGGTCCACACGGGTTTCGCCGGTGAAGGAATCGATCACAACCTCGGCAACATGCGCGCCGTTAGGATAGCTGCGGGCATCCAGTTGCGCGCGGGACTCATGCGTCAGCAAGTCCAATCGCCCGTCAGCGCGGGCCATGGCCGCGGCTTCGGTCAGGGTCGGCGTCAGGTTCGAGCCCGGCGCGCGGAATGTTTCATGGTCAAATCGCACATCACTGTCCTCGACCCCCATCTTATCGGCCAGATAAGGCGTGAATGCGGCGATCATTTTGTCAATGGTGGCGAGGGTCGCGGTACTTTGCACCGTCACCGAGCGCGAGCCGCCCGTTCCGCCGCCATGGCCAAGCCGGTCGGTATCCCCCTGAATGACGGTGATCCTGTCCATCGGAACGCCGGTCTGATCGGACAGGAACTGGGCATAAACCGTCTCGTGTCCCTGCCCGTTCGATTGTGTGCCGACATAAAGGTTCACAGTGCCATCCTCGCAAAACTCGACCTTCGAGTTCTCGGAAGGGTCGCCCAAAATACTTTCGATATAGTAACAAAGACCCTGCCCCCGGATCAGACCGCGTTCGGCATCGGCGGCCTTGCGGGCCTCGAACCCGCTGGTCTGGCTGGCCGCACGGCGCAGGACCATGTCGAAATCTCCGACATCATAGGTTTCACCCGTAGCAGAGGTGTAGGGGAAATCGCCGGGTCTGATGAAGTTTTTGCGCCGCAACTCCCACGGGTCAACGCCCAGTTCGCGTGCGGCGCGGTCCATCACGCGTTCCAGCACATAGATCGCCTCGGGACGTCCGGCACCGCGATAGGCGTCAACCTGCGTTGTCGTGGTATAGAACCCCTCGACCCGGAGATAGGTGGTCTGAACGTCATAGACCCCCATCAGCACCTTGCTGAACAGGTTTGTCTGGATCGCCTGCGCGAAATGGCTGTTATAGGCACCAAGGTTGACTTTGCTGTGGACGCGGTAGGCGGTGATCCGGTGGTCGGCATCAAAGGCCAGCTCGGCCAGCGAGGTCAGGTCGCGGCCATGGTGATCAGACAGCATTGCCTCGGACCGGTCGGACATCCAGTGCACGGGCTGGCCCAGTTTCATCGCGGCCACGGCCACGCAGAAATATTCGGGATATGGCATCACCTTCATGCCAAACCCGCCCCCCACATCCGGGGTGGTGACACGGATCGCATCCGCATTGAGTTTCAGTTTTTGCGCCAGTTGTGCCTTCATCGCCCAGACACCCTGCCCGCCATAGGAAAAGTGCAGACGCCCGCCAAACCAGTCGGCCTGACAGCCCCGCGGCTCGAGCGAGCTGATGATGACGCGGTTGTCGTGCACGTTCAGCGAGACGGTATGGTCGGCGGCCTGAAAGGCGGCTTTGGTCGCGGCTTCGTCACCCAAGCCCCAGTCAAACGCGCGATTGTCTGGCGCTTGCGGGTGCAGGGCCTCACCCCCCGCGTTCACGTCCAGCTTGGCAGCGCGTTCCCGGATATCCATCCAGATCAGCTCGACCGCGTCCTGCGCCTGAACCAGCGTATCAGCGATGACAACGGCCACGGGTTCGCCCACAAAGCGCACGCGGTCCCTGGCCAGCATGTGCCGATCCGGCGCGGCAGAGCCGGTCCCGTCGCGGTTGGTCAAGGTTGCGGCATTCATCACCGTGTCGATGCCCGAGGCGGCAAGATCGTCCAGTGTCATGACCAGCCGAACCCCGTCGGCATCCCGCGCGGATTCAATATCCAGCGCAGTGATATCGCCGTGGGCCACAGGGCTGCGGAAGAAAGCGGCAAACAACGCATTGCCGGGCACGACATCGTCCATATAGCGCCCTTGCCCGGTCAGGAACCGCTGATCCTCGGTCCGTTTGACGGGCTGGCTTTTGCCGAATTTTTCCATGGGATGCTCCTGTCGCTGCCTTGATGGCGACACTAGCCCTGCGCCGGCTTATGTCCAGCGCCTTGCATGAAAGCGTGTGGCGACACCGATGTCGCAAACAGGATTGCAGGAGCCGCAGAGGGATTCGTAGGCTGTTTGAAAATGCAGCCTGCCGGAGGTCCTCCATGCCCGAACCCATTTCCCTGACACAGGGCCGTCTGGACGCCCCATCGGTCGACGCGTATTGGCAAGACGGGTTTGCCTTTCCCATTACAGTCTTTTCACCGGATGAGACCGCACAGTTTCGGGCCGAGCTGGAGCAGATCGAGAAGACATGGCGCGTGGCCGACCTTCCGCTGCCGCTGAACATGTACAAGCGCCTGAACGCCCATGTGGTGATGCCGCTGGTCGCCCGTATTGCACTGGACCCCAGGGTTCTGGACGTCGTCGAAGGAATACTGGGGCCGGACTTGCTGCTGTGGTCTGCGGAACTGTTCATCAAAGAGCCACGCACGACGCAGGTTGTTGGAATGCATCAGGACCTGACCTATTGGGGGATGGGCGAAACACCAGATCAGATGACCGCGTGGATAGCATTGTCGCCTGCCACGGTTGCAAGCGGCTGCATGGACTTTGTCAGGGGCAGCCACAAGAACCCGATCCTGCCCCATAACGACACGTTTTCAGACAACAACCTGCTGTCGCGCGGGCAGGAGGTGGCTGTCGATGTGGCAGACGAGGACAAAACGCATATCGAGTTGCAGCCGGGTCAAATGTCGCTGCACCATGGCCTCACAATCCATGGCTCGGGACCCAATATGTCGGACGATCGGCGGATCGGGCTGGCAATCCGGTATCTGAACCCGAACGCACAGCAAAAAGTGGCGGACCGCGATTACGCGGTCTTGGCGCGGGGCGAAGACCGTGTGGGCAATTTCATCCTCATCGAACCACCGACCGAATTGTTTTCGCCGCCAGCCTTGGCGCTTCATGCCCGCATTCGGGAGGATCAGGCCAAGGCGATGACACAAGGCGCGGCGCAAAGCACGCACCTGTACGGAAACGAGGCGACCGGCACGGGGTGACATCGGCAATCGTCGCCGCGCAGGGCCTTCCCCTTCCCGTCTCCATTCGCTATTGCAGGCGCTGACCCGAATTTGTTGACGCAGGACGCATCCCATGGCGATGGAAAAGACATTCAACGCGGCCGAGGCCGAGGCCCGTATCTATGAGGCCTGGGAACAGGCCGGAGCCTTCAAGGCAGGCGCGAACCGTTCGCGTGATGAGAGCTTTTGCATCATGCTGCCACCGCCCAACGTGACCGGCGCGCTGCATGTGGGACATGCCTTTAACCATACACTGATGGATATTCTGATCCGCTGGCACCGGATGCGCGGGTTCGACACTCTGTGGCAACCTGGTCAGGACCACGCCGGCATCGCCACGCAGATGCAGGTTGAAAAGAAACTGATGGCCGAAGAGGGCAAGAAGCGCACCGACTACGCGCGCGAGGAGTTTCTGGCCAAGGTCTGGGATTGGAAGGGGCAATACGGCCGCAAGATTATCGAACAGATGACGCGGTTGGGGAATTCCTGCGACTGGTCGCGCAATGCCTTTACCATGGCGGGCGCGCCAGGTGACCCACGCACCGGGCACGAAAACTCACCCAACTTCCATGATGCTGTTATCAAGGTCTTTGTCGACATGTACGAAAAGGGCCTGATCTATCGCGGCAAGCGACTGGTCAATTGGGACCCGCATTTCGAGACGGCGATTTCGGACCTTGAGGTCGAGAATATTGAAACGCCGGGCCACATGTGGCACTTCAAGTACCCCTTGGCGGGCGGCGAGACATATGAGTATTTGGAAAAAGATGAAGATGGGAATGTGATCTTCCGCGAGGAGCGGGATTATATTTCCATTGCAACCACGCGGCCCGAAACCATGCTGGGCGACGGTGCTGTGGCCGTGCATCCGTCGGATGAGCGCTACGCGCCGATCGTCGGCAAACTGTGCGAAATCCCGGTTGGCCCGAAAGAGCATCGCCGCCAGATCCCGATCATCACCGATGAGTATCCCGATCCCGATTTCGGCTCGGGCGCGGTGAAGATCACCGGCGCGCATGACTTCAACGACAACATGGTGGCCAAGCGCGGCGGCATTCCAATGTACCGCCTGATGGACACCAAGGGCGCGATGCGGGCCGATGGCGCGCCTTACGCCGAGGAGGCGGGCAAGGCGCAGGAATACGCGCGCGGCAAAGCGTTCACCGAGAATGAGATCGACGCGATCAACCTGATCCCGGATCACCTGCGCGGACTGGACCGGTTCGAGGCGCGTGTGAAGGTGGTCGAGGAAATCACTGCTGACGGTCTGGCCGTGATGACCCGCGCGGATGATCCGCGTCTGGGCACCAAACTGGGCGAGGATGACAACCCGGCGGCTCTGGTGCCTTTGGTCGAGAGCAAGCCGATCATGCAGCCCTTTGGCGACCGCTCGAAAGTCGTCATCGAGCCGATGTTCACCGACCAGTGGTTCGTGGACGCCGAAAAGGTGGTCGGCCCCGCGCTGGACGCGGTCAGGGACGGCACGGTCAAGATCATCCCCGAGTCGGGTGAAAAGACCTATTACCACTGGCTGGAAAACATCGAGCCCTGGTGCATCTCGCGCCAGCTGTGGTGGGGGCATCAGATTCCGGTTTGGTATTATTGGGTTCCAGATAGCTTTGAAAAGCTGGATGCCCAAATAAAGTGGCTGAACGAAACTTTCCAAGGCGAGAACAATCCCTCTGGTCGCGTGGAAATTCCCGAGCATCTCAGGTATTCGATGATCGAGAAACAGGTTTGTGCCCCTAGCTTTGACGCGGCAGTCGAGCAGATCAAAAAGCAATTTCCAGAAGGTTGCTACTTTGAGGAAGAAAAAATCGAAGGCCGTGTTGGTCGAGAAAGTGGCGTAGGAGCGGGCATTGGCCCACTGTCCGATGGGAAAAGGCGCGTTGGAATGCGCCGTGATGAAGACGTCCTCGACACCTGGTTCTCCTCCGGCCTCTGGCCCATCGGCACGCTGGGCTGGCCCGAGGATACCGAGGAGATGCGCCGCTATTTCCCGACCAGCGTTTTGATCACCGGCGCGGATATCCTGTTCTTCTGGGTCGCTCGGATGATGATGATGCAACTGGCCGTGGTGAACGAGGTTCCGTTCCAAACCGTCTACCTGCACTCGCTCGTCCGCGACGAGAAGGGCAAGAAGATGTCCAAGACCACCGGCAACGTCATTGACCCGCTGGAGATCGTGGACGAGTTCGGTGCCGACGCGCTGCGGTTCACCAACGCCTCGATGGCGGCAATTGGCGGCGTTCTGAAACTGTCGCGTGAACGCATCACCGGCTATCGCAACTTCGGCACCAAGCTTTGGAATGCCGTCCGCTTTGCCGAGATGAACGAGGTCTTTACCGACGCCGTTCCGCAACTGGATGTGGCAGACCTGAAGCCCAAGGCCGCCGTCAACCGCTGGATCATCGGTGAAACCGCCCGCGTGCGGGAAGAGGTCGACGCGGCGCTGGAAAGCTATCGCTTCAACGATGCGGCGAACGGGCTATATGTCTTTGTCTGGGGCAAGGTCTGCGACTGGTACGTGGAACTGTCGAAACCTCTGTTACAGGGCGACGACGCCGAGGCTCAGACCGAGACCCGCGCCACCATGCGCTGGGTTCTGGATCAGTGCATGGTCCTGCTGCACCCGATCATGCCCTTCATCACCGAAGAGCTGTGGGGCCTGACCGGCAATCGCGCCAAATTGGTCGTCCACGCCGACTGGCCGACCTACGGCACGGAACTGGTCGACGCCGATGCGGATCGTGAGATGAACTGGGTGATCTCGGTAATCGAAAACACCCGCTCGGCCCGTGCGCAGATGCGGGTACCTGCCGGTCTCTACGTGCCGATGCTGGTGACCGAGATCGACGCCAACGGCCAAGCCGCGTGGGACCGCAACGAGGCGCTGATCAAACGTCTGGCACGCATCGACAGCCTGACTAAGGCGGACGCGCTGCCCAAGGGCACCATCTCGATTGCCGCCCCTGGAGCCTCCTTCGGCCTGCCGTTGGCGGATATCATCGACATCGGCGCGGAAAAGGAGCGGCTGGAGAAAGCCAAGGGCAAGCTGGCCAAGGAACTGGGTGGCTTGCGCGGGCGTCTGAACAACCCCAAATTCGTGGCCTCGGCCCCGGACGAGGTGGTTGAGGAAGCCAAAGCCAACCTCGCCGCCCGCGAGGAAGAAGAAGCCAAGCTGAACGAGGCACTGGCCCGTCTGGCCGAGATCGCCTGATCTTCATCTTTTCAAAAATACTCATACCCCGAACCCCGCCGCTGATCCGGCGGGGTTTTCTTTTGCGTGTTCAGACCTTGCCCGCCCCTGCCGCCGCTTGTTAGCAATCACCAACCCCAACCGCCCGAGGCTGTCATGACCCAGTTTGCCCCACCGCTCCAGACAGTCTCGACCGGGCTGGTTGTCGCCATTGTCGGGTTCTTCAGTTCCTTTCCTATCGTGTTGCAGGGGCTGGCCGCGATGGGGGCGTCTCCGGCGCAGGCGGCCTCGGGTCTGATGATGGCGGCCATCGCAATGGGACTGACCGCCATTGTGCTGAGCCTGTGGTACCGGCAACCGATCAGCGTCGCCTGGTCGACACCGGGGGCGGCGCTGCTGGCGGTGTCCGCGACTCCGGCGCTGGGGTTTTCCGAGGCAACGGGCGCGTTCCTGTGTGCAGGGGCGCTGACGGTGCTGGCCGGGCTCTGGCGGCCATTGGGGCGGCTGGCGGCCGCCATTCCAACGACTTTGGCACAGGCCATGCTGGGGGGCGTTCTGCTGCCGCTTTGCATTCTGCCCTTTCAGGCCGCAGTCGAATTGCCCGCGCAAGCCCTGCCGGTGATCCTGACATGGTTCATCGCAGGCCGGGTCAACCGGCTGTTCGCCGTTCCGGCGGCCGTTGCCGCCGCCGCGCTGGTTGTGGTACTGAACGCAGGCGACACCTCGGTGACCCCGGCGCGATGGCTGGCGGCACCGGTCTGGACCATGCCCGGTTTCTCGCTGGCCTCGACCATCGGAATCGCCATCCCGCTGTTCATCGTCACGATGGCGACCCAGAACATTCCCGGCATCGCGGTGATGCGCAGCTTTGGCTATACCCCGGCTCCGGGCAGGCTGTTTTCATCCGTGGGTGGGGCGAGCCTGTTATCGGCTCCGTTTGGTGCACCTGCCACCTGCCTTGCTGCGATCACCGCTGCGATGTGTTCCAACGAAGACAGCCACCCCGATCCCGCGCAACGGTACTGGTCGGCCATCATGGGTGGGGTGTTCTATGGTGTATTCGGTATCTTTGCCGTGGCGATTACCGGCTTTGCATCCCATGCCGATCCGCTGTTGATGGGGACACTGACCGGTGTCGCCCTGATCGGCGTGCTGGCCAATTCGATTTTCGCAGCACTTGAGGTTCCTGCCGAGCGTGAGGCCGCGATGCTGACCTTTGCGATCACCGCATCGGGCATCTCGGTCTTTGGGCTGGGCGCGGCGGTCTGGGGCCTGCTGGTCGGCGGGCTGGCCTATCTGGTGAGCAACAGAATCCGGTAGCCGCTTTCGCATCCTGCCCTTGCCGGGATTAATCGCCCCTTGGTTGGTTCGGCAGAACGCAAGGTTGTGATGGCGAAAAACGCCGATTTTGAAATGCGTTACAACATGGCCCGCGATGCACGGCGGGCTTTCATGCGCTGATCACTTGAACTCGGGCTTGCGGCCCTGCATCTGCGCCATCACGACCTCCATCTGATGCGGCTTGCCGATCAGCTCAACCTGCTCGGCGGATTCCGCCTTGAGAACGTCCGCACGGGGCTGGGTTTCGGCCACTTCGATCAGCCGCTTGGCGGCACGGATAGCCGAGGGGCTTTGACCGGCGATATTCTCGGCAATGGCCAGAGCTTCGGTCAGCGGGTCATCTGAAAGCTGCGTGACCAGTCCCCAATCCATCGCCTGCTGCGCGCCGATGGGCCGGGCCGTGTAGGTCAGCAGGCGCAGCACGTCCGAACGCACAAGCCGGGGCAGCAGAACCATGCCGCCCATATCGGGGATGATACCCCACTTCATCTCCATCACCGCCAGTTTCGCCTCGGGGTGCGCGATACGGATATCCGCGCCCAGCGCAATTTGCAGGCCACCGCCATAGGCGACACCCTGAATGGCGCAGATCACCGGTACCGGTACGCGACGCCAGATCAGGGCCAGCTCCTGCATCTCGTTGGCATCCTCATGGTTGCGGGTCATCAGCCATTCGGTGGGATCCATATGGGCCATCTTTGCAAAGCTTGCCATGTCGAGCCCTGCGCAGAAGCTTTTCCCCTCGCCCGACAAAACCACGGCGCGGGCGTCCGAGGCGGCGACCTCTTGCCCGGCAGAGAGCAATGCCTTGACCATCGCGTCATCCAGCGCGTTCATCTTGTCACCCCGGGTCAGGGTGACATGGGCAACATGGTCTTGATAGGTGACGGATACGCGTGACATGGGGGACCTCCCGAAATTCAGTTGCGGCGACCATGCCCGGACGGGACGCCGATTTCCACTGCGACGTCAGGGCAGATCGCTGACAGGCATCCGCCCGAACCAGGGAGAATCGAGCGTCATGACATAGAACTGATCGCCCACGATCCGGCCCCCTGTCGTGATGCCAATACGGCCCTGCGGATCCTGTAGCGTGCGCAGGATCGTGCCTTCACCATCGAACTGCACCAGCATACCCCGATGGATCGGCGCCGGGCGCACAGCCGGGCCCAGCCGCCAGATCACCTTGCGCAGGAAGGGGTACGGCATCAGCGCCTCGGACGGCACACGCGGGCTGGCGAAGGCCATCCAGTAGGTGCCATCGCCCTGTGCTTCGAGATTGTCGGGATAGCCCGGCAGATTGTCCAGCAAGACCTCTTGCTGACCGGCTTTCGGCCCGCTGAGCCACAGCTTGTGCACCCTTGCGCGGCCGGTCTCGGCGATCAGCAGGAAATCTGTATCGGGCGAGAGGGCAATGCCATTGGTATAGACGAACCCAGTGGCAATCTTTTCGGTTCTGCCGTCGGGTGTGTGACGGGCGACATAGCCTGTATCGGATTGTTCCCAGATGGTCAGGACCGAGGTCGGCTTGGTCCCGCCCATGGTTTCGGGGTCGAACCGGTCAGAGGAGTTCGAAAAATAGATCGTGCCGTCCTGTGCCACGTCCAGTTGGTTTGCATAGACCACGGGCGCACCGTCGATATCGGCCACCACGGATTCAAGCGTGCCCGACCCGGTCCAGCGCATCACCCCGCGAAAGCTGTCGGCAATATATAGCGCGCCATCCGGCCCGGCCCTGAGGCCCAGAGGACGCCCGCCAAGCTGGTCGACCACAACAGGGTCGGCCCCGTCAATCCGATAGAGCGTGCCAGACCGGCTGGTCGTATAGACCGCGCCGTCGGGCAGGATGGCGATATCTTCGGGGCCGGTTTCCCCATCCGGCAGGCGGATCAGCTGCGCGGCGTCCAGCGCGGTGTTTTCTGCGAAATCTCCTGTGAAACCGGCATCTTCCGGTATCTCAACGGCGACGGGGATAACGGGAACGGGCCAGAACAGAAGATAGGCAAGGCCCAGAAGAACAATGGCAGACAGTATGCGCATCTGCGCTCCTTACTTTTGTTTCAATACGTTCTGACGCGCGGGATGAGGTGCGCGCTTGCCCGAAGCTCGGGCTTGGGGTTATCTGCAGGCATGACAGGACCTCGATACACCCCGCTTGCCCAATCCCTGCCCGCCACCGTGCCCTTTGTGGGCCCCGAAACGCAAGAGCGTCAGCGCGGCGCGGCGTTCATTGCCCGTCTTGGGGCCAATGAGAGCGTGTTTGGCCCCTCGCCCCGCGCGATCCGGGCCATGGAGCAGGCCGCGTCTGATATCTGGATGTATGGTGATCCCGAGAACCACGAACTGCGCCATGCTTTGGCCGAGTATCATGGGGTAACCTCCGAAAATATCGTTGTGGGCGAAGGGATTGACGGGCTTCTGGGTTATCTTGTGCGTCTGATTGTAGGGCCCGGGGATGCGGTTGTGACCTCGGACGGGGCGTATCCGACCTTTAATTATCATGTGGCCGGGTTCGGTGGCGTTCTGCACAAGGTTCCCTATGCCGGGGATCACGAAGACCCGGCGGCCCTGTTTGCGAAGGCGGCCGAGGTGGGTGCAAAGCTGGTCTATCTGGCCAATCCGGACAATCCGATGGGCAGCTGGCATTCCGGCGCGGATATCGTGGCGGCGATGGACGCCCTGCCCGACGGGTGCCTGCTGATTCTGGATGAGGCTTATGTGGAGTGCGCGCCAGATGGGACAGCGGCTCCTGTAAGCGCAGACGACCCCCGCGTGATACGGATGCGGACATTTTCCAAGGTCTATGGCATGGCGGGCGCACGGGTTGGCTATGCCATGGGAGCGCCCGACCTGATTGCAGCCTTCAACAAGGTGCGCAACCATTTCGGCATGAACCGCGCGGCACAGGCCGGGGCGTTGGCCGCGTTGCAGGATGGTGCGTGGCTGGAGCATATTCAGGCGCAAATCGCCGAGGCGCGTGAGCGGATAGGAACGATTGCCCGCGAGAACGGGTTGGAGCCGCTGCCCTCGGCCACCAATTTCGTGACGATTGATTGCGGGCGGGATGGGGATTTTGCCCGAGCGGTTCTGGAGGCTCTGGTTGCGCGGGGCCTGTTTGTCCGGATGCCGTTTGCAACGCCCCAGAACAGGTGCATCCGGGTAAGCTGTGGTGAAACAGCAGATCTGGATGCTTTTGCGGCCGCCTTGCCCAAGGCGCTAGCGGAAGTGCGGGCAAAGACGGGCTAGCGCTGGTCTGTCTTGCCATCGGGTCAAAGGGGGGCTGTCTGCCTCCCATCGCGCAATGCCCGATTCCCCCCGAGGATGTTTTTGGCCAGATGAAGGGGCGGATCAGTGCTGTTCGTCTGACGTGTATCAGGCGGCCAGGACGGCGGCGGCGGCCTCGAGCGCGCCTTTGCCACGGGGGATATAAAGCGCGGCCATGGCCGTTTCCATACCGCCCAGCATCGCCATCACCATTTGCCCGTTGACATGGCCCATATGCCCGAGGCGGAAACAGCTGTCGTAGTCCTCCATCCCAAGACCAATGCCCAATGTCAGGCCCAGTTGATGTTCGGTGAACGCGCGCAGGGCCGTGCCGCGCCCTCCGGTCAGGCGCAGGGCTGTAACGGCATGGCTGCGGTGGTCGCGGTCGGCAACGTTCAGATGCAGCGCGCCGCCTTCGGCCCATGTTTCGCAGGCCGCCCAGATGGCAGTAGCCAGACGCTCATGGCGGGCCCAGACCTGTTCGATCCCTTCCGCATGGATCAGGTCGAGCGCGGCGCGCAGACCATAGAGGTGATGCGTCGGCGCGGTACCGTCGAAATACTGGTAGAACAGGTCGGGATTGGCGCGCGGCTGCCAGTCCCAGTATCGCGACACACGCGGCATGGCGGCCCGCTTGGCCTGTGCTTTGTCGTTGAAAAAGACAAAGCCTGTGCCTGCGGGGGTCATCAGGCCTTTCTGGCAGGCGGTGACCGTGACATCGACGCCCCATTCATCCATCTCGAACCGGTCGCATCCCAGCGAGGCGATGCAATCGGCCATCAACAGCGCGGGGTGGTCCAGATCGTCGAGCAGTTTGCGCAGCGCCGGGATATCGTTGCGGATCGAGCTTGATGTGTCCACATGAACCGCGAGAACAGCCTTGATCTGGTGGCCTTTATCCGCGCGCAAAGCGTCGGCAATCCGGTCGAGATCCCAGGCGGATGAGGTGCCGAAGTCGATCAGTTGCACCTTTGCCCCGATGCCTTCGGCCATCTCGGCCCAGCCATGGGTGAACCGGCCCGAGGCAGGAGCCAGAACGGTTTCGCCGGGGGCGATCACGTTGGACAGAGCGGCCTCCCACGTGCCGTGACCATTGGCAATGTAGATGGCAACGTCATGGCCTGTGCGAGCAACCCGGCGCAGATCGCGGGTCAGGTCGGGCATCATGTCGATGAGCGCGCCATCGTAGATATTGGGCGACGGGCGATGCATCGCCTGCAGGACCGCGTCCGGCATCACCGAGGGGCCCGGGATTGCCAAATAAGTTCGCCCCTGGGAGAGGGCAGATGTCTGTGTCATGGGGTCAGCCTGTCTGAGGTGACGCCCACATTACCGAGGGGCTTCGCGGCGTCAATCCGCCAGCTTTGATGCCTCGCGCGCAAGTGTTTCGATCCCGGCCCAGTCACCGCTTTCGACCATCTGCTTGGGCGCGACCCAACTGCCACCGGCGCAGACCACGTTGGACAGGGACAGATAGTCACGGGCGTTGGACGGCGACACCCCGCCTGTCGGGCAAAAGCTGATCTGCGGCAGGGGCGCACCGATTGCCTTGAGTGCGGGCGCGCCGCCCGAGGCCTCGGCCGGGAAGAATTTCAGCATGTCATAGCCTTTTTCCAGCAAAGCCATCGCTTCGCTGGCCGTGGCCGCGCCGGGCAGCAGGGGCAGGCCCTCGGCCTCGCACGCCGCAATAAGCACGTCGGTTGCGCCCGGAGAGACGCCGAACTGCGCGCCCGCCTCTTTGGCGGCGCGGACGTCTTCGGGTGTGACCAGCGTACCTGCGCCGACCACGCCGCCGGGCACCTTGGCCATCGCGCGGATCGCGTCGAGCGCGGCGGGCGTGCGCAAGGTGACCTCGAGCGCTGGCAGACCGCCGGCGACCAATGCCTCGGCCAGCGGGCGGGCCTGCGCGACGTCATCGACAACCAGAACCGGAACGATCGGGGCCAGTGCGCAGATTTCACGGGTGCGTTGGGATTTGGACATGAGGTTAAACTCCGAAAATGCTGGCACCGGTGTCGGCCGAGCCGACATTCTGGCGGAACGCGCCAAAAAGATCGCGCCCTGCGCCGTGTTGATTGGCGGATAGATCGGTGGTGACGGGCGCGCGGTCCAGAACGCCTGCGGTGAGGATTTCCAGATCACCCCTGACCGCGTCAACGCGCAGGATGTCACCGTCCTGAAGGTATGCAATGGGGCCGCGGTCGAGCGCCTCGGGGACAACATGGATGGCGGCGGGCACTTTACCGGAAGCGCCAGACATGCGGCCATCGGTGACCAGCGCCACTTTCTGGCCCCGGCCCTGGAGGATCGACAGCATGGGCGTCAGCGAGTGCAGTTCCGGCATCCCGTTGGCCTTGGGGCCTTGAAACCGGACCACGACGATGACGTCACCGGTGAACTCGCCAGCCTTGAAGGCTGCCTTGACCGCGTCCTGGTCGTGGAAAACGCGGACCGGAGCCTCGACCACCTGATGTTCTGGCGCGACGGCCGAGACCTTCATGACGGCTGTGCCCAGATTGCCGGTCAGGCGCGACAGGCCGCCGGTGGGCTGGAACGGATCGCGGGCGGGGCGGACGATCTTGTCATTCAGGCTGTGGCCTGTACCGTCTTGCCAGGTCAGCTCACCATTGATCAGCTTGGGTTCGCGCGTGTAATTGTGCAGGCCCTGCCCGGCGACGGTCAGAGTATCGGGGTGCAGCAAACCTTCTTCGAGCAACGTGCCGATCGTGAACCCAAGCCCGCCTGCGGCGTGGAAGTGGTTCACGTCGGCCAGACCGTTGGGATAGACCCGCGCGACCAGTGGAACAACGGAGGAGATATCGGAAAAATCCTGCCAATCCAGCACGATGCCCCCGGCGCGCGCCATGGCGATCAGGTGGATCAGCAGATTGGTCGAGCCTCCGGTCGCCATCAGGCCGACGATACCGTTCACAAAGGCCCGTTCGTCGAGCACCTGATAAACCGGGGTATAGCTGTTTCCCAGCGCGCTGAGCGACAGGGCGCGGCGCGCGCCCTCTTGTGTCAGCGCGTCGCGCAAGGGCGTGTTGGGATTGACGAAGCTGGAGCCCGGCAGGTGCAGGCCCATGAACTCCATCAGCATCTGGTTGGTATTGGCGGTGCCGTAGAAAGTGCAGGTGCCGGGGCCGTGATAGGCGGCCATTTCAGCGGCCATCAGTTCGTCGCGCCCGACCTCTCCGGCAGCGAATTTCTGGCGGACCTTGGCCTTTTCGTCATTGGGCAGACCGCTGGTCATTGGTCCTGCGGGCAGGAACACGGCAGGCAGATGCCCGAACGCCTGCGCACCGATGATCAGACCAGGGACAAT
Organism: Ruegeria sp. AD9; assembly: GCF_056542305.1. Classification (NCBI taxonomy): domain Bacteria; kingdom Pseudomonadati; phylum Pseudomonadota; class Alphaproteobacteria; order Rhodobacterales; family Roseobacteraceae; genus Ruegeria; species Ruegeria sp. AD9. The sequence goes on from NZ_JBQFZP010000005.1 coordinate 98,974, forward strand.
CTTGTCGCAGACGCCGAGGAAGACTGCCGCGTCATAGGTGTTGTGGCTGAGCGCAATGCCAGTTGCCAGAGCAATCACGTCGCGTGAAAACAGCGACAATTCCATCCCTGCTTCACCTTGGGTGACACCGTCGCACATGGCTGGCACGCCACCTGCGACCTGAGCAGTACCTCCGGCGGCGCGGATCGCATCGCGGATCAGGGCGGGGTACCTTTCAAAGGGCTGATGGGCGGACAGCATGTCGTTATAGGCGGTGACGATGCCCAGATTGCCCGCCGTGCCGGTGGCCATGGATTGCTGGTCTTCACCCGCACCCGCATAGGCATGGGCCTGCCCACTACAGGACAGGTGCGCACGGGCGGGACCTTTGGATCTGGCCTGTTCCATCCGGTCGATATGGGGGCCGCGCAGATCGGCGCTGCGGTCGATGATCCGTTTGGTGACGTCGGAAATGACAGAGTGAACCATGATTACCCTCCGATCTGACGCCAGCGACGCCCATCGCGATGCATCAGCATCAGTGCTTCTTCGGGGCCTGAACTGCCCTGATCGTACTTGGCGGGTTTGTCCCCGCGCTGTTCCCAGCCGTGAATGATGGGATCGACCCAGGCCCAGGCGGCCTCGGCCTCGTCCCCGCGCATGAAAAGGGTCTGATCGCCCCGAATGACATCCATGATCAGGCGTTCATATGCGTCCGGGGATTGCGAGTCATCACCCAGCGCGTCGGCAAAGCTCATGTCCAGAGCAACATCGGACAGGCGGAACCCGCCCTGCCCCGGTTCCTTTATCGTCGTGCGCAGGGTGATGCCTTCGTCTGGTTGCAGGCGGATCACCAGCACGTTGCCGTGCAACGGGCCGACATTGGGAAAGATCGTGTGTGGCGGGTCGCGGAAGAACACCGCGATTTCAGAGGCACGGGCGCGCAGGCGTTTGCCTGTGCGCAGGTAGAACGGCACCCCGGCCCAGCGCCAGTTGCCGATATGAACCTTGAGCGCAATGAAGCTTTCGGTGCGGCTGGCCGGGTTGCCAACGTGATCAAGGTATCCGTCACCGCCCTTGCCCGTGCGATATTGACCACGGGCGATATCCCTGGGTTCGACCGGTTCCAGCGCCTCGATCACCTTGACCTTCTCGTCACGCACCGCGTTGGGAGAGAACTTTGACGGAGGTTCCATCGCGGTTAGGCACAGCAACTGCACCAGATGGTTCTGGATCATGTCCCGCATCGCGCCGGATTGATCGTAATAGGCCCCGCGCCCTTCGACCCCGACGGTTTCCGCCACGGTGATCTGCACATGGTCGACATGGGTCGAATTCCAAAGCGGCTCGAACAGGGAATTCGCAAAGCGCAGCGCCATCAGGTTCTGCACGGTTTCCTTGCCCAAATAATGGTCGATCCGGTAAATCTGGTGTTCCTTGAAACACGCCCGCAAGCCTTCGTTCAGCGCTTTTGCCGAGGCAAGGTCATGACCGAAAGGCTTTTCAACAACGATGCGGCTGTCCGGCGTGGCCAGACCGGCGTCATGCAGGCGCTGCGCAATGCCCGAAAACAGGCTGGGACCCACCGACAGGTAAAAGGCCCGCACCACGTCGGGGCGCAGCAGCTTGGACAGATCGGACCATCCGGCATCGCCCAGTGCATCCACCGGCACGTATTCAACATGAGACAGGAACCGGTCCAGCGTGTCCTTTTTGAACTTTGGTGCGAATTCCTGCATCGATGCGCGGACCTGATCGCGAAACTCGTCGCTGTCGATATCCGAGCGCGCCGTGCCGATGATCCGCGCCCCATCGGGCATCTGGCCGACCTCGAACCGATGGTACAAGCCCGGCAAGATCTTACGTTGCGCCAGATCCCCGGTCGCGCCGAACAACACAAGATCGAACGGCTCTACCGGAATTACGCGTGAAACCATCACAGGCTCCTTCTCGAGTTTGCCGATATCAGTTCAGCACGGCATGAAACGGCTCTGCGGCACACTGTTACCGCTAACATTGCCTGCGTGATAGAAAGCCTGCGCGAAAAAATCAAGCATAGTTTCCCCAAAAAGCGAGGTTTTGAGGGCTATACCTGACTGCGCAGCCATTCCATCACGGCCGGACGTACGGATTGTTCGCCGCGATGGCGCGCGTCGGCGATGATTTTTCGCACCTCCATCAGGTCGCACCGCAGCAACAGGCTTTTGACCGGACCAATCGACGCCGGGCGCATAGACAGGGTGCGAATACCCATGGCCGCAAGGCACAGCGCCTCGACCGGACGGCCCGCATCCTCGCCACAGAAACTGAGCGGAGTGTCCGAAAGCCCGCAGCGTTCGACAATGCGTTCCATCAGGCTCAGGAAACTGACATTCAACGTGTCATAGCGGCGGCGGACCAGTTCATTTTCGCGGTCAGCGGCAAAAAAGAACTGCTTGAGGTCATTCCCACCGATCGAGATGAAATCGACCTCGTCAAAGAACTTTTGCGGCGCAAAGGCCAGTGAAGGGGTTTCCAGCATCGCGCCGACTTCAAGCGTTTCGGGCAGAACGTGGCCCAGTCGCTTTTCGCGTTCGATGGTTTTGTTCACTTCCCAGCGGGCTTCGCGATATTCCTCGGCCTGCGCGACAAAGGGGAACATGACGGTCAGCGGGCGACCATTGGCGGCGCGCAGAAGGGCCTGCAACTGCATCCGCATCACGCCGCGTTTGTCCAGACCGACACGAATGGCGCGCCAACCCAGGGCCGGGTTGGGTTCGGCCACGTGTTTCATATAGGGCAGTACCTTGTCCGACCCGATATCGAGCGTGCGGAACACCACCCTTTTGTCGCCCGCGGCATCCAGAACCCGCTGGTACTGAGTGACCAGCTCGGACCGTTTGGGCATCTTATTGCGGATCAGGAATTGCAGCTCGGTTCGGAACAGGCCAACACCCTCGGCACCTGACGTTCCCAGCGATGGCAGGTCGGCCATCAGACCCGCGTTCATCACCAGATTGATGCGCGTTCCGTCGCGAGTGACACAGGGGGTTTCGCGGATCGAGGCATAGCGTTCCTGTGCCTTGGCCTGCATCGCGATTTTGTCGCGGAAGGCGCTGACCACGCTGTCTTCCGGACGCAGGTGAACAACGCCCTGATCGCCATCCACCAGCACGTGGTCACCGTTCAGCGCTTCGGTCGTGATCCGGCCCACATGGACCACCAGAGGGATCGCCAGCGCACGGGCCACAATGGTAGCGTGACTGCCGACTGAACCTTCTTCGAGGATGATCCCCTTCAGCGCCCGACCGTATTCCAACAGGTCGCCGGGGCCGATATTGCGTGCGACCAAAATCGGGTCGGGTGGCAGATCGGCGCTGTCGGTTTTTCCCTGCCCGGTCAGAATGCGCAGCAAACGGTTGCTGAGATCGTCAAGATCCGCCAGCCGTTCGCGCAGATAGGGATCAGACACCTGCCCCATCCGGGCGCGCGCCTGGGATTGTTCTTTCTCGACTGCGGCTTCGGCGCTGAGCCCCAGGGCAATGTCCTCTTCCATCCGGCGCATCCAGCCTTTGGAATTGGCAAACATCCGGTAGGCTTCCAGCACCTTGAGCTGTTCGGTATCACCATCCCGGGAAATTTCGAGCATCTTGTCGACACCGACGCGCAGCTCTTCCACTGCCTCATTCAGACGTTCGCGTTCCCGGTGCGGGTCTTCGGCAATCGGATTGGTGACGACCACGCGGGGTTCATGCAGCCAGACATGGCCTTCGGCGGAACCTTCCTGCGCCGGGCCGCCGCGCAACAGGACCGATTGCTGGTGCCGTGGCGACAGGGCCGCGCCTTCGCCGACAAAGGCACCCAGTTCGGCCATTTCGGCCAGCACCATGGCCACCACTTCCAGCGCATAAATCTCGTCAGCGGAAAATTCACGCGCTTTGCGGGACTGGACAACCAGAACACCCAGCTTTTCCCCAAGGCGCTGCACCGGCACGCCGAGAAAGGACGAAAACCGCTCTTCCCCGGTTTCCGGCATATACCGGAACCCTTTTTCAGACGGCGCGTCCGGGGTGTTGACCACCTTGCCGGTCTTGGCGACCCGGCCCACCAGCCCCTCGCCCATGCGCATCCGGGTCTGGTGTACCGATTCCGGCGCAAGCCCTTGGGTCGCACAGAGTTCCAGGGTCTCTTCATCGCGGAACAGATATATCGAGCACACTTCGCTGCGCATGCTGTCGGCGATCAGATGAGTGATCTGATCAAGGCGCTCCTGCCCAGCGGCTTCGCTGGCCATCGCCTCGCGCAACCGCCCCAGCAGCTTGCGGGATTCTGTTTCCGTGCCGTCTGCCATGGCCCAACCAATTCAGTGTGTCAGGCGAAACCCTTGGCCGATCAGCTCAGGCCGCCTTGTCCAGTTCAAAGGCATCATGCAGTGCCTGAACGGCAAGTTCCATGTATTTCCTGTCGATAAGAACGGAAATTTTGATTTCGGAGGTTGTGATGACCTTGATGTTGATCCCCTCATCCGAGAGTACCTTGAACATTTTGGCCGCAACACCCGATTGCGAGCGCATACCGATTCCCACCACCGAAACCTTGCAGACACCGGTATCGGCGACCAGTTCGGCATAGTTGAGCTCGCCCTTGTCCTTGATCGCCAGCAGCGCTTTTTCGGCACGGACCACCTGATCGGTGGGGCACGAGAAGGTCATGTCCGTGCGTCCCTCGTCCGAGATGTTCTGCACGATCATGTCGACATTGACGCCCTCATCGCTGAGCGCGGTGAAGATGGTCGAGGCGATACCGGGACGGTCCGCCACCGAAACGACGGTCATCTTGGCCTCGTCACGGGAATAGGCCACACCGGCCACAACATTGGATTCCATGATATCCTCCTCGTCAACGACCAGCGTACCGGCCTCGTCGGATTGTTCTTCGAAACTTGAAAGAACGCGCAGTTTCACCTTGTAGCGCATTGCCAACTCGACCGAGCGGGTCTGCAGCACCTTGGCGCCCAGCGACGCCAGTTCGAGCATTTCCTCGAACGAGATCCTGTGCAGCTTGCGGGCCTTTTCGCAGATGCGCGGATCGGTGGTATAGACACCATCCACGTCGGTATAGATGTCGCAGCGTTCCGCACCAAACGCCGCGGCAAAAGCCACGGCAGTGGTGTCCGAGCCACCCCGGCCCAGCGTTGTGATGCGGCCTTCGGGGCTGAGCCCCTGAAACCCGGCCACAACGGCCACTTTCATGCCTTCGCCGAATTTCTGGTTGATGTTTGTGGTCGGGATGTCTTCGATCCGCGCCTGGCTATGCGCACTGGTTGTCAGCAGCGGCACTTGCCAGCCCTGCCAGCTGCGCGCCGGAACGTCCATTTCCTGCAATGTCAGAGCCATCAGGCCAGCGGTGACATTTTCGCCCGAAGATACAACAGCATCGTATTCGCGTGCATCAAACAGCGGCGACGTCTCGTTCACCCAGCCCACCAGCTCGTTGGTCTTGCCCGACATGGCCGAGACGATGACGATCACGTCATAGCCCTTGGCAACTTCGACGCCAACACGCTTGGCAGCGCGGCGGATGCGGTCCAGGTTGGCGACCGAAGTGCCGCCGAATTTCATAACGAGTACGGGCATGGGGGCAAATGTCTCCGCGCCTTGGATTAGAGGTCCCGAGCCTCATAAGCGAGGGGCACCCCAAGAGCAAGAGCGCAAACAGGACCCGCCTGTGGCACAGGGCCGCTTTACATTACGCAGGTGCGGTGTCAGCCTGCGAGTAACAACCAAATCAAGAGGTTCCCCATGTTTCGCCTAGCCCTTGCCGTTACTTTGTTGTCGTCGCCTGTACTGGCCCAGGTTGCCAGTGTGGCCGGAACGGACGGAAAGAATGCACTGGGCAAAGTGCCCTGTGCCGCAAATGCCGGTGACCCGATGCAAAGCTGCAATGCGGAATTGCGCCGCCATGACGACGGCACGATAACGCTTGCGGTTGCTCTTGGTGGAGGAGAGGTGCGCCGCATCTATTTCAAGGAAGGCGTGCCAGACTCCAGCAGTTCCACCTCGAAGATGTCGTATGAAACGCGCGGTGATTTGATGGTTATTTATATTGAACCCGGTGAAGTCTATGAAATTCCCAAAGCGGCACTGTCCCGTCAGTAAGCGTGCGCCTGTCCATCATAGGTTTCGAAACAGCCGGTTGAGCTGATCGACAGGGCCTCAAAGCGTTCCATCAGGCCCGAAACGGCCTGATCGACATCAATATCGGCGGCCGCGCCGCCCATGTCGGTTTGTACCCAGCCCGGATGATAGATGCCAACGGCGATCCCGTCGGCTTTCAGATCCGTTGCCAAGTTCCGCCCCAGATTCAGCGCCGCCGCCTTGGAGGCACGGTAGATATAGCTGCCCCCCGGTGCCCGCGTATGAGACGCCATCTGCGACGAGATGATCGCGACCTTGCCGCCTGCGGCACGCAGATTGGGCAACAAGGCCTGAACGGTCAGGAAAACGCCGGTCACGTTGGTGGCAAAGCTTTGCGCCCACATTTCGGCGGGGTAGCCGTCGATCGTGTGCCCCTTGTCCAGATAGACCCCGGCATTGCAGACCAGCAGATCAACGGGCTGGCCTTTCAGCTGTTCGGCCATTGCCGTCTGTTGAGCAGGGTCCTCCACGTCCAGACGCACTTGCGCGCTGCCATCGCGCGCGGTTCCAGTGACCACGTCACCGCGGGTGTCGTAGCGCGAGGCAAGGGTGCGGCCGATACCGCGATTGGCACCGGTGATCACGACATGCATGGATCAGTTGGTCTTTCTGCTGGGCAGAAACGGCAGCGGTGCCACCGGCACGCCATCTTCGATCAGCGATTTCGCTTCATCCGGTCTGGCTTCACCATAGATCGAACGCTCTGGCGCCTCTCCCAGATGCATCTTGCGCGCCTCGCTTGCAAAATCCTTGCCAACGTAGTCCGAGTTCTTTTCCACATGGCGGCGCAACTCGGCCAGAACCTTCGCGATCTCAGGCGAAGGGGTGGCGACGTTGATCTGTTCATTGGATGCAGGCGCGTTTTCAGGTTTTCCCGGCGCATTCCGGGCCGGACGGACACGCGGTGTCATGATCGCCTTCGCAACCTGCGTACATCCGCAGATCGCGCAGGTCACCATCCTGGCAGAGGCCAGCTTGTCAAAGGCTTCTGCGGATTGAAACCAGCTGTCGAATGTGTGGCCTTCACTGCATTTCAACGCGTATTGAATCATGTTCAGTCCAAAATTGCGATTGGCGAATAGATACCGACCAGACTGACAATATCAAGCCTCTCTGGAACTATCTTAATGTGTATATGTCTTAAAGTCGCGTAACAAATCGGCTAGCTCGGGTGATCCGACCTTTTGAGCTGCCTTTTTAGGCGCAAACCACTTGCGCCTGCGCTCGTGCATTTCAGGGAAATCCTGCGACATAACCTGTACATGCAGCGCAAAAACATCAACCAGTATCAAGGTCGGGCGCTGATTTGGGCTATGCTTGAGGTGCAGAAACTGCCCCAGCCCCGCTGTACTGCATCGCCCCGTCACGCCCGCTTCTTCCCAAGCTTCCTGCACTGCGGTTTCTGTTGGGGTTAGCCCGGGGATGAGCCACCCCTTGGGGATAATCCAGCGCTGGGCCCGGCGCGTCGTGATCAGCAAAACCTCTGGCTGGCCATGCCGGATCCGATAACACAGGGCAGAGGATTGCCGCAAAACAGGGTGTTCCGCAGTCTCAGCCAATTCACGCGGCACCGGTCTTGCATTCATTGCGCGACGCACCTTTTGTTCGGGCAACGGACCCGTTGGCCTTATAGGCGCGCATGACACGCCTATTTAGCGCCCACCCCTTGAAAAACTACCATATGAAGTGGTGTCCGCCAAGTCTGGCGTGACGGAGCATTTGTTGATCACATGCGGGCTGACAGCTGCTTCACCAGCTCGTCATGCGAGATATCGGCGTCAACCGCCAGTCTTCGCAGGCCGAAATGCACACGCGCGATCTGCTGGTAATAGCGCGAATAGACATAGTTCGTTCCACCACCAGCCAATGCGCCGAGCACCGGGACGGACTGTGCCGCCAGTTTTTGCCCCAGCACGATCGAAAAGCGTGGTGCCACGGCAGCAATCAGACGCTGCATGGCCGGACCGGTCAGTGTCAGGCGCACCGAGAAAAAGCCGAAATCCGCTCCGTCATCATGCGACAGCGGACCCGATGCGGACAAAACCCGCACACAATCGAACTTCACGTTCTCGGCGGACGGGTCGAAACCTTCGCGCGCGGCGGCCCCCTGAATGGCACGCAGCAGCATGGCGGTTGTTGCAGGCAGCTCCATCAGGGCTGTTGATACACCGCCCAGCCCACCGGCCGCACCCATGGCCGTGGCAAGCGCGGTATTGACCCAGGGCTGCTGATCAGGGATCGCAAGCCGGGACCCCTGAGCCGCGTGCATCGCAAACCACAACGCCTGCTCGGTAGCCCCTGTCAGGCCGTTCCGAACTGGTTCGGGCAATTGCTCGAGCAGTGACTCGGCTGATCCGCCCAGCTTGTTCAGCAGTTTGACACCGGCCCCTCCGGCAGATCGGTAATAACCCGCCAAACGATCCAGTTCAGCCTCGGCATCCACGTTTTCGACAAGAACCACGTTCTGCATGTGCGTCCTCCTGCCTATCAACATCGGCGTTGAACCGTGTCGATTCAATAGGTCAGCGGGTCCAGCGGGTGACGGCCCCATGAACTCCGGACCAGACCCCGGGCGTCAGTTCCAGCCCCAGCACCCGGTCCGGGTTGGTGGGCGGCGGCATCTCGACACCTTGCAGCCGCGCAAAACCAAATCGCCTGTAATAGGGTTCGTCACCGACCAGCATGACCCGCTGCCATCCGAGTTTGCGCCCGGCTTCAACACCGGCATGGATCAGATATCCGCCCAGACCCTCGCCCTGATGGGTAGGGTGCACGGCAACGGGCCCCAGCAACAATGCATCGTGTTCGCCTACATGGACAGGCCAGAAGCGGATCGCCCCGGCCAGAATGCCCTGACCGTCGCGCGCGACCAGAGACAGACCAGCAACCGGCGGCACATCATCGCGCAACCGGTAGGACGACAACGCCTCACGGCCCGGCGCAAAGCACAGATCGTATAGGGCCTCGACTTCCCACCAATCGTCCGGCTCTTCCGGCCTGATCCCGAATTGCTGCACGTTTGCCCTCTTTTCCTTGCTGGAAATCGCCCTAGCACTTCGTTACGCCTTGGGCAAACGCTTGGAGATATGATGTTCTACCGCCCTGAAGACGGCCACGGCCTGCCGCACAACCCATTCAATGCCATTATCACGCCACGCCCGATCGGCTGGATCTCGACCCGTGATGCGGATGGGATCAACAATCTGGCACCCTATTCCTTTTTCAACGGGGTGGCTTACTCACCACCGCAGGTGATGTTTGCCACAACCGGCACGAAACACGATCAGGTCGGCGGCAAGGACAGTATCGCCAATATCGAGGCGACTGGCGTATTCTGCGTGAATGTCGTGGCCCATGCGCATCAGGATGCCATGAACGCCAGCTCGGCCAGCCTTCCGAAGGAGGTGGACGAGTTTGCCCATGCCGGATTAACATCGGTCGAATGCGAAACCATCCCCTGTGCCCGTGTACAAGGTGCCCCGGCGGCGTTGGAATGCAAGCTCACCCAGATCGTGACCCTGCCCGGCGCGGCCAACCGCGTCGTGTTTGGCGAAGTGACAGGCGTGCATCTGCTCGACGACCACATCCGGGAGGGCAAGTTCGACGTAACCTCGTTCAAACCTCTGGCGCGGCTTGGATACCGGGACTATTCGGTCGTGTCCGAGCTGTTCTCGCTCAATCGCCCGGATGATTGAGGTTGTCGGGGGCTCTGCCCCCACCGCCCGTTCCGGGCGGCTCCCCCGGGATATTTTTTGGCCAGATGAAGCAGGGATCCTTCATTCATCTGGCTTCAAATATCCCGGAGCGCGAGGCAGAGCCTCGCAAAAGGATCAGTGGCCGCCCAGAATGCCGGTACGGACCGAATAATCGACGGCAAGTTCATAATCCGGGTCATCATCACTGTCGACCATCAGGTGGCCTGCCTTGTTCAACAGCTTGTGGCAATCCCGGCTCAGGTGGCGCAGCATGACGCGTTTACCCGCGGCCTCGTATTTGGCCGCGATGTTTTCGATGGCTTGCAATGCCGACTGGTCCACCACACGGCTTTCAGCGAAATCGACGATGACGGTTTCCGGGTCATTCGGCACATCGAAAAGTTCGATAAAGCCATCCGATGACCCAAAGAACAGCGGTCCCTGGATTTCATAGACCTTCGCCCCTTTTTCGGTCGCCGAGTCGCGGGTGACCGCGTGGATGCGCTTGGCGTTGTTCCACGCATAGGCCAGAGCCGAGACAATGACGCCGACAACAACCGCCACCGCGAGGTCTTCCATCACCGTCACGACAGTGACCAGAACGATGACAAAGGCGTCGGTCAGTGGAACCTTGCGCAGGATCTTGAACGAGTTCCACGCAAAGGTGCCGATCACCACCATGAACATCACCCCAACCAGCGCGGCCAGCGGGATCTGTTCGATCAGCGGTGAGGCAAACAAGATGAAGGTCAGCAGAAACAGCGCCGCAGCGATCCCCGCGATGCGGGTCCGGCCACCGGATTTCACGTTGATCATCGACTGACCGATCATCGCGCAGCCACCCATGCCACCGAAAAAGCCGGTCACGATATTCGACGCACCTTGCGCGATACATTCCTGAGAAGCCCCGCCGCGCTTGCCGGTGATCTCGCCCACAAGGTTCAGGGTCAGCAGGGATTCGATCAGGCCAATCGCAGCCAGAATGACGGCGTAGGGCAGGATGATCTCAAGCGTGCCCCAGTTCAGCGGAACCATGGGGATGTGGAAGGCAGGCAGGCCACCTTCGATCGAGGCCAGATCACCGACGCGCGGGACATCCAGCCCCAGACCGATCACCAGCGCAGCGACAACCAGAATACCGGCCAAAGGTGCTGGAATGAGACGCGTGATGCGCGGCACCACCCAGATCACCGCCATTGTCAGTGCCACAAGGCCTAGCATGGTGTATAGCTGCGCACCCGAGAGCCATTCTCCACCACCCATGCCGTGACCGGTGTTTTCCATGGTACCCGGCACCTTGAACTGGCCCATCTGGGCCAGAAAGATCACGATGGCCAAGCCATTCACAAAGCCCAGCATCACCGGGTGCGGCACCAGTCGGATGAAGCGGCCCCAGTGCATCGCCCCGGCGATAACCTGGAGGATCCCCATCAGAACCACCGTCGCGAACAGGTATTCGACCCCATGTTCGGCCACCAAAGCCACCATGACGACCGCCAGCGCGCCCGTCGCTCCCGAGATCATGCCGGGTCGCCCGCCGATCAGCGCGGTGATGAGCCCCACAATGAACGCGGCATAGAGGCCCACCAGCGGATGCACGCCTGCCACAAAAGCAAAGGCCACGGCCTCGGGCACCAGCGCGAGGGCCACGGTCAGGCCGGACAGCAGCTCGATCCGCAGGCGAGAGAAGGTCAGCCCCTCATCCGGCACCCAGCGCAGATCGGGTATGGCGATACGGTTGGCAAAACTTGCCAGCAAGGCTCGGGGCATTGGACAGTCCTATAGGATATTATGTTCGCGCGAAGGGGTCGTTGTAGCGGGCGCGCCGCTGTTAAGCCACCGCAGGAGGTGGGATGCAGCCATGCGCACAGCGCATAACTTGCCTCTCGGCAACGTGATTTGCGGCACCCGGATCAAGCACCCAAATGTGAGTTCATGCGTTGGATTGCCCTCATATTTCTATCGGCCCTGCCCGCCTTTGCACAGGATTTGCAAGGGAATGACACCGCCGGAAACTGGCGTGTCACGCACCATGAAATTTTCGGCATCTGGAATTCGATTTGTGACGAGCGTGAAGAAGCCGGTGCTTTGGTGCAGCGCTGTTACATAAGGCGCGCTGAGGTGTTTTCCTTGCGTCCGAAATTTGCGGCGCAGTTCATGTTCATCACACCTGAGCCAGATGGATTCAAAATCGAGTTTGGAATTGAGCCGGGTACCTTCTTCAACCCTTCTGGATTCCGCATAGAGAAAGATCAGGATGTGATCTGGCGCACGCGGCGTCCCGGTTGCCTGACAGGGTTAAGCTGTACGTTCGAGGATCATCGCGCCGACGGCCTGCTGGATGCCATGCTGAACGGGGATGCGTATCGTTTTGAGTTTCGTGACAGGCATGGTCAATCGCAAGACCTGACGTGGCCGCTGGATGAGTTTGGAGCCGCCTGGGCGGATTTCAACACGCAATCTCAACAGCGTAACCTGCTGGCGAAACAGGAATAGACCTCTTGTCAATTTCGGGTCGAACCCGCACAAATTCAATATCAGTATCTCAGGCGGAGCAGGACAGTGACCCAAACCAGGATTGCCGTTATCGGCGGATCAGGCATCTATGACATCGATGGGCTGGAAAATGCGGACTGGGTCAGCGTCGATACCCCTTGGGGGGCACCTTCGGATCAGATCCTGACCGGGTCGCTGGACGGTGTCGCGATGGCCTTTCTGCCGCGCCACGGGCGCGGGCATGTGCATTCGCCCACCGATGTGCCCTATCGCGCCAATATCGACGCGCTGAAACGGCTTGGTGTGACGGATGTGATATCGGTCTCGGCCTGCGGGTCGTTTCGCGAACACATGGCACCGGGCGATTTTGTCATGGTCGATCAGTTCATCGACCGGACATTTGCGCGCGACAAGAGCTTTTTCGGAACAGGCTGCGTCGCCCATGTCAGTGTTGCGCATCCGACCTGCCCGCGCCTGTCGGACGCCTGTGAGACCGCGGGCAAGGCTGCCGGTATCACGATCCATCGCGGCGGCACCTATCTGGCGATGGAAGGGCCGCAGTTTTCTTCTCTTGCGGAATCGAAGATGTATCGCGAGCAATGGGGCTGCGACGTGATCGGCATGACCAATATGCCCGAAGCCAAGCTCGCTCGCGAAGCCGAGCTTTGTTATGCCTCGATCGCGATGGTTACGGATTATGACAGCTGGCACCCGGAACATGGTGAGGTGGATGTGACCACCATCATTGCGACCCTGACCGGCAATGCCGACAAGGGCCGTGCACTGGTCAAGGGCCTTCCCGCCCTGTTGGGGGCTGACCGCGCGCTCTGCCCGCATGGCTGTGACCGGGCGCTGGAATATGCCATCCTCACCGCACCCGAAAAGCGCGATCCGGCGCTGCTGGCCAAGCTGGACGCGGTGGCCGGGCGAATTCTCTGAAATCAGTTCTGTGGCAGGCGGTCTTGAACGGTCTGCCACAGGCCGTAAGACCACAAGTCGTTGTGGGTTCCGCCGGGAATCGAGAAAAACTCAACCCTCTCACCGCCCATCTCGGCAAGGCGCGCGCCGTGATGCACTGGAACGGTTTGATCATCTGTGCCGTGGAAGATCAACGTCGGCATCTCGATTGTCCCGATGATGTCGCGGGTGGCAAACTGGTCGCGCATCAGTGACGCTACGGGCAACCAAGGATAGCGTTCAGCCGCCACATCCACAGTCGCAGTAAATGGCGCTTCCAGCACCAGCATCTCGGCCTCGGGCCGTTGCGCCGCAACCGCCGCAGCCACTCCTGTACCAAGGCTTTGGCCGTGTAGAACAACTGGCTCTCCGGCCCTACGCAAATGGTCAAACAACTCTAATCCGTCCAAGATCAAACCTGCTTGGGACGGCGCGCCTGTACTTCCCGGAAACCCGCGATAGCTGGGCGCCAGAAGCCCGTAGCCGCTGTTCAGTATCTCTTGAAATCGGGCCGCGCGGTCGCTCAGATTGCCGCTCTGGCCGTGAAAGAACAATACGGTCGGGGCACCTTCGACGGCTGCCGGCGCGGCCCAAACCGTCAGAACCGTACCATCGGACATAGGCAGTGAAAGCACATCGATATCCGCCAAAGAAACCGAGGCTGGATCAGGCAATTCACCATCTGGCTTGTAAAGCAGCGATTGCTGGTTGAAGTACATGTATCCAACGATGATCCCATACACGACGCCACCGGCCAGCATGAGGCCAAGCAGCAACCGTTTGATGCGATTGATCCGCTTCAACGAATTGACATCTGTACTTTGGATCTGCACCTTTGCCTCCTGCAATGTTGTGCCTTTTAGTCTGGGCAGGTTCAGGACCGTTTCAAGATGAATGAGCAAAGCTTCATCCAAACTTCAAGTCCTTGTCACACTGCCTAAATCTATGAGCTTTGCGATTCAGATGCGAGAAACGCACAGGTGCTCGATCTTGTCGCCTCAAAAACGGCCAAACGATCAAGGCAGATGCTTGACGTTGGCATCATACAAGGGCTTGGTGTGACGACACCTTTACAGGAGACACCATGTCGCTTGAACTCTGGCTGGCTTTTGTCGCCGCCTCCACCGCTTTGCTGCTGATCCCGGGCCCGACCGTGCTGTTGGTGCTGAGCTATGCGCTGTCCAAGGGGCGCAGTGTTGCCGTGGCCTCGGCCACAGGGGTGGCTGTGGGGGATCTTGTGGCGATGACCGCATCTTTGTTGGGACTGGGCGCGCTTGTTCTGGCCTCGGCCACCTTGTTTTCCGTCCTCAAATGGGTCGGTGCGGCCTATCTGGTCTGGCTTGGGATTAAACTGCTGCGCAGCGCACCGTCCGGCGGACTGAACGCGGTCGATACCGACCGCGATGTGACGGCACGCAATGTGTTTGGGCACGCCGCTGCCGTGACCGCGCTGAACCCGAAATCCATCGCCTTTTTCATCGCCTTTGTGCCACAGTTCCTGCGCCCGGCTGAACCTCTGGGACCGCAATTTGCCATCCTGATCGCCACTTTCGTCGGACTGGCCTGGCTGAATGCCCTGGCTTATGCGTTGCTGGCCGACCGGTTGCGGCGGCTGATTGGCCGTGCCAGCGTGATCACCGGGATGACGCGGTTTGGCGGGCTGACCCTGATCGGGATGGGTGTCGTTACGGCAGTTCTACGCCGTCCGGCCTGATCCCTTTTTCAGTTTTCGGCGTTTTCCTTCATGAACCCGCGGATAAACCGGCGGATTTCGCGGGCCGCAGACGTATCCAGCTCCCTGCACAACTCGACAAACGCGTCGCGTTCATCCTTGTCCAGACGCAGAACCAGCTGGCTGTTTTTCTTCGTCGATCCCTTGCCGTCTTTCTTTGGCACGCGCGTCGCTCCTAACAAATGCTCGTTACTTTAGGCGTTGCATTGTGTATACATAGCATAGTGATTGTCGTTATCGGGCACTTAACAGCACCGGAACGGAAATGGCAATGAACCTTCAAACCGTCTGGGGCCTTTCTTTTGCGAGATCAACGCAAATGCACAAGCCGTACCTGTCTTGGCCACCTGCCACGCTTCACCGGTATTACGGATTGCCCAAGGCTGTGGTTTCGTGCCGCTGGTGATCGTGCGAATGAATTGTTCCTTGCATGGCTAACCCTCTTGGGCCAAACACGTTTTGGTATTTGAAGCGGAGAAAGGTTGGTTCATGTCAAGGAACAAGACTGTCAAAGACTACATCCGGACGATTGTCGACTTCCCGCATGAAGGAATCCTGTTTCGCGATGTGACGACGCTGTTTGCCGACCCGCGCGGATTTCGGATGGCCATTGACCAGATGCTGCACCCCTATGCCGGGGAACGCATCGACAAGGTTGTCGGCCTTGAGGCGCGAGGCTTTATCCTTGGGGGTGCGATTGCGCATCAACTGAGCCTGGGTTTCGTGCCGATCCGCAAGAAAGGCAAGCTGCCCGGCACAACGATCAGCCAGGATTACAAGCTGGAATATGGTGAAGCGATTGTCGAGATCCACGACGACGCTATCCAACCGGGGGAAAAGATCCTTGTCGTTGACGACCTGCTGGCCACAGGCGGCACTGCGGCGGCGGGCATCAAACTGATCGAGCGTTTGGGCGGTGAGATCGTCTCATGCGCGTTCATTATCGACCTGCCTGACCTCGGCGGGCGCAAAGTATTGGAAGATATGGGCATGGACGTGCATGTCCTGTGCGAATTCGAAGGGCTTTAACGCGGCAACCTTCGGATTTCTTAACAAGAGTCAGAGCCGGGTTCACGCCTTCAGCACCGCGCCGGGATTCATGATGCCATAGGGGTCCAGCGCCGCCTTGATGGCCCGCATCGCATCCAGCTTTACCGGATCGCCATAGCGTTCCAGATCGTCCGTTTTCATGCGGCCCACGCCGTGTTCCGCGCTGACCGAACCATCAAAGGCGTGGACTAGATCATGCACGGCCCGCTTGACCACAGCGCTCTGACCCTCAAAATCCGACCTGCCCTGCCCCTTGGGGGGAAAGACGTTGTAATGCAGATTGCCATCCCCAAGATGGCCAAAGCAATTGATCCGGAACGGCCCGAGATCGGAAATCACCTTTTCCCCTTGGCGCACAAATTCCGGAATTTCTGAGATCGGGATCGAGATATCATGGCTCGACACCGAGCCGATCAGGCGGTTGGCCTCGGGGATACGCTCGCGCACGGCCCACAACTCACCGCGCTGCGCCTCGTTTTGAGCAATCACGCCATCCTGCACCAGCCCAAGCGCTTGCGCGTGGACAAAGATATCCTCCAGCGCGTCGGACGGAGACTGCCCTGTGGCCAGCCCCAATTCGATCAGAACGCTCCACTCTGGCGGTGTTTCAAACGGTTGCCGGACGTCCGGCAGAACCTCGGACAGGAACTCCAACCCCTGCCGGTGGATCAGTTCGAAAGTGCTGACAGCCTCGCCCACGCGATCACGCGCCAGCGCCAGCAGGGAAATGGCAGCCTCGGGTGACGCCACCTGAAACATCGCCGTCCCGATCGCGGAAGGCCGGGGAAACAGCTTGAGCGCGGCTGCGGTGATGATCCCTAGCGTGCCCTCGGCCCCAATCAGCAGATTACGCAGGTCATAGCCTGTGTTGTCCTTTCGCAACCGGCTGAGACCCTGCCAGATTTGACCGCTGGGCAGAACGGCCTCGAGCCCTAGGCACAGATCGCGCGCATTGCCATAGCGCAAGACGTTGACGCCCCCGGCATTGGTGGACAGGTTGCCCCCGATCCGACAGGACCCCTGCGCCGCCAGCGTCAAGGGAAACAGGCGGTCTTGCGCCTCGGCCGCGGCTTGGACGTCCTGCAAAATGGCGCCGGCCTCGGCAATCAGTACGTTTTCGGTGGGATAGACGGACCGGATGGCCGTCATCCGCTCCAGCGAAATCACAAGGGGCGCGGGCCCATGCGGCATCACCTGCCCCCCGACCAGACCGGTTCCGCCGCCATAGGGCACCACGGGAACACGCATTTCGGACGCCACCTGCACCAGTACCGAGACCTCCTCGGTTGTGCGGGGCAAGGCCAGCAGGCCAGCCTGTCCGGCATATCGCCCGCGCGGCTCTTCGAGATACCGGTCGGTCACCGGGCGCAGCACCTGATCGCCCAGTTTCGAGCGGATCAGCGTGGCAATGCGGTCATCAGCGGGGTTCAGACTCATACGCTTTCAATGCCCAACCGATTCCGCCACGGCAAGCCTTATTCCAGATCAATCAGATAGCGCGGCTCCAGCACGACAACGGTTGGACGGTCCGGCAAGTCACGCAGAGAGACGGTGATCTCGGACACGCCGTCACGTTCGACCGGGAACTCATCCCGGATATCCACGAGGAAGCGATCCAGCGAAAACTCCGAGAACCAGTGCATCGGAATGATCACCGAGCTTTTCAGCCGCTTCAGAACCGAGATCATGTCAGGCAAGGGCATGGTTGTTCCGCCATCGACGGCGGCCATGACCACATCCAACCGACCCAGCGCAGCAAATTGTTCGTCTGACGGTACATGATGCAAATGTCCCAGATGACCGATACACAGCCCTTCGACCTCGAACACGAAGATAGAATTGCCGCGCTCCTCGACCCCACCATAGGCCGAGCGGATATCGGTCGGGACATTGCGTATCAGCATCTCGCCCAGATCCAGGTGATGTTCGATCCCCTGCCCGAATTCTCCCCATCCCGGTAGGACATGCGGGATCGACGGGTCGGGATGTGCCGTCCAATGGGTGTCGTGCGCATGGTTCATTGTCACCACGTCGGGAATCAGATCGGCACTGCCGATGAACCCGGTAAAGTCTGTCACCACATTCAACCCGCCACGGGTCTGGATCATAAAAGCGGCATGCGCGATATAGCTGATGCGCACCGAAAACTCCGGCACCGGGTCCTGCCATGCAGCTTTGTGCAGATATTCGATCCCCGGCGCCGCCTCGGCGATGGCGATACAATGGCTCGGCCGCCGCTCCTGCGCCACGGCCCCGCCCGAAATCACCATCAATGCCGCAACCAACCAGCGCATACCCGAAGTGTAGCGCAGATCGTCACCAAGTCATGCCCCTTGTTCATCTGGCCAAAAATATCCCGGGGGAGGCGCGGCTTGCCACGACGGGGGCAGAGCCCCCCTAGCCCGCGTCCGTCTTGCCACGCCGGTCGGACCGCAGGCTGGCATAGAGAACATGCGTCCGCCATCGCCCGTTGATCTGTAGATAAGACTGCGCCACGCCTTCATATTTGAAGCCCGAGCTTTCCAGCAAACCGCGCGACGCCCGGTTTTCCGGCAGACACGCGGCTTCGATCCGGCTCAGATCCAGACGGGTAAAGGCGTGATGCACCATCGCGCCGATCGCTTCGCGCATGTATCCCTGACGGGCAAAGGATTCACCGGTCCAGTAACCCAGGGTTCCGGCCTGCGCAGGGCCGCGCCGAATATTGTCCAGCGTGATCGCCCCGACCAACACATTGTCTTCACGGCGAAACAGGAACAGCGGGATTGCTGTACCACTCGCGACCGAGCGCTGAGCCCAGTAGACCCGATTGGTAAAAGATTTGCGGCTCAGGTGATCCTTGGCCCAGATCGGCTCCCACGGGGTCAGGTAACCTTTCGAGGCGCGCCGCAACGCTGCCCAATCATTGAAATCGGAATGTACAGGCGGGCGCAAGCTGAGCCGCGCGGTCTCGAGTTTCAGCTTGCGTCTGCCCAACAGCATCACGCTGCACGCCTCTCCTGCAAGTCCGCCAATGTCGGTGCGTCTGCGACCGGTCCGTAAAGCGCCAGCGCCGCCGGGGCCTGAACAGCCATGGTTTCGGCAAAGGCGCGCACGTCTTCGGTGCTGACCGCATCGATCTTGGCGACCGTGTCTTCCAGCGAAGGTACCCGTCCCCAGATCTGCACCAGCCGCGCCAGACGCTCAGCCCGATTCGACGGGCTTTCCAGCCCCATCAGCATCCCGGCCTTCATCTGGGCGCGGGCACGGGCGACCTCTTCGGGGCTCATGTCCTCGGCGGCGCGCTTCATCTCATCGATCGTGATCGTCGCCAGCTCGGCCACCTGATTGGCCGAAGTTCCGGCATAGATCGTGGTTGTTCCGGTATCGGCATAGGCACCGGTCTGCGCAAAGATCGTGTAGCACAGCCCACGTGTTTCACGCACTTCCTGAAACAGGCGCGAAGACATGCCACCGCCCAATGCGGTCGAATAGATCTGCGCCGTATAGATCGCATCGTCGCGATAGCCGGAGCTTTCCAGCGCCAGAGCGAAATGTGCCTGTTCCAGCTCTTTTACCTGCCGGGCTTCGCCACCGGTAAAGCGTGCAACCTCGGGGATCAGACCCTTACGGGATTGCAGATGGCCAAACATCTCTTCGGCCAGTTTCATCAGCATGTCGTGATCCACAGCACCTGCTGCCGACAGGATCATCTGCTCGGGGCCATAATGTTCGGTCACAAAGCCCGACAGGTCCTCGCGCGAAAAGGCACTCACTCGCTCCGTCGGCCCCAGAATGGTGCGGCCCAGGGGCTGGTCGTGATAGCTCTGCTCTTGCAGCCAGTCAAAGATCACATCGTCCGGCGTGTCATGGGCCTGACCGATTTCCTGAAGGATCACACCCCGCTCGACCTCGATCTCGCGCGGATCGAAAACCGGGTTCAGAACGATGTCGCCGATGACATCCATCGCCAGCGCTACGTCGTCCTTCAGAACGCGTGCATAATACGCCGTCACCTCGCGCGAGGTATAGGCGTTGATATAGCCGCCCACATCCTCGATCGCCTCGGCAATCTGCAAGGCCGAACGGCGCTCAGTTCCCTTGAACGCCATATGCTCAAGGAAATGCGCGATGCCGTTCTGCTCGATCCGCTCATGCCGCCCACCGGCGGTTACCCAGATGCCGATGGCCGCTGATTGCAGCCCCGGCATGTGCTCACTGACGATACGAAACCCGTTCTTCAGTTGGTCTTGTCTGACAGTCACTCAGCGATGTGCCTTTTTATATGATCCTCAAGGGCAACCAGATCATTGGCGATGCGGGTCACCCGTTCCGGACGTTCATACAGATCAGACATGCGGGAGGGAAGAGGCGGATGTTCGCCACTCGCCTTCTCGACCGCGGCCGGGAATTTCGCCGGGTGCGCGGTGGCCAGCGTGATCATCGGAACGTCTGCCGCGCGGTGCTCTTCGGCAACCTTGATGCCCACGGCGGTGTGCGGGCAGACCAGTTCGGCACTGTGCGCCAGCGTGGATTTGATCGTGGCCAACGTTTCCTCTTCGGACACACGGCCCGAATCGAAATTCTCACGCAGCGCTTCCATCGCACCCTGGCTGATATTGAAACCACCCTTTTTCAGCTCATCCATCAATTGTGCGACGGCCCCGCCATCTTCGCCATAGGCATAATAGAGCGCGCGTTCGAAATTCGAGCTGACCTGAATATCCATCGACGGGCTGATCGAAGGGATGGTTTCACCCTTGAAATACCCCTCGCCTGTCAGGCAGCGATGCAGAATGTCGTTCTGGTTGGTCGCCACCACAAGGCGGTCAATCGGCAGCCCCATACGCTTGGCCAGATAACCCGCGAAGATGTCACCAAAGTTGCCGGTTGGCACCGTGAAGCTGACCTTGCGATGCGGCGCGCCAAGGCTGACGGCAGCCGAGAAGTAATAGACGATCTGCGCCAAGACGCGGGCAAAGTTGATCGAGTTCACACCCGCCAGTTTCACTCCATCGCGGAAGTCGAAATCGTTGAACATGTCTTTCAGCGCGGCCTGGCAATCGTCGAAATCGCCATCCACGGCCAGAGCATGTACATTGCTGTCCGCAGGCGTGGTCATCTGGCGGCGCTGCACCTCGGACACGCGGCCATGCGGGAACAGGATGAACACATCCACCGCGTCCAGCCCGCGGAACGCCTCGATCGCTGCTGAACCGGTATCCCCGCTGGTCGCGCCGACGATGGTCACACGGTCACCACGGCGTTTCAGCGCCACCTGAAACAACTGGCCGATCAGCTGCATGGCAAAGTCCTTGAAGGCCAGTGTGGGGCCGTGAAACAGTTCCAGCAGGAAGTGGTTCTCGTTCAGTTGCTTCAATGGCGCGCGGGCATCGTGGCCGAAACCTTCATAAGCGCGGGCGATGATCGCCTTGAACTCAGCCTCGGCGAATGAGCCGCTGACATAGGGCCACATCACGCGGAACGCGATTTCTTCATAGGGTAATCCGGCCAGCGCCGCGATCTCGTCCTGCGACATCACCGGGATTTCGGCGGGCAGATACAGGCCACCGTCGCGGGCAAGCCCGGTCAACATTGCCTCTTCAAACGTCAGTTCGGGCGCCTGCCCTCGGGTCGAGATATATTTCATGTCGCGTCACTTTCAGAATTGGCACGGCTGCGCCACAGGAAGTACCCAGTCATCGCGGCCCAGACCAGAGCCAGACCAAACCAGGTGATTGCATATTGCAGGTGATCGTTTGGTATGCCCGCCGTGTCCACCGGCAGCGGTGTCACATTCGGATCGGTTCGCGAACGGGCGATCAGCAGAACAGGCTCCGCGCCCAGTGCAGCCGCAAGCGCGGGCACATCGCGGGCGAACCAGATATTGGCAGCGACATCAGGTGCGGGCGTGTAATTGTCAACCTCGTCCGGCCAGTGCAGATTGCCGGTGATCTCCATCTGCCCGTTGCGCCGCCCGGTCTGTTTGGCCGTGGTCGGGATGAAACCCCGGTCAATCAGAATGGTCCGGTCCCCGGTATTGAACGGCTGAATGATGCGGTACCCCGCACCGACCTGTTTGAGCGATACAAGAACTTGGATCTCCGCAGGCTCCATCTCGCCCGACACCGTTACCGGCAGGTATTTGTCTTGATCCACTGAAACCTGCAGCGGCAGGGAAACCGGCGCAGCCGAGATCCGATCTTCGATCTCGGCCAGAACGTCCTGCTTCCACGCCAGGCGCTGCACCTGCCAGATGCCCAGCGACAGCAGCACGCCCAAACCGGCGAGGCCGAAGATCAGCAGAAACAGGATACGGCGCATGTCAGGACCAAACTTCTTTTCAGGAACCGGCGTCTTGTTAAGGGGCGTGCGGGCTGAATTGCAACCACGCAATTGTATGGGGCGCAATCTTGCGCCCCGCATAGAGAAAAAGCCGCCCCTTGGGGCGGCTTTTGCAATTGATCGGCCTGACCGGCGCTACATCAGCGGAGCCTGGCCCCAGATGTAGACGGCAAAGAACAGGAACAGCCAGACAACGTCGACGAAGTGCCAGTACCAAGCCGCAGCTTCGAACCCGACGTGTTTTTCCGGGGTGAAGTCACCCTTCAGCGCGCGGATCAGGCAGACGGTCAGGAAGATCGTCCCGATGATCACATGTGCGCCGTGGAAACCCGTTGCCATGAAGAAGTTGGAATAGAACTGGTCGCCGCCGAATTCCCAGCCTTCATGCTTGAGCAGTTCGGCGTATTCATAGCCCTGCAAGAAGGTAAAGGCGATGCCCAGCACGATGCCAATGGCCAGACCATTGATCAGCGCCTTGCGGTCGTTGTCATGCACCAGTGCATGGTGCGCCCAGGTGATCGCACAGCCGGACAGCAACAGGACCAGAGTGTTGATCAGCGGCAGGTGGAACGGGTCAACCGCATGAATATCCGGCTGGATGTATTCGGTGCCTGCATAGTCGTACATCGGGTACATGCGATGTTTGAAGAACGACCAGAACCAGGCGAAAAAGAACATCACCTCGGACATGACGAACAGGATGAAGCCGTAACGCAGACCGATGCGGACAACAGGCGTGTGATCGCCCTGACGGCTTTCTGCGACCACATCCGACCACCAGGCGAACATCGTATAAAGCACTGCTGCCAGACCGGCCCAGAACATGAAGGGCGTGATGCCTTGCATCCAGAGAACGGCTCCGAACAGCATGACAAAGCCGCCGACGGCGCCGATCAAAGGCCAGATCGACGGGGCCAGAATGTGATAATCGTGGTTTTTAGCGTGTGCCATCAGCGTCCCTCACCTACAGGCGTTAGTTCGTGTTTGTATCTGCCTGCGCATCGAGGGCGGCATAGCCCTCGGGCAGGTCAATTTCGTAGAATGTATACGACAGCGTGATCGTATGAACATACTTGGCTTCAAGATCCTCGACCATTTCCGGGTCGACGAAGAACGTCACTGGCATCTCAACGCGTTCGCCAGGTTGCAGCACCTGCTCTTCAAAGCAGAAACAGGCAATCTTCTGGAAATACCCACCCGCAGAATAGGGGGCCACGTTGTAAGACGCCTGCCCGGCAATGGGGCGGTCTGTCGGGTTATAGGCCTCGTAAAAGGCGAGGCCGGTTTCGCCGATGCGCACATCCATCTCGCGCACGACCGGCTTGAACTCCCATTCCATATCCTTGGCCTTGGACGCGTCAAAGCGGATGGTAACGGTGCGATCCAGAATAGTATCGGGGGCAGTTTCGGCAACACCAGTGGTGCCGCCAAATCCGGTCACCCGGCAGAACCAGTTGTAAAACGGCACCGACGCCCAGGCGAGACTGCCCATCAGAACAACCACGCCGACGGTCTGGACAACCGTTTTCTGAGGACCGGACAACGCCATCAGTTCTGAACCTCTTGCGTCGCCCTGTTGAAATCAGTGCCCGAGACCTTGACGATGGTCAGGCCAAAGATAATCACGATAAAGGCAACCAGCGTCAGGCCCACACCCAGATTGCGGCTGAACCGGCGCTGATGCAGCTCGTGGTCTTTGCGAAGGCTCATGACCATCCCCCCAGACCATAGGGTTTTAGCAAGGCTTCGGCCAGAACGGCACCGAAATGCAGGAACAGATACAGCAGCGACAGCTTGAAGAAACCGCGTTCAACCTTGAAGTTATCGGCCTCGGAATCGTCCTCGGTCCGGCGCGAGATTTTCCACGCGCCCCGCAGGAACAGGATGTTCAGAACCAATGCAACGGTCAGATAGATCGGGCCGCCAATGCCCGAAAATGCAGTTCCGACGGCCAGCAGGGCCAGCAGTGCTGTATAGACTAGGATATGGACACGTGTCGCCCGGCGACCGTGGGTGACGGTCAGCATCGGCACGCCCGCGTCGTCATAGTCCGAGCGCATGAACAGGGCCAGCGCCCAGAAATGCGGCGGCGTCCACATGAAGGTCAGGGCAAACATCAGCCAAGGCTCGACCGACATCGATCCCGTGGCGGCCACCCAGCCAATCACCGGAGGGAACGCGCCAGCTGCGCCACCGATCACGATGTTCTGCGGCGTCGAACGCTTCAGCCACATCGTGTAGACGACAACATAGAAGAAGATGGTGAAGGCCAGAAACGCGCCTGCGAACCAGTTGGTCGCAAGGCCCAGCATGATCACCGACAGACCCGACAGAGCCAGACCAACGGCCAGCGCCTCGCCTTCCTCGACCTTGCCAGAAGGGATCGGGCGGGACTTGGTGCGCTTCATGACACGGTCGATATCCGCGTCCCACCACATGTTCAGCGCGCCTGATGCTCCGCCGCCGATAGCGATGAACAGGATGGCGCAAAAACCGACGAAGGGATGGACAGGAACAGGCGCCGCCAACAAACCGACCAATGCTGTGAACACGACCAGCGACATCACGCGCGGCTTCAGCAGGGCGAAGTAATCGCCAAAGCCGGCCTCGTCCGCCCGGGCGGTCACTGTGCTGGCATTGATGCTTGCGTCGGTCATTTCCGGTCCTTTTGGGGCGAAAACTGCGCGGATCGCCCGCGCAGTCTGAGTTTTGTGTCAGACGGGGTTCAACCCGCCCCTATCGCGCTCAGTTCGAGGCGACCTGATAGCTTTGCGGCAGGCCCGCGTATTCTTCGATCGCGCCCTGCAGCCATTCGTCATAGACTTCCTGGCTTACGACCTTGACGGTAATCGGCATATAGGCGTGGTCCTTGCCACACAGTTCCGAACACTGACCAAAATAGATGCCTTCCTTGTCGGCCTGAAACCACAGCTCGGCCAGACGTCCGGGCACACCGTCCTGCTTTACGCCAAAGGCCGGGATGGTCCACGAGTGGATCACGTCGGATGCAGTCACCTGCATCACGATGACCTTGCCGACCGGAACGACTACTGCGGTGTCCGTGGCCAGCAGCCATTCATCATCGCTGTAGCCTGCATCGATCAGCTTGGCGCGCATTGCGTCATCCAGAACAAACGGCGTTACATCCGCATCTGCGGGGCGTGCGCCCTCGTCCAGGGTCGCCGGATGGCCCAGCAGATAGCTGTCGAATGCGAAATCGTGATCAACATATTCGTAGGTCCAGTACCACTGGTTGCCGACGACTTTGATGGTGATGTCACCTTCCGGGATTTCCTGCTGTTTGAAAAGAACTGGCAACGAGAACGCGCCAATAAACACCAGAATCAAGATCGGACCCAGGGTCCAGGCGATTTCAACAGGGGTATAGTGCGAGAAACGTGCCGGGGTCGGATTTGCGCGCTGATTGTAGCGCACGATGCAATAGACCAGCAAAGCTGCAACCAGCAGACAGACCGCGGTGATGATCACAAGAATCATGCTGTCCAGCTTCTGGATTCCTGTGGCAAGGCTGGTGGCCGCGGGCTGAAAGCCCATGCCGCCGTCTACCGGCTTGCCGATAATCTCAAGCTCCTGAGCCATGGCGGGTAGGCTGGAGAGGGCTGTCATAAACCCTGAAAGCATCAAAGCATTCTTCATGTTCTGTCCTGATCGTTTGATCTTTGCGTCCCTGACGGAAAGGTGTGAATCGGTCGCACCTCTCCCGTTGTCTTTGGCCGCGTTAAAAACCATATTCCAGCGGGTAGATAAAGCAAAATGCTTGCGTCAAACAGACGCTATTTTTGATCTGGATCAAACCCGAAAGGTCGCTACCCATGCCTGAAGCCCCGTTTCGCCCCTTTGAGAGCGCCCTGCCGCAAGATGAAGCACTGGCCATATTGCGTTCGGCAACGGACGGGGCCGAGGATGGAGAGCTGTTTGTCGAGCGTCGGAAATCCGAATCTCTGGTGTTTGACGACGGGCGTCTTCGCACCGCGTCTTATGACGCATCCGAGGGGTTTGGTCTGCGCGCCGTTCAGGGCGAAGTGGCGGGGTACGCGCATTCGACTGATGTATCGATAGCCGCGCTGAAACGTGCTGCCGAGACCGCGCGACTGGCAGTTGGCGATGGAGGCGGAACGCTCGCCGAAGCCCCCCGGCCCACGAATACGCGCTTGTACACGGACGAAGACCCAATCGAATCTGCCGCCTTCCCGGTGAAAATCGAAACCCTGCGGGAGATTGACGCCTTTGCCCGCGACCTGGATCCGCGGGTGGTTCAGGTTAGCGCAATGATCGCAGCCGCCGTGCAGGAGGTGGAAATTCTGCGACCCGATGGTGTGATGGTGCGTGACGTGCGCCCCATGACGCGCGTGAATGTCTCGGTCATTGTTGAACAGGACGGGCGGCGCGAAAGCGGATCGGCCGGTGGCGGCGGGCGGGTTGGCCTAAGCGGGCTGATCGACCCGGCCGACTGGCAGGCCAAGGCGCGCGAAGCCCTGCGCATCGCGTTGGTCAATCTGGACGCGGTTCCCGCGCCTGCCGGCGTGATGGAGGTTGCACTTGGCCCCGGCTGGCCCGGTATTTTGCTGCACGAAGCCATCGGTCACGGGCTAGAGGGCGATTTCAACCGCAAGGGAAGCTCGGCCTTTGCCGGGCTGATGGGGCAACAGATTGCATCCAAGGGCGTGACCGTGGTGGATGACGGCACGATTGCCGACCGTCGCGGCTCGATCACTGTGGATGATGAGGGCACGCCCAGCTCACGCACCGTGCTGATCGAGGATGGCATCCTGACCGGCTATATGCAGGATCGACAAAACGCCCGGCTGATGGGCGTTGCGCCCACGGGCAACGGGCGGCGGCAAAGCTATGCGCACAAGCCAATGCCCCGCATGACAAATACGATCATGTTGGGAGGCGAAGCTGATCCGGCAGCATTGGTGGCAGATATTAAAGACGGCATCTGGGCGGTTGGATTCGGAGGCGGCCAGGTCGACATCACCAACGGCAAGTTCGTTTTCTCGTGTACCGAGGCGTATCGGGTCGAAAACGGCAAGATCGGAGCGCCTGTCAAAGGGGCCACGCTGATCGGCGACGGGCCTTCGGCGTTGAAACGTATCCGCGGCCTTGGCAATGATATGGCTTTGGATCCGGGTATGGGCACCTGCGGCAAGGACGGTCAATGGGTGCCCGTGGGTGTGGGCCAACCGACAGTGCTGATGGACGGGCTGACTGTCGGCGGGTCGGCAGCCTGAGTCGGAAGAGAAGCGCAACGGCAGGCGCAGGGTTAACCATACGCCACTTTGATTCGACAGCATTCCAACCGGCGCTATTAATTTGAGCGCCGGTTGGTAAATTTTCTTTTATTTACTTTCAGACACTTAACCGGTGCATTCCCCGAGAACTACGGATAAATCGCTGTTAATTATCTGCGATTCAGAGGCTGTTAACCCCCTGTCCCGTAAACCAGTTCTGCAATCAGGCGGAGCAACGGATGACCGAAGAGCAGCTTTCTTCCAATCACCCCCCACTCCCACCCACCACGGAAGAGGACCGGTTTTCGTGGCTTCGCCTGTTGCGCTCGCGCAAGGTCGGCCCGGCGACGTTTCATCGGCTGCTGCGCGAACATGGCTCGGCGCAGAACGCGCTGGCCGCGCTGCCTGAAATGGCACGCGCCGCCGGAATAGATGGGTATGAAACCTGTCCCCCCGGCGTGATCGAGGCGGAACTCAGGGCCGCAGAAGCCGCCAAAGCGCGGCTTTTGTGCCTTGGGTCCGCAGATTTCCCCGACGCGTTGAACGACCTATCCGATGCCCCGCCCTTGCTTTGGGCCATCGGGGATGTGTCGCTGTTGCAGAAACCGGCGATTGCGATGGTGGGCGCGCGCAACTGTTCCTCGCTGGGCGCACGGATGGCGCGTGGTCTGGCGCGCGCCTTGGGTGAAAAGGGACATGTGATTGTCTCGGGTCTGGCGCGCGGCATTGATACGTCGGCGCATATGGCGTCGCTGGACACCGGCACTGTTGCCGTCATGGCGGGCGGTGTCGATGTCATTTACCCGGCCGAGAACACGGAACTGGCGCATAAAATCGCGACCAAGGGACTGCGGCTGTCGGAACAGCCAATGGGCGTGACACCTCAGGCAAGGCATTTTCCACGCCGCAACCGGATCATCTCGGGCCTGGCCCAAGCTGTTGTGGTGGTCGAGGCCGCCGCGAAATCCGGCAGCCTGATCACAGCGCGTGACGCCCTGGATCAGGGGCGCGAGGTTCTGGCCGTGCCCGGCCATCCGTTCGACGCCCGCGCTGCCGGGTGCAACCTTTTGATTCGGGACGGTGCGACGCTGGTCCGTTCGGCAGACGACGTTGTCGAAGCCCTGCCGCAGCAAGGCGATCTGGTCTTTGCAAATCCCGAGCTGCCGCCCGCCATGCAGCCACGGCCTGCCGTACTGGACTTGCAGGCGCAAATCCTTGAGCGGTTGGGACCTTCCCCTATCGCCGAAGACCAGTTGCTGCGCGATATTGCGGCCTCGGCCGGGGATCTGGGGCCAGCGCTGGTCGACCTTGAACTGGACGGACGAATCCAGCGACAGCCGGGCGGGCTGTTGTCTCTGGCAGGCTGATTTGGACGGAAAACAAGATTGCCCAATCGAACGCTCTGCCTGCTATCAGGTGCGGGTATCACGCTGAAATCACGTCGCTTTTCCGCCTGCCAAAGGAACGCATTGACAATCCCCGCTTGCCCCACACATTTTGCACCACCATAAAAGGCGCCAAATTCGTCGAGCGAGGTTTCCCCTTAAATGCCCGTAGTTGTTGTAGAATCTCCGGCCAAAGCAAAAACAATCAATAAATATCTCGGCCCTGACTACACCGTTCTGGCCTCTTACGGCCATGTGCGGGACCTGCCGCCAAAGGACGGATCGGTCGATCCGGACCATGGATTTTCCATGACATGGGAAGTGGGCAATGACAGCCGCAAACATGTAAAGGCCATCGCCGACGCGCTGAAAGAAGACAACGCGCTGATCCTCGCCACTGACCCTGATCGTGAGGGCGAGGCGATCAGCTGGCATTTGCAGGAAGCCCTGACCAAGCGCCGCTCGATCAAGAAAGATACACCGGTCAGCCGGGTGACCTTCAACGCCATCACCAAAGAGGCGGTGACCGAGGCGATGAAGAACCCGCGCGACGTCGATATGCCCCTGGTCGAAGCGTATCTGGCACGCCGCGCCTTGGATTACCTTGTTGGCTTCAACCTGTCACCGGTTCTGTGGCGCAAACTGCCCGGTGCAAAATCCGCAGGTCGGGTGCAATCGGTCTGTCTGCGCCTGATCGTCGAGCGCGAGATGGAGATCGAAGCGTTCAAGCCGGTCGAGTATTGGTCGGTTCGGGCCCTGTTCGAGACACCGCGTGGTCAGACCTATGAGGCGCGGCTGGTCACGTTGGCGGGCAAGAAACTGGACAAGCACGATCTGGCCAACGCAACACAAGCCGAACTGGCGGTTCAGGCCGTCACCAGCCGCGCGCTGCGTGTGACTTCGGTCGAAGCCAAGCCCGCCGCGCGCAACCCAAGCGCGCCGTTCATGACCTCGACCCTGCAACAGGAGGCCAGCCGCAAATTCGGCATGGGCGCGCGCCATGCAATGCAGGTTGCGCAGCGCCTCTATGAGGCCGGATACATTACCTATATGCGAACCGACGGGATCGACATGGCCCCCGAGGCCGTGACGGCAACGCGCGACACCATCGCGGATCGATACGGTGCAGAGTATGTGCCGGACAGCCCGCGTATGTACAAAAACAAGGCCAAAAACGCGCAGGAAGCACACGAGTGTATCCGCCCCACGGATATGACGCGTGATGCCAAGGCGCTGAAGGTCACGGATGAAGATCAGCGCAAGCTTTATGATCTGATCTGGAAACGGACAATTGCCTGCCAGATGGCGGCAGCACGGTTGGAGCGCACCACGGTCGAGATTGGCAGTGACGACGGTCAGGTCGGTCTGCGTGCCACCGGTCAGGTGGTATTGTTCGACGGATTCATGCGCGTCTATGAGGAAGGCCGCGATGATGTCGCCGATGATGACGAAAAACGCCTGCCGCAGATCATGCAGGGCGACCCCGCGCGCTTCTCCAGAACTACGTTGCGCGATCAGTTTGCCAAGGCCACCAGCGAGTCGGACAAAGCCGCAATCATGGCAGAAAACGAAGCCGTTCTGGCGTTGCAGCATCACACGCAACCGCCGCCGCGCTATACCGAGGCCACTTTGGTCAAGCGGATGGAGGAGCTGGGGATCGGACGTCCGTCGACCTATGCCTCGATCGTGACCACGATTCAGGACCGCGAATATGTGCGCAAGGACAAGAACCGGCTGATCCCCGAGGAAAAGGGCCGGATCGTCACTATCTTTCTGCTGAATTTCTTCCGCCAGTATGTTGGCTACGAGTTCACCGCGAATCTGGAAGAGCAACTGGATGACGTCAGCGCCGGTGATCGTGACTACAAGGATCTGCTGGGCAAGTTCTGGCGTGATTTCTCAGCAGCGATTGGTGAAACATCCGAACTGCGCATCTCGGAAGTGCTGGACAAGCTGGACGAAGCATTGGCGCCACAGCTTTACCCCCCGCGTGAGGACGGGTCCGACCCGCGCATCTGCCCGAAATGCGGTTTGGGGCAATTGCACCTGAAAACCTCGCGCACTGGCGGGTTCGTGGGCTGCGGCAATTATCCGGAGTGCAACTATACACGGCCCATCGCCGGTGAAGGCGCGGAAGGCGACGAACAATTGCTGGGCGAAGACGCCGGGGATGAGATCTGGCTGAAATCCGGTCGCTTTGGGCCGTATGTCCAGCGAGGCGAACCCACGCCCGAGAACAAGAAGCCGCCGCGCGCCTCTCTTCCACGCGGCTGGAGCAAGGATGACATGGATCTGGACAAGGCGCTGACGCTTCTGTCCCTGCCCCGTCAGATCGGTGAACACCCCGAAGGCGGCATGATCACAGCGAACTTCGGGCGTTTTGGCCCCTATCTGATGCATCAGCTGGCCGATGAAGCCAAGCCGGTCTATGCCAATCTCAAAGACCCAAACGATGTGTTCGAAATCGGTATGAACCGCGCCGTTGAGCTTTTGGCCGAGAAACGGGCCAATCCCGGCGGACGCGGGCGCGCCGCGGCAAAAGCTTTGAAAGACCTGGGCGAGCATCCAGACGGCGGCGCGATGCAGGTTCTGGACGGACGGTACGGGCCATATGTAAAATGGGAAAAGGTCAACGCGACCATCCCGAAAGACATCAAGCCCGAAGAGCTGACGCAGGAAATGGCCATAGAACTGGTCAATGAGCGCGCATCCAAGAAAGGCACCAAAAAAAAGGCTGCACCCAAAAAGAAGGCAGCCGCGAAGAAGACAGCAAAGAAAGCGGCTGAATAATCCGGACGTTTGACCGGGACATGCCACCAAACGCGCGGGCCGGTTTCTGAATAAAGGAACCGGCCTGCGTGTTTATGGACTGACGCGATACAAGATTGCGTTGTTCAGTAAAGGAGTTGAGACATGTTCAGAACCGCCATTCTTGTTGCGGCGATAGGCGTTGCGGCTGCCACGCAGGGCCAGGCCGCGCATCACGTCAAATCTGCCACAGCCGAAATCATCAACGCGCAAGGCGACGTCATTGGTCAGGCGAAGGCAACGCAAGGGCCCAATGGTGTTCTGCTGCACGTACGCGTCACAGACCTGCCGCCGGGAAAACATGGGTTACACCTGCACAGCCACGGTGTCTGCGAGGCCGGTGAAGGGTTCAAGACGGCCCAAGGCCATGTTGGCAAAGTTGAAGGCGCACATGGGCTGCTGAACCCTGAGGGCCCCGAGCCCGGCGATCTGCCCAATCTATATGTGGGACAGGATGGTGTGGGCGAGATGGAGGCCTTTACAAACCTTGTTTCACTTGAGGGTGACGGGAGCGCATTGCTGGATGCGGACGGGTCAACTTTCATCATCCACGAAGCTGGCGACGATCACATTAGCCAACCCATTGGCGGTGCCGGGGGGCGCATCGCCTGCGGAATCCTGATCGCCGACTGACACTATTGTAAGCTGAACTACCGTAGAAATACCTGAACCTTCTGGTTTCATTGACTTCCCCATGACGTGGCGGCACAACCTGCCCATCACCATGTCATTGGGGGAGTTTTCCATGAAGAAAGTCTATGCCAATGCCGCCGAGGCACTCGATGGGGTGCTGACGGATGGCATGCTGATTGCCGCGGGCGGGTTTGGCCTGTGCGGCATTCCCGAACTGTTGCTTGCTGCCATCAGGGATTCGGGCGTCAAAGACCTGAGCTTTGCGTCGAATAACGCCGGTGTGGACGATTTCGGTATCGGCATCCTATTGCAGACCAAGCAGGTCAAAAAGATGATCAGCTCGTATGTGGGCGAAAACGCCGAATTCATGCGCCAGTATCTGAGCGGTGAGCTGGAACTGGAATTCAACCCGCAAGGAACACTGGCCGAACGGATGCGCGCCGGTGGTGCCGGTATTCCCGGGTTCTACACCAAGACAGGTGTCGGTACCGTGATTGCGGAAGGGAAAGAGCACAAAGATTTCAACGGCGAGACCTATATCCTTGAAGAAGGTATCTTTGCCGATCTGGCCATCGTCAAGGCCTGGAAAGCCGACGACACTGGCAATCTGGTGTTCCGCAAGACCGCCCGAAACTTTAATGTGCCCGCTGCCACCTGCGGCAAGATCTGCGTGGCCGAAGTGGAAGAGATTGTTCCGCGCGGCTCACTGGACCCGGACAAGATCCACCTGCCCGGCATCTATGTGCATCGCATCATTCAGGGCGATCATGAAAAGCGCATCGAACAGCGCACCACCCGCAAGAAGGAGGACGCATAATGCCCTGGGACCGCAATCAAATGGCCGCACGCGCGGCAGAGGAACTGGACGACGGCATGTATGTGAACCTCGGCATCGGTATTCCGACGCTGGTGGCGAACTATGTGGGCGACAAGGACATCACTCTGCAATCCGAAAACGGAATGCTGGGTATGGGTCCCTTCCCGTACGAGGGTGAAGAAGACCCGGACCTGATCAACGCGGGCAAACAGACAATCACCGAACTGTCCCGCACCGCCTATTTCGACAGCGCTACGTCCTTTGCGATGATCCGGGGCGGCAAGATCGCTGCTGCGATCCTGGGTGCCATGGAAGTGGATGAGAAAGGCGACCTGGCAAACTGGATGATTCCTGGCAAGCTGGTGAAAGGCATGGGCGGTGCCATGGATCTGGTTGCAGGCGTTGGGCGCGTGATCGTGGTTATGGACCACACCAACAAGCACGGTGAAAGCAAGGTCCTGAAGGAATGCACTCTGCCACTGACCGGCAAGGGCGTCGTGGATCGCATCATCACCAATCTTGGCGTTCTGGACGTGGTCGAGGGCGGATTGAGGATCGTTGAACTGGCAGAAGGTGTCAGTGAAGACGAAATGCGCGCTGCGACCGAAGCGACAATCGTCGGCTGAACAAAAGAAAAGGCCCGCCGGAACGAGGCGGGCCTTTTTCAGTTTGAGGTCTGGAACACGCACCCATCTGAAATCAGATCCGGCGGTGTCGCGCACAAAGCCCGCGCGATCTGGAAAGCGGCCAGAACCTTGGGCACATAGTCTCGGGTTTCGGCATAAGGCGGCACGCCGCTGTGTTTACGTACAGCCCCCTCACCAGCGTTGTAACCGGCCAGAACCAAGATCGGATCATTTCCGAACTCTTCCATCAGCCAGTTGAGGTATTTCACACCCCCGGCGATGTTCTGCGAGGGTTGCAGACTGTCCTTAACTCCAAAGCGGGCAGCTGTGGCCGGCATCAACTGCATAAGACCCTGTGCACCGGCCGAACTGACGGCATCCGCGCGACCGGCCGATTCAACCGAAATGACAGCCAGCACCAGTGCTGGCGACACATTGGTTCCCACGGTTGATCGCAAAATCTCGATCCCACGTTCTTTCGCTATGTCTTGCAGCGATTGCAGCCGGGGTGATCTTACATTCGTCGCCGCCAGCGCGTTTATTGCAGCATCAAGCCGCCCGGCCCCGCCTTCATCAATGTGCGGTGAAATGCGGTCCCAGAATGCCTTGTACGACCCTTTAGGGTCAGGCGCGGCACCGATTCCCGGCACTGTGGGCTGAACCACTTTGGTTCTTGCTATGATTTCTGGAACCACCAGCTCCACCCCTGTGCTGGGGGCTGAGGGCTTGGCCGCGTGTTCCTCGGGTGTGATCTGAATGGTCACGCGAGGACGCTCACCCGGCTTGGGCGCTTTGATCCGCTTGTAAACTCCGCGCGGCTCAACCTCGGTCGCATACCCGGGTGCGACACCAGATAGTAGAAACGCCAGTACACCGGCGCATTGAAGTGCGTTCCGGAGAGTCATGTGCCTGCCTCATGTATTCTTTTTACGCGATTTGAACCGCGAATCTTCGCCCAAAGCCAGAAAAACAAAGCGAATTGGGGCAATTTCGCCTCATTTGGCGTAAATTTGCACCGCTGTGGAGCTCTTGGTGCGGATCAAAGAATTTTTTTTTTATTTTATTTACAATGCTTTGCCCATTTAGTGACCAAAAAGTTAAGCCGCACGAAAAAAAAACTGTGTTTGGCCCAATTCCTGCCACGCACAACAGGCAAACATTAATCCATACCGAGACGGACATGAGCGGACTGAGAGAGAAAGCTCTGAAGAACGCCGAGGTTTGTTAAACTCTTTTTGATCCTTTAGGAGGGACGTAACATGATCAAGTTCATCAAGAACTTCCGCAAAGACGAAGACGGCGCAGTAACAGTTGACTGGGTTGTTCTGACCGCAGCAGTCATCGGCCTGGCAGCCGTTGCATACAACCAAATCGAGGGCGGCGCGACTGGTCTGGCTACCGGCGTAAACGAAGCCCTGAACACCGCAGTGCTGGGCACTGGCGACAACACTGGTGCCGAAGGTGGTATCACCACAGCAGGTGCCAGCAAATAATAGGCGTTTGCTTTAGAATGATGTCAGGCCGCGCCGATCAGGCGCGGCTTTTCTTTTTTCCACACTAATGAGTTTGGCCAAACGCACCCTTTGCGCCAGTTGTCGAATAGGTGCAATCTTCACCAGCAATATCGTCGGCCACTCAATACCGTTCACCGCACGATTCCTCATTCCTGAACAGAGCGGAGAGGGACGTTCCGTGCAGCCAGAAAACTCTCTTTTATATGAAGAAAATCAATATTTAGCCCAATTTCCGTCACCAAAGTTTCTCAGTGCTGTGCAAACGTGATGCACAATTCAGGAAAGACACTCTGGGAGACAACTATGGTCAAGTTTTTAAAGATATTTAAGTCGGACGAGGCCGGTGCTGTTACCGTAGACTGGGTCGTTCTCACCGCCGCCGTTATTGGACTGTCCGGTGCAGCATATGGCGTAATTGATGCCGGTGTAACTGGCATGGGTGGCAATGTTAACGAAGCAATGAGTACCGCCGTCGTAAGCACAGGTACAAATAACGATGCCAATGCTGGTATAACCACGGCTGGAACCGCGGGCGGCAACTAAAACCTCTATCACCTTTTGGCGGGACAGGGGTTTGTGCCGGACCACAAGCAACAAAAAACAATATTGCCACGACCGGTCAGGGCGTGGCTTTTTGCTTCGATCATCCCTGAGTATGCCCGGTTTGCAAAAATTGTTTCCAAGTTCAGCGCCTGAAGAGCGGGAAATCCAACCGAAAGACATTTTTGTCCCACATTTCGACACAATTTACATTTAACACTTGTGCTGTTTCAAAGTGGCTCTTTGGCCGCTTAGTATCCGACTAAATAAGAAAGAGGTGCATGTATGCGAGCGGTATTCGGACTTGTCCTGATTGTCGGCGTTGCTCTGGCTGGGGGCGCCGTTTACATGGCGCGCAATTATATTGCGGCTTATCAAAGCGAACTGGCGCGGCAGAAACAAGCGGCAGAAGAAGCATTGGCCAATGCCAAAGTCGACGTCGTTCCAACGGTAACTGTTTACGTTTCAAACCGTGCGCTGAAATACGGTGAACGCCTGACGCAGGAAGACATTCGCGCCGTAGACTGGCCGGAAAACGCGATTCCCGAAGGTACATTCTCTGATCTCGCTGTGCTCTTTCCCGAAAGAGGCGCCAATGAGCGTTATGTTCTGAGGACTATGGAAAAGGATGAGGCGATCATGGAGGTCAAGATCACACAGCCTGGCGAATCGGCCGGTCTGACCTCTCGTCTTGAAAGAGGTATGCGCGCCTTTGCGATCAGCGTTGACGTGGCCTCTGGTGTTTCAGGATTCCTACGCCCCGGCGATAATGTCGACATCTACTGGACCGGATCGAGCGGAACGGTAGAAGGGAATTCTGGCGGCATCACCAAACTGATCGAAACCAACGTTCAGCTCATCGCCGTCGACCAGACAGCTGGTTCGGACGTCGCAAGCGCAACGATTGCACGCACAGTCACGGTCGCAGCCACACCGGAACAGGTTGCTGCGCTGGCGCAGGCGCAGAACACCGGTCGCCTGTCGCTGGCCCTTGTTGGTGTGCAGGATGACTCAGTTGCGTCGGCAATCGAGGTGGATCAGCGCAAACTGCTTGGAATTACGGCAGCCGCACCGGAACCCGAAAAAGAAGTTGAACAGGTTTGCACGACGCGCATCAGACGCGGCGGCGAGATTGTCAACGTGCCTATCCCCTGCACAAACTGACGCCAATTCAGAGTGTTACAAGATTGGAGCCGCATCCCTGATGCGGCTCTTTTCTTATTGTTGTTGCCAATTCTCCACATAAGGAAAATTCCAGAAACCATTGATTATTGCAATAAATTCGGATTTCGCGCAGTCTCGTAGCACATAGGGCAAAAGACCCAAAAAACGAGGCGTGATCGGAGAGGCAGGTCACATGACAATACGTTCCTGGATCAGCGCAACCCTGCTGGGGTTGTCGCTTGTTATGGGCCCGGTCGGCGATGCCGCCTGGGCTGAAACCCTTCGCGTAGTAAAAAAGGGCACGGTGGAAACGCTGGAAGTTCCGATGAACCGCGCGATCGTTGTGGAAAGCGAACAACCGTTTGCAGAGCTCAGCATTGCCAACGCAGGCATTGCGGATATCTCTTCTCTTTCGGATCGCACAATCTATGTTTTGGGTAAGGCTCCTGGCCTGACCACGCTGACACTGTTCGATGGCGCAGGAAATCTGCTGGCCAACGTACGTGTCCGGGTCTCGCCCGATGTAACCGAATTCAAAGAGCGTCTGCGTCAGATCCTGCCAAGCGAGCAGATCGAAGTGCGCACCGCCAATGATGGCATCGTACTGTCCGGCACGGTTTCAAGCGCGGCCAAACTGGCCCGCGCACTTGAATTGGCTGAACGCTACGCGCCGGAACGTGTTTCGAATCTGATGTCCGTGGGTGGCGTGCAGCAAGTTATGCTGAAGGTACGCTTCGCCGAGATGAATCGCTCGGTTGCAAAACAGCTTTCTTCAACGCTTTCAGTTTCAGGTACTGATTTTGTCGGTGGTTTCAATCCGCAGAACCTTGTTCCCCCTGTCACCGTGGAAAATGGTGTCTTGTTGTTTGGTTTCGGGGTCGGATCAGCACAGGTCAACTTGCTGCTGCAAGCTCTCGAGACGAAGGGCCTTGTTCGCAACCTTGCCGAACCCAATCTCTCGGCCCTTTCTGGACAGGAAGCAACGTTCCTGGCAGGCGGTGAGGTTCCGATTCCGGTGCCACAGGATGATGGTGTCGTGGGAATCGAGTACAAAGCCTTTGGTGTTGAAATGGACTTCATTCCGCGTGTTGTGGACGGCGACCTGATCAATCTGGAAATGGCCACGTCTGTCTCGAGCATCGACTCCGGCTCGAACTTCACTATCAATGGAGACACCGTTCCCAGCTTTATCGTGCGGCAAGCCAAGACCACAATAGAATTACGCGACGGGGAAAGCTTTGCCATCGCTGGACTGCTTCAGGACAGCTTTGTGGATCAGGCCAACCAAGTCCCATGGCTAGGGGATGTGCCGGTTCTGGGGGCCCTGTTCCGCAGCGCTGATTATCAGCGTGATCAAAGTGAACTTGTCGTCATCGTCACAGCGCATCTGGTAACGCCGACACGTGGCGAGGCACTTGCCCTTCCCACAGATCGTGTCAAACCGCCCAGCGAATTTGACCTGTTCGTGAATGGTCGGGTTGCTCGTACACAGCGTCCCGGAGCCGGCGGAGCATCCGAAGTTGCCAAACAGAATTTTGGCAGCTCGTACGGCTACGTCCTAGATTGATCAGGAGGATAGGACCAATGCAGAAGTGGATCATCACACTGGGTCTTACGGTCGCCGTTGCCGCATGTGCGCGCGAGGCCGGATACGAGATCGATGCCGGAACCTTTGGAAACGCGACATTGAACAACATACAGGTTCAAAACGGCGAATTGACCTATGCTCAGATTCTCGGCCGCAGATTTGCCGCAGATGTGCCCAGCCAGGTGAACTTTGCCTTCAACAGTTCGCAACTGGACGCATCAGCGCAAAGCATACTGTTGCAGCAGGCTGACTGGATCAAACAGTTCCCCGAAGCCAGATTCCGGGTTTACGGACATACAGATGCCGTAGGTTCAATCAGCTACAACAAGAGCCTTGGGCTACGCCGTGCACAGGCCGTCGTCGCATTCCTTGAACGGCAAGGAATCTCGCGTTCACGTCTTGAAGCCGTTGTATCTTTTGGAAAAGCGCAGCCGTTGATCGCAACACCGAATCGCGACCGCCGCAACCGCAGGACGGTAACCGAAGTTTCGGGCTTTGTTGATCGGCATCCGCAACTGCTGGACGGTAAATACGCCAACGTCATCTATCGCGAATATGTTGAAAGTGCGACGTGGAGGAGCGCGATTGAGGACGTGACTTCAGCAGATACGACAAACTAGTGTCGATAGCTCTGGTGGATAATACAATCAGAATGGGCGATATCGTCGCCCATTTCCCTACAATTGGTTCTTTTGCGCCCAATTCTTGCCCAACTTCAAAGCAACATTGTGAACAATAGGGTGACCTGCGGCCAAATTTGACCGTATTGGGGCGACAGCACATCAATCTGGCGGAATTCGTTCATATGACATGCTGAGCCCTCACGACGAGGATAGTGTTTATGACCAGCGCAACGCCGCAAGACGAAACTTCTGCAATCCTGGCCTGCACGATAAGCCGGGATGTCCAGAATTTTGATCTTCTGATTGAAGACATGGAAACCATTCTGGGCGAGCGCTGGGGCGACTTGGGTTTTGCCGAAGCGCTGGCCTTTTTCAGCCAGCCAGAAGCCGAAGCGCTTGAATTCGTTGCATTGGCAATCGACGGGGAAGATGAAGACAACCTGTCATTGATGGGTGAAATCATCACGCGGGCCAAGGAAAAGAAAATCAAGGTCGTCCTGATCGCCGAGGACGTCACACCTGCTTCGCTCCACCAACTGCTGCGCAAGGGCGCGGACGAGTTTGTCCCCTACCCGCTTCCGGAAGGTGAATTGCAGGAAGCGGTAGAACGCATGAAGCAGCCCGATCCGGTTGTCATGGCGCAAGCCTCAGCTATTCCATTGGCAAATGGCGAATCAAAGGAAGGCGCTTTGTTCGTCGTTCAGGGACTTGCCGGTGGCGTGGGCTCCACGACTTTGGCGGTGAACCTGGCCTGGGAGCTGGCCTGTGCATCGGACAAGGATGCCCCGTCCGTCTGTCTGATCGATCTGGATCTGCAATACGGCACGGTTTCAACCTATCTGGACCTGGCGCGTCGCGAGACGGTGTTTGAAATGCTGTCCGACACGGATTCGATGGACAGTGAGGTTTTCTCGCAAGCCCTTCAAACATATGAAGAAAAACTGCAAGTTCTGACCGCGCCATCCGACATGGTGCCATTGGACCTGATTACCCCCGAAGACATCCAGCGCGTGATTGACATGGCGCGCACACATTTCGACTATGTGGTTGTGGATATGCCCAAGACGCTGGTCTTGTGGTCGGAAACGGTCTTGCAGGCGGCACATGTGTATTTTGCAATGATCGAACTCGACATGCGGTCCGCTCAGAATGCCCTGCGCCTCAAGCGCGCGTTGCAGGCCGAAGAACTGCCCTTCAACAAGCTGCGCTTTGCGCTGAACCGGGCCCCAAAATTCACCGACCTGAATGGAAAAAGCCGCGTGAAACGCATGGGGGAAAGCCTTGGCATCTCAATTGACCTGCTGCTGCCTGATGGGGGCAAGCCTGTCATGCAAAGTGGCGACCATGGTTTGCCGCTGGCCAATTCAGCCGCCAAGAACCCGCTTCGCCGGGAAATCGCGAAGCTGGCGAAATCACTTCACAGCCTTGGCAGCAACAGCGCTGAAGCTGCGTAACATCATCCCAAGGGGGGATCGCCGTGTTCTCAAGATATAAAAAACAGCCAGCAGCGCAGCCCGTTAAAGCGGCAGCGCAGCCGGTCGAAACGGCGGCACCCGCCGCACAAGCTGCCCCCAGCCCCGCAGCAACGGCCGTCGTACGTAAACCTCAGAAAAAAACAGCCGAGGTTGCCGGGGCCGATCGTGATCGAAAACGCAAGGAACGGTTGAGTGAGATCAAGATCGAACTGCATCGCGAGTTGCTGGAGAACCTGAACCTGGCGGCTCTGGAGACCGCAGCCGAAGCGGAGCTACGAGCCGAAATCAGCGCAATCGCCAGCGAAGTTCTGGAAACCAGGAACATCGTTCTGAATCGCGATGACCGATCGCAGTTGAACAAAGAACTGTACGACGAAGTAACGGGTCTTGGTCCGCTTGAGACGCTGCTGCAGGACGATACGGTCAACGATATTCTGGTCAACGGACCGCATCAGATATTCGTGGAACGTGCCGGTAAGCTGGAAATCAGCGACATCACGTTCAAGGATGAAAAGCACCTGATGCGGATCATCGACAAGATCGTGTCTGCGGTGGGCCGTCGTGTTGATGAATCCAACCCCTATGTTGACGCCCGACTGGCCGATGGATCGCGATTCAACGCGATGGTGCCCCCTATCGCGGTGGATGGGTCTCTGGTTTCGATTCGTAAGTTCAAAAAAGACAAGCTGGGTATTGATGATCTAGTCAGTTTCGGTGCGTTCACCGAGGAAATGGCTGCCTATTTGCAGGCTGCCGTATCAACCCGTCTTAATATCATCGTGTCGGGCGGTACCGGTTCCGGTAAAACGACCACACTCAACGCTCTGTCCAGCTTTATCGACGATGCCGAACGCATCCTGACCATCGAGGATACGGCGGAACTTCAGCTGCAACAAACCCATGTGGGCCGGATGGAAAGCCGACCGCCTAACGTGGAAGGCAAAGGTGAGGTCAGCCCGCGCGACTGTCTGAAAAACGCCCTGCGTATGCGACCTGACCGCATCATCGTCGGCGAGACACGCGGCGCCGAGGTGATCGACATGTTGCAGGCCATGAACACTGGTCACGACGGTTCGATGACCACGATCCACGCGAACTCGGCCCGTGACGGGATTTCACGTTTGGAAAACATGATCGCGATGGCCGGCATCGAAATGCCCATTAAGGCCGTCCGCAGCCAGATCGCAAGCGCTGTGAACCTAATCGTTCAGGCCAGCCGATTGCAGGATGGTTCGCGCCGGATGACCTCGATCACCGAGATTACCGGTATGGAAGGTGACGTGATTTCGATGCAGGAAATCTTTCGTTTTCAACGTGTTGGCCTGACACCTGACAACAAGATCATCGGTCACTTTACGGCAACTGGGGTGCGCAGCCACTATTCGGAACGCTTCCGTCTGTGGGGTTTTGATCTGCCCGCATCCATCTACGACCCAACCACAATGTAGGAGAACCGGGTATGCAATTGCCTATGGAGGCGATCATCTATGTCGCCATCTTTGTGGGGGTTCTTGCCCTGGTCGAGGGCATCTATCTGGTTGCGTTCGGCAAATCCATCAGTCTGAACAGCCGGGTCAACCGGCGTCTGGACATGCTGGAAAAGGGTGCCGGGCGCGAACAGGTTCTGGAGCAGCTGCGCAAGGAAATGCAGCAGCACATGAAATCACAGAGCATCCCTCTGTATTCGCTGCTTGCTGACAAGGCTCAAAAAGCCGCCATTGCGTTTTCACCCCGTCAACTGATCATGATCATGGCGCTGGTCTCGGCCATGGCGTTTGTGGGTCTGAGCATCGGTACCGCGACAGACACAGCGCTGCGCGCCGCGATTTCAATCGCCATCGGTATTGGCGGCGTTTACGCGTGGGTGAACCACAAGGCCAAGAAACGTATGGGAATGATCGAAGAGCAGCTGCCTGACGCGGTTGAGCTGATGGTGCGTTCGCTGCGTGTGGGTAATCCTTTCGTTTCGACAATTCAGGTTGTTTCGAACGAAGTTCAGGATCCGCTGGGAACCGAGTTTGGTGTTATCGCGGATGAATGCGCCTATGGTCGCGATGTGGGCGAGGCGCTGAAGGATATGGCTGAACGTCTGGATATGCAGGACTTGCGGTTCCTCGCGGTTGCTGTGGGTATTCAGCAGCAGTCCGGTGGTAACCTGGCCGAAATTCTGGCTGGATTGGCACAGGTGATCCGTGCGCGGTTCCGCCTGTTCCGGCGTGTCAAGGCAATCACGGCCGAAGCACAGTGGTCAGGCAAGTTCCTGTCTGGCTTCCCAATTGCGTGTCTGATTTTCATCCTGGTCAAGGACCCAGGATATTATGACGAAGTGTTGGATCACCCCTGGTTCATCCCTGCTTGTTTCATTGTCGGCATTTTGCTGACA
The DNA here is from genome assembly GCF_056542305.1 of Ruegeria sp. AD9. NCBI lineage: Bacteria > Pseudomonadati > Pseudomonadota > Alphaproteobacteria > Rhodobacterales > Roseobacteraceae > Ruegeria > Ruegeria sp. AD9. The sequence goes on from NZ_JBQFZP010000005.1 coordinate 142,194, forward strand.
CTGAACCTGATCGTCATGAAGATCATCACCAACATCAAGGTCTGAGGGCAGCACAATGGAATTTCTGACCAACATCAATGATCTGCTGACTCAACACCTGGGTGAGTTCGGCCCCCTTATCGTGGTGGGTGTACTTGGCCTGATCATGGTTCTTGTCGCTGTCTCACTAATCATGAGCCAGCCGGAAGATCCTCTGAAAAAACTTCAGCGGTCGAATGCGGCCCCGCGGGCAACAAAAAAAAGCAAGAAAGAGCAACTGCGAAACTCCAGTCGAAATGAGCAGCTTGAGAAATTCGCGACTTTTCTGGAGCCGAAAAACGAAGAAGAGTATTCGGCGGTTGAGCTGAAGCTGCGTCAGGCGGGATATCGGTCAAAAGATGCGGTCCGGTTCTTTCACTTTGCGCAGTTTTCGCTAGGTATCATTGGTATCGTTGTCGGTGTTCTGCTGATTACGGTCCTTTCAAACGGTCAGGAATTCACCGGCCAGCAAATGATGATCCGGGTGTTCGTGCCAGCCGCAATTGGTTATTTCGCCCCGAAATACTGGATCACGCGCCGGGTCGAGGCACGCAAAGAGGCAATTACAGCAGGCTTTCCCGATACGCTTGACCTGATGCTGGTCTGCGTTGAGGCCGGACAGTCACTGGACCAGGCCATCGTTCGCGTGTCCGGTGAAATGAAATCCTCCTACCCCGATATCGCTCAGGAATTCGAAACCGTCGCACACGAGATGAAAGCCGGTAAGGACAAAGACACTGTATTGCGCGATTTCGGAGTGCGCTGCGGCGTACAGGACGTAAACTCATTCGTCACCGTGATGATCCAGTCAGCGACTTTCGGCACATCCATTGCCGAGGCATTGCGGGTTTACGCCTCAGAGATGCGTGACAAACGCGTTATGCGCGCCGAAGAGGCTGCGAACAAGTTGCCTACGAAGATGACTCTTGTCACAATGATGCTGACAGTTCCGCCACTGCTGATCATTCTGGTCGGCCCGTCGGCGAATGTCATTTCGAGTTTCGGGCGTGCGGGCGGATAAAACCCTATGAAAGCTGAATTCTGGTGCTTCCCATCCGGGTTTCGCCGAATACTTAAGGCCACCGTGGTTTGTGCCATGGTGGCCTCTTGCACAGAAGGCCTGAAACCAAAGGGTCTGGATGCGCCGGGAATTGATCCCAGGGGACAAGCAGAAGACAATATCGAGGTCGGAAACCGGCTGATGGCTGCCGGTGAATACGAACTGGCGCTTGATACTTTTACCCGCGCCGCGCTGGACCAGGGTATGACGACACAGGTCTTGACCTCTCTGGGTACGGCCAATCTTGGGTTGCGGCGTTTAGGGCAGGCCGAGAAATTGCTGCGCCGTGCCGTGGAAGGCGATCCGGATTGGCCTGTTGCATGGAATAATCTGGGCGTTCTGCTGATGGAGAAACAGGAGCACCCCGAAGCGGCGCAGGTCTTTCAACGGGCTTACGCGCTGGACAATGGCGAAAGTGACGCAATCCGCGACAATCTGCGCTTAGCACTCGCAAAAATGGAAAATCCTGTTAATAATATCCCTCAAGAACAACAAGAATATACACTGGAGCAGCTTGGCGACGGGCAATTCGCGCTACGCAAAATCCAGTAATCGAGGCAAGAGCAGTAAAGGACGCAAAAAATGCGCCAGCAATTCTTGATTCCGGCTGTTGTTTTCAGCGGTCTGATCCTTTCGGCCTGTGCAAAGGAATCCGAAGAGGAAAAAGTGGAACGGACGTTTCAGGAAGTGAACGTTATTGACGAAACCAACCTGAACGATGTGTTGTTGAGTGCCGCCGACCCGAATGAGGCAGTGACCTATTTTCACGGTGCCGCACTCAAGAACCCTGATCGCATCGATCTTCAGCGCGGGTTGGCAATATCCCTGGGACGCGCAAAACGCACCACCGAAGCGGCAGCAGCGTGGAAGCGCGTGACGACAATGAAGGGTACGAACGCCGCAGACAAGGTCGAGTACGCCGATGCGCTGGTGCGAAATGGCGACTGGTCTCAGGCCAAAACCGTTCTGGATACGGTTCCCCCAACGTTCGAAACCTTTAAACGCTATCGCCTTGAGGCGGTGGTCGCGGATTCCCGGAAAGAGTGGAAGCGGGCTGATCATTTCTATGAAACGGCCGTTGGGCTGACCACCCGTCCGGGCAGCGTAATGAACAATTGGGGGTATTCGAAACTGACCCGTGGCCAGTATGCCGAGGCCGAACGCCTGTTCACCGACGCAGTCCGCCAGGACAGCTCTTTGTTCACTGCCAAGAATAATCTGGTGCTGGCCCGGTCAGCGCAGGGCAACTATAGCCTTCCAGTGGTGCCGATGACCCAGGTTGAACGGGCGCTACTGCTGAATACGATGGGTATTTCCGCGGTCAAGCAGGGCGACGTAGAAACCGCGAAAAACCTGTTCCGCGAGGCCATTGCCACCCATCCGCAACACTTCGATGAAGCGGTCCGCTCGCTTCGTGCGCTTGAAGAGGCCTGACACATGCAAATCCCCGCTGCGGCGGCGGCATGGTTCCTGCCCTTCGTGCTGCCGATCTGCTTTTACGTGGCCTTCACGGATATGCGTGAGATGCGGATCAAGAACCATGCAGTTGTTGCGCTGGCGTTGATTTTTGTCGTGGTCGGGCTGATTGCCATCCCGCCCTGGTCCACCGGCGCGGTCAGCGGTCATCTGTTGCTGATCAATGTGTCGATGCCGATCTATTTCTGGCACCTTCTGCATATCCCCGTGGTGTTGATTTTCGGCATTCTTCTGAACGCGTCAGGGGCAATGGGCGCGGGCGACGCTAAGTTTCTTGCCGCGTCCGCGCCATTTGTCTGGCTTGGCGATCTAAAGCTGGTGCTGCTTATTCTGACCGCCTGTATTCTGGCCGCCGTGGTCACGCATCGTTTGGCAAAAATCACAAGGTTGCGCACCATTGCGCCACATTGGGAAAGCTGGGATCGGGGCAAACAGTTCCCCATGGGGTTCGCACTGGGTGGCTCGCTGGCCATGTATCTGATTCTGGGTACTGTTCTCGGTTCGTAAACTATCATCAGCGCGCCTTGCCGCTGCCTTTGTCCCGCCACAAAGCTGGGTCATTTTTCCTTCAAGTCGCCCTTATTCGGGCAGTTGGCGTTACAATTTGACGAACGAGCACCGCGCATGAATATGCAGACTTCCTCTGTTATGGCCCCCCCTACCCCGAAGGGGTTAAGCGAAATGAAGCTTCCGCTGGTGATGATGCGGGATATCTTGCTTAAGACCATATTCCGCAAGAACACCAGCACCGTGTCAGAAGTTTCTGCGGCCATATGTCTGCCTGGCGCTGTGACCCAGGAACTGATCGACATCGCACGCGAGCAGAAGCTGCTTGAGGCAATGGGGACGCTGAACGCCAACAGCGGCAACGAGATGGGATATCAGCTGACTGATGCCGGCAAGGCCCGCGCTCTGGATGCCCTCAGCCAGTCCGAGTATTTCGGTGCGATGCCCGTTCCGCTGGATGTCTATCGCGAGCAAGTCAAACGTCAATCGATCCGCAACATTCAGGTCACGCGCGACCAGTTGACCAACGCCATGGGCCATCTGGTTCTGCCCGACAGCCTGCTGGATCATCTAGGCCCGGCAGTCAGCGCAGGCCGGTCGATCCTGATGTATGGTCCGCCGGGCAACGGTAAATCGTCCATCTCGAACGGCATTCGCGATGCGCTGGGGGACAATGTCTATGTGCCCTACGCCATCGAATATGCGGGGCAGGTGATCACGGTCTACGACCCGATCGTGCACACCGCGATCGAGCAGGAAGCCGACGACCCGAACAGCCTGCGCCGCCGCAAACGGTTCGACTCACGCTATGTACAGTGTGAACGCCCGACCGTTGTCACCGGCGGTGAACTGTCGCTTAGTATGCTGGACCTGGTTTATAACCCTACCGCGCGAACCTATCAGGCACCGCTGCAGCTGAAATCCACGGGCGGCATCTTTATCGTGGACGACCTTGGCCGTCAGGCCGAACCGCCGCAGGCGCTGGTCAACCGCTGGATTGTTCCACTGGAAGAGAACAAGGATATCCTTGGCCTGCAATCGGGTGAGAAATTCGAAGTTCCGTTTGATACGCTGGTCATCTTCTCGACCAACTTCCACCCGAACGAGATATTTGACCAGGCGGCCCTGCGCCGAATCTTTTTCAAGATCAAGATCGACGGCCCGAATCAGGAAAACTTCCTGAAGATTTTCGCCATGGTTGCGCGCAAACGCGGGATGCCGCTGGATGAGGCGGCGCTGGTGCATCTGCTGAAGGTCAAATACCCGACCATCAACAACATCTACGCCAACTATCAACCGATCTTTCTGATCGACCAGATGATCTCGATCTGCGAGTTCGAAGGCATCCCCTATCAGATGAGCCCCGAACTGATCGACCGGGCCTGGGCCAACATGTTCGTCAAAGACGAGAAAATCGTCAAATAACGCCGTGCCATTACCACTCTGGGGCGGGTAGTCTGCGTTCATGACGCAGATTCCCGCACGCATTGCCGCGTGGTTTTCCACCAAAGGCTGGTCCATCCACCCGCATCAGCAAGAGATGTTCGACCGCGCATTCAGCCCGGCGACACTGCTGATTGCGCCCACCGGTGGCGGCAAAACCATGGCCGGGTTTCTGCCGTCGCTGGCTGAACTTGCGGATGCTGGCCACAATGGATTGCACACGATCTATGTCTCGCCGCTCAAGGCGCTGGCCGCCGACATCAAACGCAATCTGCGCACCCCGGTGGATGAGATCGGCCTGCCTGTCAGGATCGAGGATCGAACCGGTGACACCTCAGCCACGCAGAAGAAACGCCAAAGGGCTGATCCACCGCATATCCTGTTGACCACGCCGGAAAGTCTGGCGTTGCTGACCTCGTACGAGGATGCCCCGCGTATGTTTGAAGGTGTGCAGCGGATCATCGTCGATGAAATCCACGCACTGGCTGAAAGCAAGCGCGGGGATCAGCTGATGCTGGCGCTGGCACGCCTGCAACGCCTCAATCCCGATCTGCGCCGCGTCGGGTTGTCGGCGACGGTGGAAGATCCTGTTGCGATTGCCCGCTTTCTGGCCCGCCACCCTGATCCCTGCCAGATTGTACAGGCCGACCCCGGTCCGGACCCGGATATCCGAATGCTGGAAACGTCGCAGATGCCGCCCTGGTCTGGCGGTGGCGCGGCTTATGCTATTCCAGCCGTGCTGGAGCAGATCAAGCAGCACAAGACCACATTGATCTTTCACAATACGCGCGCACAGGCCGAGATATTCTTTCACAACCTGTGGCTGGCCAATGATGACGGTCTGCCCATCGGCATCCATCACGGCAGTCTGGACCGGCAGCAGCGCGAGCGGGTCGAAGCGGCGATGGTCCGAGGTGACTTGCGCGCCATCGTCTGCACCGGTTCGCTGGATCTGGGCATCGACTGGGGGGATGTCGATCTGGTGATCCAGATCGGCGCGCCCAAGAACGTCAAACGGCTGGTGCAAAGGATAGGACGGGCCAACCACCGCTATAACGCACCTTCCAAAGCCCTTTTGGTGCCTGCAAATCGCTTCGAAGTGGTCGAATGCGTCGCCGCGCTAGAGGCCGCCAAAGCCCATGAGCTGGATGGGGAACCCCGCGGCCGTGGCCCGCGCGATGTTTTGTGCCAGCATATCCTGATTGCCGCCTGCGCCGGGCCGTTTAACGCCGATGATCTTTATGCCGAGATGACATCCGCCGGGCCTTACGCTCAGCTGAAGCGGGCCGAGTTTGACGCCTGCCTGAATTTCTGTGCTACCGGCGGCTATGCTCTGCGAGCCTATGATCGCTGGCAAAGGCTGCAACACGGCGCCGACGGGCAATGGCAACTGCGCGACCCGCGCGCCGCATCGCGAATTCGTATGAATCTGGGCACGATTCAGGACACGGATACGCTCAAGGTTCGCCTGAAACGTAACCGGGGCGGCAAGCCACTGGGAGAAGTAGAAGAAGCATTCGCTGCCTCGCTGACGCCCGGCGACACCTTCCTGATCGGTGGGCAAATCGTGCGGTATGAGGGACTGCGCGAGATGGTGGTCGAAGTCACACGGCGCGCAGACCGAAAGCCAAAGATTGCGACCTTTTCGGGCACGAAATTCGCAACCTCCACGCAGCTTAGCGACCGCATCCTGAACATGTTTGCCCAAACTGACTGGCCACAGCTTCCCCCTCATACGTCTGAATGGCTGGATTTGCAGCGCCAGATGTCCCGCCTGCCCCAGCGTGACCGGCTGCTCATCGAGAGCTTTCCCAGCGACGGGCGTGAACATCTTTGCGTCTACGGCTTTGCCGGACGAAATGCACAACAGACTTTGGGCCTGTTGCTGACAAAACGGATGGAGGAGACCGGACTGGCCCCGCTGGGTTTTGTCGCCACGGACTATGCCACACTGATCTGGGGTCTGGACGCGGTTACCGATCCCAGTCCGTTGCTTCAACCCGATGCACTGCGCGACAGGCTTGACACCTGGCTGGCAGGTAACGCCGTTATGAAGCGCACGTTTCGTGCATCGGCCACCATTGCCGGTCTGATCGAACGCAACATGGCAGGGCAGCGCAAAAGCGGGCGGCAGGCTACGTTTTCGTCCGATATCCTGTATGACACCTTGCTGAAATACGATCCCGATCACCTATTGATGCAGATCACCCGCGAGGAAGCCATGCGTGGGCTTGTCGATTTCGGTCGGATCGAAACAATGCTGGCCCGAATTGGCGACAGGATTGATCTGGTGCGGCTCGAGCGTGTCTCGCCCCTGTCAGCGCCACTGTTTCTGGAGGTTGGCAAAGTGCCGGTGAAAGGCAGTGCCGAAGAAAGGCTTCTGGCGGAAGAAAGCGCGAGGCTGCTGCAAGCGGCGGGGTTGGAACAGCTTTGATCTGCTTGCGCCGGGCCCTGAAACAGGCCAAGAACGTATCATGAACGAACTTGAGTTTCCCTTTGCGGGTCAGCGCCTGTGTGCATTGCCGTCCGGTGCGCTTTGGTGGCCAGACGAAAGCTTGCTGTGCGTGTCGGACTTGCATCTGGGTAAATCCGAGCGCGTCGCGCGGCGTGGTGGGTCTTCACTTCCGCCTTATGACAGCCGTGAAACGCTGGACCGCCTGAAAGATGACCTAGGACAAACGAAGGCCAAAACCATTGTATGTCTGGGCGACAGCTTCGACGATCTTGAAGCTGCCCGGGCGCTGCCAAAATCAGAGATGCTGAGGATCGCGACCTTACAGTCCGGACGTCAGTGGATCTGGATTGAGGGGAACCACGATCCCGGTCCTATTGAGCTGGGTGGAACCCATCTGTTCGAATGGCACCGTGGCCCGCTTGTTTTCCGTCATATCGCGCAGGATCCCGCGCGAGGCGAAGTTTCTGGCCATTACCATCCAAAAGTCCGGATCAGGGTCAAGGGGCGTCATATTTCACGCCCCGCTTTTCTGCTGAATGATCATCGCATGATACTTCCGGCCTATGGCGCTTTTACCGGGGGGCTTCGAAGCTCTGATCAAGTGCTGTCGGCACTGATGGGATCGCAGGCGATAGCGATCCTCACAGGTCCGCGTCCATACATGTTGCCAATGCCGCAATAGGTTCAGATCAGGCCATCCATTTCCAGCATCGGTTTGTATTTCCGGCTGACCGGAACCAGATCACCATTGATCAATTTCAGATAGGTTTTACTGCCTTCCCTTTCAACACTTACAATGGATGCGTCGGTGACCCAATGCGAACGGTGCGAGCAATGACCCGGGACAGGCTCCATTTCGGCAATCGCATCTGTGAAACGCGACCGGAGCGTGAAGGTGCCTTCTGAGGTGACAACATCCACGTTGTGATCCCGAACGGTCAAGCGATAGATCTGCCCGTTGAATCTGGGTGGCAAGCGTTTGACAAGTCGTGGTTTTTCAAGATCAGATTCAGTAATTGCCGCGGCATTCAGATCGTTGCGCTGTACAAGCATCAAGCCTGTCGCGAACAAAGCGCCATAAACCACAATCCTCTCGGCGTCCGGCGCCATATATCCACCACAGGTGAAAAGAACCCAGGCCAACATCCAAAGTGAAGGCGTGAACAATGCCAAGGTCAAAGAAACAAATGCCAGATCCCTCGCCGGAACATTCAGGAAAACGGGGTTCTTCCACATCAGCTTTCTGGCAAGCCCGGTAACCGTCAAAGCAAGGACCATCACTCCGGCCCAGAATACAAGCCGCAGTCCAAATGACAGGTCAGAATCAAGGAAGGGTGGAAACGCATATGCAAGTAAAGGAAGAAAGACCAAACCTGCCACCACACGTTGCGGTGAAAATGCCTTCAGGATTATACTTATCTTAGACGTCATACCGCTTTTGTGCATGAATTAGCATAGCTCACCCCGAATGTGTCAAACACAATAGTGCCTTCACCTGTAACCAGCTGGGATTACAGGGATATCACGATTTGTTCGGCTGTCAAACCCATTCAGGGTGCTTTGCCCATGCAGTCAGGGGGCGATTTGGCTGGAGCTTTGCTTGCCAAAAAAGGGGGCCGGTCCGAAGGGTCCGATCCGGCCCCGCGTGTATCAGGCGGTCAGACCTTCTGGTTCTGGGAGTTTGTTTGCGCGGCAGCAGGCGGTGAGGGTGTTGGCCAGCAGGCAGGCGATGGTCATGGGGCCGACGCCGCCGGGGACGGGGGTGATGGCGCCGGCGCGTTCAGCGGCGCTGGCATAGTCGACGTCGCCGACCAGCTTGGTCTTGCCATCCCGCTCGATGCGGTTGATGCCCACGTCGATCACGGTGGCGCCTTCCTTGATCCAGTCGCCAGGCACCATCTCGGGGCGGCCGACAGCGGCCACGACGATATCGGCGCGGCGGACCACATCCGGCAGATCTTTGGTGCGCGAATGCGCGATGGTCACGGTGCAGCTGTCCCCCAGCAGCAGCTGCGCCATCGGCTTGCCCACGATGTTCGAGCGACCGATGACAACCGCATCCATGCCCGACAGCGAACCGTGGTGATCGCGCAGCATCATCAGGCAGCCCAGCGGTGTGCAGGGCACCATCGACTTCTGACCAGTGCCCAAAAGACCCACATTCGAGATATGGAACCCGTCCACATCCTTCGCCGGATCGATCGAATTGATCACCAGATCCTCGTTCAGGTGTTTGGGCAGCGGCAACTGGACCAGAATGCCATGCACCGCCGGGTCGGTGTTCAGTTTGTCGATCAGCGCCAGCAGCTCTGCCTCCGAGGTCTCCGCATCCAGCTTGTGCTCATACGAGTTCATGCCGACCTCGACGGTCATCTTGCCCTTCGAGCGGACATAGACCTGGCTGGCCGGATCCTCGCCCACCAGAACCACGGCCAGGCCGGGGGTGATGCCGTTTTCCTCTTTCAGCTTTGCAACCTGATCGGCCACCTGCGCGCGCACTTTGGCGGCAAAGGCCTTCCCGTCGATAACCTGCGCTACCATCCTTTGGTCCCTTCTTTCAAAACCCAAACGGGCGCAGAACGCGCCCGGTCTTTACTCGGGGCCGAGCACACGTTCCTCACGTGCAATCGACCAGTCAATCAGAATGCGCCAGAGCGTTTCGGACAAATCGGGGTCCATCCCCGCCGCCTGCGAACTGGCGCGCACCTTTTGCACCACATCCTCGACCCGGTCCGGGATGCGGGCGGGCAGGCCCTCGCCCGGCTTCAGCTCAGACGCGCGGTCGATATAGCTTGCGCGCCTCACCAGCATCCCGATCAGCTGGCGGTCCAGCCTGTCGATCTGAACCCGCAGATCCCGCATCGAATGGCAGTCCTGCGGCGGTGTCAGAGTGGGCATCATCGTCTCCTCATGGCCCGGGGGTCCCGGACCATGAAATGTCTTATTCAGCGACTTAGAACAAGCCCTCGATCTCACCTGCGTCATTGAGGCAGATGGTTTCCGCGGCCGGTTTGCGGGGCAGGCCCGGCATGGTCATGATCTCACCGCAGACAACCACGATAAAGCCCGCACCCGCGCTCAGGCGGACCTCACGCACCGGGACCGAATGGCCGGTGGGCGCGCCCCGCAGGCTCGGGTCGGTCGAGAAGCTGTACTGGGTTTTCGCCATGCAGACCGGCAGGTTGCCATACCCCGCTGCTTCCCATTCTTTCAGCTGCGTGCGGATCTTGTTGTCGGCCAGAACCTCGTCGGCGCGGTAGATGCGCTTGGCGATGGTTTCAATCTTCTCAAACAGCGGCATCTCGTCGGGGTAGATCGGCGCGAAGTTCGCAGAGCCCCCTTCGACGATCTCCACAACTTTGCGGGCCAGATCAGCAGACCCTTCCGAGCCCAGTTCCCAGTGGCGCGACAGAATCGCCTCGACCCCGTGAGAGGCGCAATAATCCTTCACCGCCTGAACCTCGGCATCGGTGTCGGTGACAAAGTGGTTGATGGCGACAACAACCGGCACACCGAACGACTTCACGTTCTCGATGTGACGGCCCAGGTTGGCGCAGCCTGCCTTGACCGCGGCGACGTTTTCCGCGCCCAGATCGGCTTTGGCGACGCCGCCATTCATCTTCATCGCGCGCACGGTGGCAACCAGAACCACGGCAGAGGGCGCAATGCCCGCCTTGCGGCACTTGATGTTCATGAACTTCTCGGCACCCAGATCGGCGCCAAAGCCCGCCTCTGTCACCACATAGTCAGCCACTTTCAGCGCGGTCTTTGTGGCAATGACCGAGTTGCAGCCATGCGCGATGTTGGCAAACGGGCCACCGTGGACAAAGGCCGGGTTGTTTTCCAGCGTCTGCACCAGGTTCGGCTGCATTGCGTCTTTCAGCAGAACGGTCATCGCGCCTTCGGCCTTGATGTCGCGGCAATAGACCGGCGTCTTGTCGCGGCGATAAGCCACGATGATATCACCCAGACGCTTTTCCAGATCCTTCAGGTCGTTTGACAGGCACAGGATCGCCATAACCTCGGACGCCACTGTGATGTCAAAACCTGTTTCGCGCGGGAACCCGTTCGACACGCCGCCCAGGCTGGCAGTGATCTGGCGCAGGGCGCGGTCGTTCATGTCGACCACACGACGCCATGCGACCCGGCGAGTGTCGATCTCGCATTCATTGCCCCAGTAGATGTGGTTGTCGATCATCGCCGACAGCAGCGAATGGGCCGAGGTGATCGCGTGGAAATCGCCGGTGAAGTGCAGGTTCATCTCTTCCATCGGAACAACCTGCGCATAGCCGCCCCCCGCAGCGCCGCCCTTCATGCCGAAGTTCGGACCCAGCGAGGCCTCGCGGATACAGATCATCGCATTCTTGCCGATCCGGTTCAGACCGTCACCCAGACCAACCGTTGTGGTCGTCTTGCCCTCACCCGCAGGCGTCGGGTTGATCGCCGTCACCAGCACCAGCTTGCCGTCCTCACGACCCTGCACCGAGTTGATGAACTCCTGGCTCACCTTCGCCTTGTCATGCCCATACGGCAACAGATCATCACTGGATATTCCAAGCTTCGCGCCGATCTCCTGGATCGGCTTCTTATTCGCTTCACGCGCAATTTCGATGTCGGATTTATAGCTCATTGGCCGGGGTCCTTGATTGAATACCGTGCAAAACCGACGTCTAACGTCGGCGCTACGCATTCCATACCCTTGTGTACAATCTGATTAGCCATGGATTCCGACATTCTGGCGTCGCGAAGCGTCGTCAGGTCACTTCATCGGTAACTAATCGGAAACCTGCATATTTTCAGGGCTCCAGGCAGGCTGGTCCGGAACAAAGAGCTTGAGGTGATCGCCCAGTTGAATGCGCCCGGGACGTTCGACCCAGCCCGTGACACCCCGGCGCCCGACGGCAGCGGGTTTGAACCCTGCACCATACCCCTGATGATCCGCTTCGATTTCGCGTCCAGGCAATACGCAGGGTGCGTTTTCCATATCCACAGTGATCGTCAGCCCGTTGACCGCCTGAAGGCGCGAGGACGGCGGAATGTGCGAGAAATCCGGAACACCTTTCAGCACTATGGATACGCCCAGATAAGACGGGTCAAGCTGGTCCAGCCCCATGTTCTGCGCGATCTGCTGCAACTCTTCCAAAGACAGCACCGAAAGTTGACGAACATTGCGGATTTCAGTGCCCTTGGGATAGAGGTTCGAGACCCGAACACAGGACGCACGGTTCAGACCTTCGTGCCGTTCGCCTTTCGCGCCCTCAAACCCAAGATCCAGCAACTCCACGGGCTTGGCACGAAGCGATCCGCCGGCAGGAACAAGGCCCAGCCAAACGACTTCGGCTGCAAATTCGGTTTCCCGCAAAAACGGCATACGCGCTTCCCTACCCATTGGTGTCTGCCAGCGCATAATGCCCAGTAACGCTCTGATGGAAAGAGAAAAAACCCGGGTCAGAGCCCGGGTTCTTGCTGGTTATGCTGTCGGTTCAGGTTCCATCCCGCCCTCAGGCGGTGATTTCTTGGCCTTGGTCTTGGGGATGGCTGTGACGCTGGGCGCACTGCCCTCGTCCGACTTGTCGTTCCGGTCATCGCTGTCGCCGGGCGATTCCCCGTTCATGACGCGTTTGATTTCGTCACCGGTCAGCGTTTCGTATTCCAGCAAACCTTGGGCCAGACGTTCCCATTCTTCGTTATGATCGGTCAGAATCTTGTGCGCCTGTTCATAGCCTTGCTGGATCAGGCGCTTTACCTCTTCTTCAATCAGTTCCTTGGTATGAGCCGATACCGAGAACCCGGCAGTATTGCCCTGGTATCCCTCATGCGCCTCGGCATAGTCGATATTGCCGACCTTGTCCGACATACCCCAGCGCATCACCATGGCGCGTGCCAGTTGGCTGGCCTGCATGATGTCCCCGGCAGGACCGTTCGACACGTGATCTTCGCCATACTTGATGACTTCGGCAGCTTTACCCGCCATGGTCATCGCCAGCTTTTGTTCGCACTCATCCCGGTGATAGTTCAGGCGATCCATTTCCGGCAGCGAAACCACCATGCCCAGCGCGCCGCCGCGCGGTATGATGGTCGCCTTGTAGACTGGATCGCACATGGGCAGAGACATACCAACAACAGCATGACCCGCTTCGTGATAGGCTGTTTTTTCTTTCTGATCCTGAGTCAGCACCATCGAGCGGCGCTCGGCCCCCATCATCACCTTGTCCTTGGCGTTTTCAAAATCTTCCATGGTGACAAAGCGACGGCCCACGCGCGCCGCCATCAACGCGGCCTCGTTCACGAGGTTGGCCAGATCCGCACCCGAGAAGCCCGGCGTACCGCGCGCGATGATGCGCAGATCTACATCGGGGCCCAGCGGCGTCTTGCGTGCGTGAACGCCCAGAATTTTCTCGCGGCCCTTGATGTCCGGGTTGCCGACTGTGACCTGACGGTCGAACCGGCCCGGTCGCAGCAGCGCAGGGTCCAGAACGTCCTTGCGGTTGGTGGCTGCCAGAATGATCACACCTTCGTTGGCCTCAAACCCGTCCATTTCGACCAGCAACTGGTTGAGCGTTTGTTCACGCTCGTCATTGCCGCCGCCATACCCGGCGCCGCGATGACGACCCACAGCGTCAATCTCATCGATAAACACGATACAGGGCGCATTCTTTTTCGCTTGCTCGAACATGTCGCGCACGCGAGACGCACCCACACCAACGAACATTTCGACAAAATCCGAACCCGAGATGGTGAAGAACGGCACGCCCGCCTCACCCGCAATGGCACGGGCCAGCAGCGTCTTACCGGTACCCGGAGGGCCAACCAGCAGCGCGCCCTTGGGGATCTTGCCACCAAGGCGGCTGAACTTCTGCGGGTTTCGCAGGAACTCGACAATCTCTTCCAGCTCTTCCTTGGCTTCGTCGATACCGGCAACATCATCAAAGGTCACGCGGCCATGCTTTTCAGTCAGCATCTTGGCCTTGGATTTGCCAAAGCCCATCGCGCCACCTTTGCCGCCGCCCTGCATCCGGTTCATGAAATAGACCCAGACACCAATCAGCAGCAGGAAAGGCAGCAGCGTGATCAGGAACGATTGAAACCCTGATTGCTGCTGTTTTACGGCCTGGACTGGTATGTTTTCCTCGATCAGAAGCTTGGTCACTTCGGCGTCGCCGGGTTTGATCGTGACATAGCTGGCACCGCTTTGCAGGGTATAGCGAATCTGCTCACCATCCAGGGTCACATTCTTGACTTCACCGCTTTGGACGGCACCGACAAAGTCGGAATAGGTTTTCTCGTTGCTCTGAAGCGTTCCGCCCGGTCCACTGAACAGATTGAACAGTGCAAGGATGAGCAGGAACAAAACGACCCAAAACGCGATATTGCGAGCGTTGCCCAAGGAAATTCTCCTAAAAGTTCCGGCAGGTGAGACGCTGCCAAGTTACCTTCTAAAATAGAGAGGATTGTCGTATGTTCAATGCGATAAAAAAGATGTGTGGAACTCGGGCCAATCTGACGCAAGACTGGCATGCCAACCATTCGCGAGACCCGCAAGCGGGGCGGCCAGCACCCTATCCGCATTCCAAACCGCAGGCGTCGCTGTCAAAGCTATCCTGGGACGCCCGGTTGCCCGCCACTCGGGCACCTGTTGCAACCCCTCACCCCCCAAAGCACGGATTTCTGCGCCCATTGTTGCCGGTCCGCTCAGCCGCCATTTGCCATCCCACACAGCACCGGGTGCGGCCAACTGAGATTTCACGGCATTAAATTCCCTGCAAATCCAAACACTCCCGCCGTGTGGAACAATAAGACAACCGCCCACTGACGCCGATTGCCCATTCGCAACTGCATCCATCGCCCGATCCACTGCCGCCTGACGCGGGGGATAACCCGACCCGGCAACCCACGAGAGGATTCCCAGCAGGACACGGCGCCGAATCTCAAGGGGCAACGCGGCAAATCCGGCCCGGTTCACCCTCACGTCACTTTGATCCACTTGCGCCACGGACCGTGCGGATTCTTGCGCACAGATGCCAAGTGCCGTGTGTGCCTGCGCCAGATTGTCAGCCACGCGGGACAATGAAAGCGCATCAATTCCCAAAGGTTCTAGACCACCCAAAGCTTCGCGCGCCTTGATCCGATCGAAACGGGCATCCTGATTCGAAGGGTCGTCCACCCATGCCACGCCAGCCCCAGTCAGATAGGTGCGCAGCTGTTCACGGGCAATCCCCAGCATCGGGCGCAGTATCGTCAGCCCCCGCTGTTTCCGAATAGCCGCCATTCCGGACAGGCCCGTGACCCCGGATGATCGGCCCAACCGCATCAACAGTGTTTCCGCCTGATCATCTGCGGTGTGGCCCAGCGCAATGGCATCGATTCCGCGGCCCTTTGCCCATTCGGATAACAAATCATACCGCGCCTGACGTGCGCGGTCCTGCAAGTTGCCGGTACCGTCCCATCCCGACCAACGCAGCGTGTCATGAGGCATCCCCAACGCAGCAGCCTGCCGGGATACCGTTTCGGCCTCGCGCGCGGATTCGGGGCGCAACCCGTGGTCGACCGTGGCAACGAAAAGAGTGATGGCCTCATCTTGCGCCACCTGATGCAAAAGATGCATCAAGGCGACGGAATCCCCGCCTCCCGAAACTGCTATCCCCAACTTGCGCGGAAGTGTTTCGGGTAGCCGGGCGCGCAGGTCTGCAAGTAGTTTGCCGGAGTGATGGTTCAAGTACATCCCAACGCGGTCATCTCCTGCGTGGCGCTCGAAAACTCTGGCGCAGAAGGAAAGCGTACTCCGACCTCATTAAGCGTGATGCAGGCCTGATCGGTCTGTCCCAAACGGCCAAGCGCCGCGCCCAGTTCGTACAGCGCCTCGGGTGCAAATGCGCCCTCGGAATCACCCGTGAAGCTGGCCAGAAATGCTCGGGCCGCTTCGCGTGTGTCGCCAATCCCTTCTAGGGCATGACCGCGTTTCAGGTTGGCTTCGGGCGCCAGCGGACTGCCGGGATAGCTTGTTTCAAACTGCGCAAACAACGTGGCAGCAGTCTGGAAATCGCCATCGGCCAACGCTTGCGAAGCAGCATCAAAATCAGCACGCTCACCTATGGCAAGTTCACCATTATCGGTCGCCGTTGGCGTTTCGATACTTGTTGGTCCGGTTATCACAGTGGCCGTGTCACCACCCAATGTCGAGGTCTCACCCAACGTCGACAAATCGCCGCCTTCCAGTTCAACCAGCCGGAACTCAAGGTCACCGATACGGTTGGTGCCGTCGGTGACAATGTTCTGCACCCGCTGGTTCAATTGCTCGGTCTGGCGGGTCAGGCGCTGCAATTCGGCCTCGATGGCATCCACCCGTTCAAGGACCGAACTGCCGGACAGGTTTGGTGCGGGTGAACCCGTAGTGGAAAATTCGCGTTTCAAACGCTGAATTTCCACGTACAGCACCGTCAGTTCCTGACGGATGTCCGCAAGGGTCTGTTGATCCTGTGCCTGTGCTACACCAGCCGTCGCCACAACCGCCGCCAAAACCCATCCTGCAATGCGCATCATCTTACCCCAGAGTTGACCCGGTCAGAACCGTTACTGCACGACGGTTCTTGGAATAACATTCCTCAGTACTGCAAATCTCGATCGGGCGTTCCTTGCCATAGCTCACGGTGTTCAGGCGGCTGCCCGCGACGCCGCGCGAAATCAGGTACTCACGCGCAGCGTTCGCCCGGCGTGCGCCCAGCGCAAGGTTATATTCCCGCGTGCCCTGCTCATCCGCGTGGCCTTCGATCGTTGCGACAAAATCCGGATTGGCCAGCAGCCAGTCCGCCTGCCCCTGCAACACTGTTTGCGCCTCGGGCGACAGCGTCGACTGGTCAACGGCAAACAGGACACGGTCCCCGACCGTTTGCTGGAAATACGCGGGTGAGCGTGGATCACTCGGTGATCCGGGGACAATGGATCCTACGCCACTGCCACTACCGCCACCCAAGGCAGAGGGGTCATTGTTTGTGCAGGCGGCGATCACACTCAGCGCGCCCAGCGCCAGAACTTTGCTCAATACGTTCATTTCAGGTGCCTCGTGTTATGTTTATTGCCGCCTGTCTACCACAGGGACGATTTGTTGTGAACTTTGCTGCGATCAATTCTGCAATGGGCCCCAGGACGGATCACTGCCGCCGTCCGGTGTACGTACCGGGCGCAGGTTCCTGCCCGAGATATCCACCGAGTAAAGCGATGCCCTACCACTGGCCCCCTGCGTTTCGCGGGTGAACATGATGACCCGGCCATTGGGCGACCAGGTGGGGCCTTCATCCAGGAAAGAGGCTGTCAGCAAACGTTCTTCTGACCCGTCGATGCGCATCACGCCGATATGGAACCGGCCCTGGTTCTGCTTGGTAAAGGCGATCAGGTCGCCGCGCGGTGACCAGACCGGGGTACCATAGCGGCCTGCGCCAAAGCTGATCCGCGTGGCCTCGCCCCCGTTTGCTGCCATCACGTACAATTGCGGCGTGCCGGAGCGGTCGCTTTCAAAGACGATCCGGCTGCCGTCGGGTGAATAGCTGGGGGCAGTTTCAATTGCGGGCGTGTTGGTCAGGCGCGTGCTTTGACCCGAAACGATATCCATTTTCCACAGATCGGTATTGCCGCCCTGAATCAGCGAATAGACAATCGACCGGCCATCCGGCGAGAACCGAGGCGAAAAGCTCATCGTCCCGTCCTGCGTCTTCAGTTCCCGCGGTTTCGGGCGCCCGATTTCAGTCACGTATATGCGCGGGCTGCCGCTTTCATAACTGGTATAAAGCAGCCGGTCACCGGTGGGTGAGAACCGGGGCGCCAGAACGATTGCGGCGCTGTCGGTCATGTACTGCACATTCGCGCCATCGTAATCCATGATCGCCAAACGCTTCAGGCGCTGGTCCTTCGGCCCGCTTTCCGAAACAAAGGCAACGCGGCTGTCAAAATAACCGCCTTCACCTGTGATCCGGCTATAGACCTGATCGGCCACCTTGTGCGCCATGCGCCGCCACCCGTCTGTGGTACCTGCCAGTTGAAGGCCATTGCCCAGTTCCTGGCCCGAAAACACATCCCACACCCGGAACCGGACCGTCAGTTTCTGACCGGACACATTGACAGCGCCGGTGACCAGCGCGTCAGCATTGATCGCCTTCCAATCCGCAAACTGAACCGGAGCTTCGAAGCTGCTGACCCGGCTGATGAACGCATCCGAGGAGATTTCGCGGAACAACCCGGTCCCGGTCAGGTCAGCCGCCACCACGCGCGATATATCCTGCGCAAACTGAGCTGCGGCCGGGCCGTCCGGCACAAAATTCGGAACGGCAAAGGGCAAGGGTTCGATAATCCCCTCATCCAGTTCCAGGCGCAAAGGCCCGTTCTGTGCATAAACCGGCGCAGACATCAGTGTCAGGCCGACAAAGAGGCTGGTCAGAAGCTTCATCATTTGATCCGCATCCTCTCGGGGTTAAATGTAATCTCAACATCCTGCCAATGTTCGTATTTGTCAGCAGGCAAATCATATCCTTTGGCCCCGCAGCGCAAAATAGCGCGTCGCGCAGCCTCGTAGGCCTGTTTAACGGCTCCCGCCGAGCCACCAGAGCTGTCCAGCATCCGAACACTGCCACCGACGACCGTACCATCACGGTTCAGTGAAAACGCAACAACAACCACAGTGTTCAGCGCATCCGTGGACAAGGAACCCACATTCCAACATCCAGAGACAGCCAGTCGCATCGCGTCTTTCTCTCCGCTGGTCAGCGGTGGGCCAGAAGGTTCGGACCCGCTGCCCAAGGCTTCGGCCAGGGCGTCGTTGATTGCCGTTTCATCGGTTTGTTTCTCAGATTCAGGGGTCGCCTCAGGCGTTTTGGCCACAGCGGGTTTGGGCGGCGGGCTTGGCCGGTTTGGGCGCACGCGCGGTCGCGGAGATGTCAGGGGCGACTGTTCTTTGGTTTCCTCGGCCTCAGTCACAATCTCCGGGGCTGCCTCTTGCGGCGCGGTCTGATCCTGCTGTTCCTGTTGAATCTCTGCGCCTTCATCCAGGGATACCGGAGGCGTTTCAAGATCATCAGGCTTTGCCTCGGGCGGTGGCGGAGCTATTGCCTCGGGCGCGACGCGGTCTGATGGGCGCGGCTGTGCCTCCGGACCGGGCGGCGCAGGCTGTGCAACAGGTTCGACCTGAGGTTCCGTCAGAACCGGAGGCTCGTCAGGAACCTCGGGTTCTGGCGGCGCTTCCACGATGATGGGCTCTGGCTCTGGTTCCGGTTCAGCCGGTGCAACAGGTTCAGGGCGGGGCTGTTCGTCACTCTCGGGTTCCGGGGGCTTGGTCACAGCCTCCGGCTCGGGCGGCTGCTGCAACGCGGTCGGCACTTCGGGGAGTTCCGGCGCATCCCGCTGGGCCGTCATGGCCGCGAATTGTTCAGCCGTGATCACAGAGACATCCTGCACAGCCATCGGCAACGGTTCGGACCGGAAGGTGCCGCCGAACATCGCCCATCCGATCAGGCTGACATGCGCAATCGCTGAAATCTTGGTGCCGGTATCCACCGTGCGACCTCACTCTCCACCTTCATCCAGCGTCGGCCCACCGGTATCGGTCACAAGGCCAACGTTGGAAAAACCGCCCGCGTTCAGTGCACCCATGACCTGCATCACCTGTGCATAAGGGATTGCGCCATCGGCCCGCAGGAAAACCCGGTCGCTGCTCCGCTCTGCCGCAATGGCACGCAGCTTGCCAATCAACTCTTCGCGCAACACATCGGTGGTCTGGATCTGCACGCGGCCGTCTGCGGTCAGAGTCACGGTCAAAGGCTCTTCGTTGTCGCCGGGCAGCGCACTGGCCGCGGTCTTGGGCAGATCGACCGGAACACCAACCGTCAGCAATGGCGCGGCCACCATGAAGATGATCAGCAATACCAGCATGACATCCACGAAAGGGGTCACATTGATCTCGGCCATCGGCTGCGCGCGACCGCGACGCCGACCACGTCTGCGCCCATTGCCGCCCGAAGATTGCTGGATCGCAGCGCCCATCGTCAGCTGTCCAACTGGCGCGACAGGATGGTTGCGAATTCATCCGCAAAGGCTTCATAGCCGCCAACGATCCGGTCACTATCGGCGCTGAGTTTGTTGTAGAAAATCACCGCCGGGATCGCCGCCAAAAGGCCCAACCCTGTCGCCATCAACGCCTCGGCGATGCCGGGAGCCACCACAGCAAGGTTGGTGTTTTGCTGCTCGGCAATCTCGATGAACGCATTCATGATGCCCCAGACGGTGCCAAACAGCCCGATAAACGGAGCCGTGGAGCCAACAGTCGCCAGAATGGGAAGCCCTTTTTGCAAGGTCTCCGCCTCTTTCGCGATGGCGACATCCATCGACCGGTCGATACGCGCGGTTGCCCCGGCAATCAGCCCGCCATCATTGCGATGCGACCTGCGCCATTCGATCATGCCTGACGCAAAGATCTTTTCCGAACTGCCATCCGGCTGGGTTCCGATCTGCTCGAACAACTCATCCAACGGGTTGCCCGACCAGAAGCTTTCATCAAAAACCTGCGCCTCGCGTCGGGCCGCGCGATAGTTGATCAGCTTCTGAATGATGATCCCCCAGGACCAGATGGATGCGCCGGTAAGTACCAGCATCACCAGTTTGACGATAAAGGTCGCGCGGGCAAACAGCCCCCACATGGAGAAGTCGATCTCCTGCGCCAGCGCCAGCGTTTCAGCTTCCATGAACCTGCTCTTTGTTTTGCCTGATGGCCGTTCGTTTGGCCTTGTTTTGCCAAACGCTATCTCAGTTGGTCATGAAAAGC
Source organism: Ruegeria sp. AD9 (assembly GCF_056542305.1). NCBI lineage: Bacteria > Pseudomonadati > Pseudomonadota > Alphaproteobacteria > Rhodobacterales > Roseobacteraceae > Ruegeria > Ruegeria sp. AD9. Next base: position 162,957 of record NZ_JBQFZP010000005.1, read on the forward strand.
CAACAGAACCACCCACGGTCCGCAAATTGTTACATCAATGCGCGAATCTCTGCCGGCAAACGGATCGGCTTGCCTGCTTTATTGATGCAAACGGCCGTGACAGTTGCACGAAATATTTCGGTCTCACCGCGTCGGACAAGCTGTGCCATGGTCAGACGCACGCCCGAGATTTCGGTAACTTCGGTTTCGACAATCAATTCATCATCGAACCTTGCAGGCGCCAGATACTCGGCCTCAAGCCGCCGCACGACCCAAACAATGCCTTCTTCCCGCATGGCGTTCTGGTCATTGCCCAGATTACGCACCCAGTCCGAACGCGCGCGCTCGATATAGCGCAGGTAGTTCGCATGATAGACAACCCCACCCATGTCGGTGTCTTCATAATACACGCGGATGGGGTAGGTGTGTTTCATTGCAACGTCTCCAGACGGGCAAACAGCCTTAACGCGTGCGAGGCATCCTGTGCCGCCCGTGGCAAAACCGGATCATAGGCCGCCCGGATCAAGGACGCGATGTCGGGACGCAGGATCGTGGCCTCACCTGCGATTGCCAGTGGAGATTGATTGCGAAATGCAGTGTCCGACCAGAGCAAGATTGTCTGCACGACCTGATTGAGCGCAAGGGTTTCAGCCGGAACCTTCGACAATTCCTTGTCCATGCGCAGAAACACAAACGCCGCGCGGATCGCGCCATCTTCTTCGAACCGGAAAATGCGGTACTGGTTTGCATCTGCCGCGACCAGCCGTGCAACCAAAGGTTCCAGATCCGGGACCAGACGATCAAGGTCCGGTACTTCCAGCAGCTCCTGCCAGTCCCGGAAAAAGAAAACCATGCAATTCGCGCCAAGTTCAGGGTCCGTCTCGCCCATTTGGTGACCGGCCAGCGTGACAACAGCTTCAAAAGCTCCCTTTACGGTGGCTAGCGTCTCGTCTTCAACGCCAAAAACGATCGGAACTATCGGCCGCCCCCAGCGCGCAAACAGAAACTCGCCGCTTTCGCGTGTGAACAGCGCCTCAATTTCTTCCGGTGTCACCGCCAGCCCTTCATCTTTTTAAAAATACTCTCGCCGAAAGGCATAAAATCTAAGTGCGCGGGCTTCAACCGAACAGATCGCTTTGCCGCTTGGGCACGGCCATCCCAAGATGCGTCCACGCCTTCTGCGCCAACATCCGCCCGCGCGGAGTACGCTGGATTAGCCCCTGTTGCAGCAAATAGGGCTCGATCACCTCCTCAAGCGAGTCACGGCTTTCGGACAGCGCGGCAGACAGGGTTTCAATCCCAACCGGGCCGCCTGCGTAGTTTTCGGCAATCAGCTTCAGATACCGCCGGTCCGCACCATCAAGACCCAGATTATCAACGCCCAGACGGGTCAAGGCACCATCGGCCAGGTCCCGTGTGATCCGCCCGTCCCCTTCGACAATCGCGAAATCCACAACGCGTCTCAGCAATCGCCCGGCGATACGCGGGGTTCCACGCGACCGCCGCGCGATTTCGCGCGCACCATCGTTATCCGCGGGCGCGCCCAGTTTCCGCGCGTTCCGGGTGACGATTTCGTGCAACTCATCCACCGTGTAGAACTGAAGCCGGGTCGGGATACCAAACCGGTCACGCAAGGGCGTTGTCAGCAGGCCCATCCGCGTGGTGGCCCCCACCAGTGTGAATGGCTGCAATTCGATCCGAACGGTGCGCGCAGCAGGACCTTCGCCGATAACAAGATCCAGCTCGAAATCTTCCATGGCCGGGTACAGCACTTCCTCCACAACAGGGTTGAGCCTGTGAATCTCGTCGATGAACAGCACGTCACGCGATTCAAGATTGGTCAGGATCGCCGCTAGATCCCCCGCCTTGGCCAGAACCGGGCCAGAGGTCATGCGGAAGTTCACTCCCAATTCACGCGCCATGATCTGCGCGAGGGTCGTTTTGCCCAACCCCGGAGGTCCGTGAAACAAGGTGTGGTCCATCGCCTCGCCGCGTTGCCGGGCTGACTGGATAAAGATGCGCAAGTTGGCGCGCGCCTCAGCCTGACCAATGAATTCATCAAGCCCCTGAGGACGCAAGGCGCGGTCATTGTCTTCCGGCAGGGGCTCCGGGCGCAGGGTGGGATCAGCGTCAACCATTCACTTACCCTTTCGGAGCCAGCAGCCTGAGGGCCGCGCGGATCAGATCAGCCTCGTCCGCATCCGGCTGGCTTGCAGCCGCTTCAGCCACAGCGCCCGCCGCGTCGGACGGCCCATATCCAAGATTGGCCAGCGCCGACAACGCCCCGGCAGACGCGGCCGCAGCACCCGATGGCGGTTTCGATACTCGTCTCGGCGCGGATGTAGAATCATTCGGCTCAACAACCTCAAGTTCCGGGCCGTCCAGCGCCTGAGCAATCGTGCCGCCCATTGCCATCACTCCGGGTGCCTTGTCCTTGAGGTCCAACACGATCCGCTGTGCGGTTTTTGGCCCGACGCCCTTGGCCGCCTTGACTGCACCCCAGTCCCCCAGGGCAATTGCGCGGCTGACACCGTCGGGTCCCAATGCACTCAGGATCGCCAGCGACACCTTCGCGCCGACCCCCTGGACCGAGCACAGCAGGCGATGCCACTCTTTCTCGACAAGCGACAGAAACCCGTAAAGCTGCATCAGGTCTTCGCGGACAACCATGTCAGTGTAGATCGAGACCGCCTCGCCCACCCCCGGCAATGCCGCCAAGGTCCGGTCGGAACAATAGACAAGATAGCCGACGCCCCGGACATCGATCAGCACATGATCTGCCGCACGATAATCCAGCCGCCCTGTCAGTTTTCCGATCATGCCCGCACCTCTTTCACACGTGCCTGTTGCGTCTTTCCGTAATAGGCGTGGCAGATTGCAATCGCCAGTGCATCCGCCGCGTCGGCCCCTTTCGGCAAACAGCCCGGCAATTGCAGTTTGACCATGTGCATAACCTGCTCTTTCTCGGCATGACCCACGCCCACCACGGTCTTTTTGACCCGATTGGGTGCATATTCCCCCACCGGCAGACCGGCCTGTGCCAGCGTCAGCAACGCCACGCCACGCGCCTGCCCAAGCTTGAGGGTTCCGGCCCCGTCCTTGTTCACGAATGTCTGTTCGATAGCAGCCTGATCGGGCCTGTGATCCGCAATCACTTCGACAATCTGATTGTGCAGCGACAGCAACCGCTCGCCCAGATCGTCGCCATCCGATTTGCATAATCCATTGGCCACATGGCTCAGGCGGCTGCCATTTGATTCGATGACGCCCCATCCCAGGGTTCTAAGCCCCGGATCGATGCCCAGAATTCGCATATTTTGCCTCGGCCTGCTCGGGTTGTGTGATCTTTTTTCAACGCCTAGCACGAAGCGTGAACATTTTCCAAGCGAATTGACCCCAGGGCTGAAAACGACACGCGTGTTTCAGGCGCGACTTCGGGCACGTTTTGCGACCCAGTGAAGTCTGAATTCGACACTTTCTCAAAGGCTTTTTCACCAATTGTTTAAGGGGATTACAACTTCGTGAAGCCTTGCAGAAAACGCATAGGACACATGCAAAAACTGAACTTGTGCGAACGAATTGACGGCACTAGATGCCCCGCAGATCGCAGAAATGCAATGTGAACACTAACCAGAAGGAAACAGGATATGGCTGCACTGGACACAACCCGCGTCGCTACCACTGGCTCGTTCGGCCTTGTTGGCCGTATCGGCGCATTTTTCGTATCGGCCGTTAACGCCGCAGTTGAATGGAATGACGCCCGCGTAACCCGCAACGCGCTGACCGGTCTGACCGACCGCGAACTGGATGATATCGGCCTGTGCCGTGGTGACATCGACATCATTGCCGAAGGTCGCCGCTAAGAACCGACCCCAACACTTATATGCCCCTTCCTCCTCCCTTGAGGGGCACACAAAAACACCGCGCACCGTAAGGGTACGCGGTGTTTTTTTAATCCGAGGGAGCGGATTAGTAGAAAACTTTGTTCAGCTGAGTGGCGAGGGCTTGCGACACAGGATCGATTTGCATCACCCAGGCACCGGCTTTTTCGACTGGTGTGCCTTCGTTCAGGCTGTCGATCCGATATTGATAGCCGGTGGGACTAAGGTGGGACAAAAGAAATGCTTTGAAAGCGAAGAAACCCACAAGCGTAAGCAACAGCACCTTTGCTGGCACCGCCGAGCTCACCCGCTGCGGCCTCATCACAACCAGGCCATCCTTGCGCATCGTCGCACGATAGCCACGGCTCATCTTTTGGTGTTTCTTGTTCAGGCGATTTACGCGCTGATTGAACTCCAGTTGTTTACCCGTCATGGCAGCCTCCAAAAACCGCCCCCCTCGACTTCATTCAGAAAACGGTAAAAAGAGATTGCGACAAAAACGTGGCAAAAACCTATAAAACTCCTGCAAATGGCCTAATTCGCGCCCTGTTTGGTTAAAATTAGGGTCGTCCACTCACCAATCTCGGCCCGATAGGTCTGATTGAACCCGTTTTGTGAATAAACGGAAACCACGTCATCGGCCTGTTCGTTAAGGATTCCCGACAGGATCGCGTGCCCACCTGGGCGGAGATTCGCTGCCATTTCGGGTGATAAAGCTACCAAAGGCCCTTTGAGGATATTGGCAAAAATCAGATCGTAGGGTGCGTGCGCCTTGAGGTCGGGATGATCGAAACCTGCGGCTTCAACACACTGAACCGCGCCGGACATACCGTTTGCCTTCAGGTTGGCTTCGGCCACTTCAACGGCCACCTCGTCGATATCGCTGGCAATGAAATCGCCATCCCATACCCGAGCTGCCGCCATGGCCAGAACGGCCGTGCCGCAACCGATATCCGCTACTTTCGAGGCACTGAACCCTTCATCCAACAACCGGTCCAGAGCTTTCAAACATCCCAGCGTGGTACCGTGATGTCCGGTACCAAAGGCCATTGCCGCCTCGATCAGCAGTGGAATGCGACCGTCGGGCAGCTTGTCGGCATCGTGGCTGCCATAGACAAAAAAGCGGCCCGCCTCAACCGGGGCAAGCTCTCGCCGCACATGGGCCACCCAATCGGTTTCAGGTACTTCCGACACAACAAAAGGTTTGGCTTCAAAAGCAACTGCCAGAACGGCCAATGCGGTCTCGTCAGGGGCTTCGGTAAAGTACCCGCCCACTTCCCACAGGCCCGAACCGTCTTCGACCTCGAACACACCGACGCCGGTTGGTTCGGGCTCCAGACGCTCCATCGCTTCGCCCAGACCTTCGGCGGCTTTCTTACCTGTCAGCGTGGTCAGCGCAGTGAATGTGGGCATCCGGAACTCCTGTGTCAGTTGGCACTGCGCGTAGGACGGTGCGCAGCCAACGTCAAGCTTTGCGGCCTATTCCGCCGGGGCTGGCGCGTATTTGCTCAGGACGGTCTCATTGCCCGGTTCCGGGTGGCGCGGAACCAGCAGGGACAACAGCAGAGAAACGACCGCCATCGCCGCCGCAAGACCAAACACGGCACCTGGCGACACGACCCAGAGCAAACCCAGCAACGCGGGCAAGAAAACCGCGGCGATATGGTTGATCGTGAACGCGACTGCGGCAGTTGGCGCAATATCCGCCGGATCGGCGATTTTCTGAAAATAGGTTTTCAGTGCAAGCGCCAGCGCGAACAGAACATGGTCGATGACATAGAGCGTCGCCGCCAACAGCACGCCCCAGCCAAACCAGTAGATCCCACCATAGGCTGCGAACACGATTGCCAGACCGGTATATTCAAAGATCAATGTACGCCGTTCCCCGAACTTGGCCACCGCTTTACCCAGCAACGGAGCAACCATCATGTTGATCATCAGGTTGATCAGATACAGGCTGGTCAGCTCATGCACTTCAAAGCCGAACTTCTCAACCATCATGAACCCGGCAAAGACGACAAAGATCTGTCGCCGCGCACCCGCCATGAATTGAAGAGCGTAATACAGCCAGTATCGACGGCGCAGGATCAGTTTCTTGGTTTGCGGCGTGGGGGCATCGAATTGCGGGAAGGCGAACAGGCAAAACAGGGCCAGCAAAGCTGTTGCACCGCCAGCAGCCATGAAGACAAAGTTGTAGGACAGATCGAACCGCTCCCAGGTCAGAACGATCAGCCCGTACACCACCATCGTTGCTGCCGAGCCCATAGCGACCAGCCACCCCAATACCTGCGGTGCGCGATCCTTGGGAAGCCATTGCAGCTGAAGCGACTGGTTCACAGTCTCATAGTAGTGAAACCCGATTGAACTGAACAAGGTCACGAACAACAATCCGCCAAGGCTTGGGAACCAGGCCGTCAAAGCCGTTGCGACCCCAAGCATCATCAGCGAGATCATGGCCAGCACCTGCTCGCGAATGAAAATGATGACGGCAATCACGCCGACCGCCAGAAAGCCCGGAATCTCGCGCACCGTGTGCAGCAGGCCGATATCGGCCCCATCGAAATTCGCTGCCTCAATGACGAAGTTGTTCAACAGCGCGCTCCACGCGTTGAACGCGATGGGCATGGTCAAGGCCATCACGAACAGAAGCGTGACAGGACGACGCCAGAACGGAAGGCTCTGCGCCTCGGCAAGGGGCATGGGTTTCAGCATGAGAATCCTCTACGCCCATTTCCCGACTTTGGCGAGGGGGAAGCGACCGGCGCACAATGGCCCTGCGTTAATGCAATAGTCAGTAAAAGCTTTGTGGATCGATATCGACGGTCAGGCGGATATCGCCTTTCAGGCGCAGCGGGGCGATCCAACGAGCGATGGCGTCCTGGATTGGTGCGCCCTTGGGGGCCTTAACCAACAGGCGGACACGGTGACGTCCGCGAATACGGGCAATCGGCGCTGGGGCGGGGCCAAACACCTGCGCGCCAATCTGGCGCAATGGGCTGTCGTTGCGCGCCATGGCGTTGCCAATGTCAAAGACCGGTCCGACCTCGGGGCCCGACAACACGATCCCCGCCATACGTCCATAAGGCGGCACGCCTGCCGCCTGCCGACCCGCTGCCTCGGCTTTCCAGAACCCTTCCTCATCACCCGAGAGGATGGCCCGGATCACCGGGTGTTCCGGTTGAAATGTCTGCAAAAGCGCCTGCCCCGGCTTGTCAGCCCGTCCCGCACGCCCAGCCACTTGCCGCATCAATTGAAACGTACGCTCAGCCGCGCGCAGGTCCGCACCGTGAAGGGAAAGATCAGCGTCGATCACACCAACCAATGTCAATTTGGGAAAGTTGTGCCCTTTGGCGACCAATTGCGTGCCGATGATAATGTCGGCATCCCCGGCGGCGATCTCTTCAATCTTGGCTTTCAATGCCCGGGCTGAACCAAAAAGATCGGAACTCAGCATCGCGATTTTCGCCTCGGGGAAGGTTGCTTCGGCCTCTTCGGCCAAACGCTCAATCCCCGGCCCCACCGGGGCCAGCTTGCCCTTGACCCCGCAGGAAGGGCATATCTCGGGCATCGGCTTGGTCTCACCGCATTGGTGGCACATCAAACGCTTCAGGAACCTGTGTTCCACCATGCGCGCGTCGCAATGGTCGCAGGCGATCTGTTCTCCGCACGCACGGCACAGGGTAACCGGTGCATAGCCACGGCGGTTGATGAACAGCAGCGACTGTTCGCCTTTTTCGATCCGCTGCTGCACCGCTTGCCGCAAAGTCGGAGATATCCACGTTCCGGCCTGCATCTGTTCGGCCCGCATGTCGATGGGCTTCATCTCGGGCAACACTGCCGCCCCGAAACGCGAAGTCAGGTCGACCCGATCATATTTACCTGCCTCAGCATTCGCCCAGCTTTCCAGCGATGGGGTTGCGCTGGCCAGAATCACCCGCGCACCGCAGATGGCAGACCGCAGGACCGCCATGTCTCGCGCGCTGTAATGCACCCCGTCTTCCTGCTTGTACGAGGTGTCGTGTTCCTCGTCGACCACGACCAGCCCCAGATCGCGATATGGCAGAAACAGGGCTGACCGCGCGCCAACAACCAGTTGAGCTTCCCCCTGCCCGACCATCCGCCAGACTCGCCTGCGTTCAGTCATGGTCGCGCCCGAATGCCACTCGGCAGGGCGCGCGCCAAACCGCGCCTCAACCCGTGTCAGGAATTCTGCGGTCAGCGCAATTTCAGGCAAAAGGACAAGCGCCTGCCGCCCCATGCGCAGCGCTTCGGCCACGGCCTCCAGATAGACTTCTGTCTTGCCGGAACCCGTCACGCCTTTCAGCAGCGTCGTGCCGTAATTCCCCGTCCGTTGCCCGGCGCGAAGCTGCGCAACCGCACTTGCCTGATCTTCGGTCAGGTCCTTTCCCGGCAAATCGGGATCAAGATGCGGATACGGCAGGTCGCGCGGGCTGTCTTCTTCACGAACCGCGCCTTGCTTGACCAAGCCTTTGACAACGGACGAAGTTACCCCTGCCTGTTCCGCCAGTTCCTTTAACGTGAATGCCAACCCGCCATAGTCGCGCAACACGTCAAGTACACGGGTTCTGGCGTCGGTCATCCGGTCTGGCAGGGTGGCTCCCAAACGATAGATCTTGCGCATGGACGGCGGGTCACCCAGCCCCGGCGCGCGGGTCGCCAGCCGCAGCATCGCGGGCATCGGTGTCAGGGTATAGTCGGCAACCTTGCCGAGGAATGCCCGCATTTCCTCGCGCATCGGTGCAACTTCCAGCAGACGGATCACCGATCGCGCCTTGTTCAGATCGAAACCGCCCTGCCCCGGCCCCCAGACCACGCCCAACACCTTGCGCGGACCAAGTGGCACCTCGACAAACGCACCCAGAAAGCACCCTCCTTCGGGCGCTTTGTAATCCAACGTCCGGTCAAGCGGTTGCGTTGTCAGCACCGCAATCAGCTCTCCCTCGTCGAAAAATCCGTTAGCGCTCACAGCATATCCTTTGCAGGGGGTTCCAGCATGGCTCTCTTTGAGGTAAAGCCATCCGCGACCAAGGCCAACCCATCAAAGGACTGCCCTCATGAAATTCTTCGTAGACACTGCAGAGATCGACGCCATCGCTGAACTGAACAATCTGGGCATGGTGGACGGCGTGACCACCAACCCCTCGCTGATCCTGAAATCGGGCCGCGACATTCTGGAAGTGACCAAAGAGATCTGCGATCTGGTCGACGGTCCCGTTTCCGCCGAGGTTGTCGCCACCGAAGCTGACGACATGATCGCCGAAGGCCGCAAGCTCGCCAAGATTGCCCCGAATATCGCAGTGAAGGTTCCGCTGACATGGGCCGGTCTGAAAACCTGCAAGACGCTCAGCGATGAAGGACAGATGGTCAACGTCACCCTGTGCTTTTCGACCAATCAGGCGATCCTGGCTGCAAAAGCGGGTGCGACCTTCATCTCGCCCTTCATCGGTCGTCTGGACGATATCAACCTGGATGGCATGGATCTGATCGCCGACATCCGTCAGGTCTATGACAATTACGGATTCGAAACCGAAATTCTGGCCGCTTCAATCCGCACCGTGAACCACGTTACCGAAAGTGCCCGCATTGGTGCCGACGTCATCACCGCGCCACCAGCCGTGATCAAGAAACTGGCCGATCACCCGCTGACTGACAAAGGTCTGGAAACCTTTCTGGCAGACTGGGCCAAAACCGGTCAGAAAATCCTCTGATCTGGTGTGCAACCGCGCGGCGCTATCAGGCGCCGTGCCCGGCCCAACGGCCCAAAGCCTGATCTGCGATCGGGCGTGGCAGGCGGGAGCCTATCCGCCACAGCATCCTGGGAAATCCACTCTTGCGTGCATTTTTCCCAAGGCAAATCCGGTTCGGCATGCTATAAGCCGCCCAACAAAAAAAGACCGGACAGGACATGAGCAGCAATCCCAAACTCGAGGATAATCTCCGCGCGGCAATTCTGGCCGAGCCCGACGTCGTTCTGGACGACAAGGACCTGATGCAAGCCCTTGTGGCCGCGAACGAACGCGCCCGGGGTGATAATGTGATCGATCTGCGCGGCATTGCCATGCAGCGGCTCGAGGCGCGGCTGGACCGGTTGGAAGATACCCACCGCTCGGTCATCGCTGCGGCCTATGAAAACCTTGCAGGCACCAATCAGGTACACCGCGCGATTTTGCGCTTGCTGGAACCCGTCGAATTCGAGGATTTCCTGCGTGCCCTTGGCGCCGATGTCGCAAATATCCTGCGGGTTGACCATATCACGCTGGTTCTGGAAACCACCGTGGCTCAGAACGATCCTGCCATCGACAGGCTTGGGGGCGTTCTGACGATCGCAGAGCCCGGCTTTATCAACCAATACCTGACGAACGGTCGCGGCGGCCCTGTCCGCGACGTGACCTTGCGCGAAACTCATCAGCCGAACCGACGTGTTTTCGGCGCGCTGGCGGATCAGTTGCACTCAGAAGCCTGCCTGAAGCTGGACCTCGGTCCGGGTCGCCTGCCGGGCATGATCGTCATGGGGGCCCGTGATCCGCGGCATTTCACACCGCAGCTCGGCACCGATCTTTTAACCTTCTTTTCCGGCGTATTCGAACGCTCGATGCGCCACTGGCTGTCGTGAACCTGATCTCACCCGCCTGCCGCGACGCGCTCCAGCACTGGCTGGACACTCTGGGCGCGCTGGCGGGGCGGTCCCAGAACACCCAGACCGCCTATCGCGGCGATGTCACCGAGTTTTTGTCTTTCATGACCCTTCATCACGGGGAACGACAAGGGTTGAAGGCGCTGGAACGGATCACCGTCTCGGACATGCGCGCCTGGATGGCGGATCAGCGCAACGGGGATATTGGCGCGCGATCCCTGGCGCGCAAGCTTTCTGCTGTCAAAAGCTTCTATCGTTGGCTGGCCGAGCGAGAGGGGTTTGAACCCACCGCCGTTCTGTCGACCCGCGCGCCCAAATTCATCAAGAAACTGCCCCGCCCTCTGGCCGAAGACGCCGCGCGCGCCATGATTGACACGGTCGAGCTGCAATCTGTGTCCGACTGGGTTGCGGCCCGTGATGTTGCGGTTGTCACCCTGCTTTATGGATGCGGCCTGCGGATATCCGAGGCCTTGTCTCTGACCGGTGCAGACGCGCCCTTGCCCGAGACGTTGCGCATTGTCGGGAAGGGCGGCAAGGAGCGGGTCGTCCCGGTTCTTCCAGCTGCCCGAGACGCGGTTGACCGATATCTTCAGCTTTGCCCCCACCCGCAAGCGAAGGACGCAGCCTTGTTCCGGGGCGTCCGTGGCGGCCCTCTGAACCCGCGCGCAATTCAGGGCGTCATGGCTAAGGCACGGATGCAACTGGGGCTGCCATCAACCGCCACACCTCATGCCATGCGGCACAGCTTTGCCACCCATCTGCTGTCCGCCGGAGGAGATCTGCGGGCCATACAGGAACTGTTGGGGCACGCCTCATTGTCAACCACACAGACCTATACCGCAGTGGATACCGCGCGGCTTATGGAGGTCTACAACCGTGCGCACCCCAAGGCGTGACCGATACATCGAACAGAAACCTCGGGCTTTTGGTTTGCATCTCTGGCGTGCATCGGTCATGACCCTAACATGACACTCAGATTCAAAGCTCTTGCCGTACATCTCTTCACTGCCACAGGTGCTGTTTTCGCAATGCTGGCCATGCTGGCCGCTGTGGAAGAGAAATGGAGCCTAATGTACCTTTGGCTGGTTGTATCTTTCGTTGTTGATGGCATCGACGGTCCGCTGGCGCGGCACTATCACGTCAAAAAGAACGCGCCCGAGTTTGACGGTGTCTTGCTGGATCTGATCATCGATTATCTGACCTATGTGTTCATTCCAGCCTTTGCGCTGTTCAAATCCGGATTGATGGATGGGTGGACTGGCTGGTTCGCAATCATTGTCATCACCTTCGCCAGCGCGATGTATTTCGCGGACACTCGCATGAAAACCAAGGACAATTCCTTTTCCGGCTTTCCTGGATGCTGGAACATGTTCGTTGTCGTGATCTTCGCGCTTGAACCCAATTTCTGGATCATCCTGCTGCTGGTCACACTGCTGTCGCTTGCGATGTTTCTACCTTTGAAGTTCGTTCACCCCGTGCGCACCGAACGCTGGCGCAGTCTGACCTTGCCGGTCGCCCTTGCATGGACGTTCTTTGCGGGCTGGGCCGCGTGGGTCGATTTTCATCCCGAAAGCTGGGCACACTGGGGTCTGGTCATCGCCAGCCTGTACCTGACATTTGCGGGTATCGCACAACAGGTCATTCCGCAGCGCCGTACCTGACACGAGCGCTGCCGGACCGGGTTTAAAGAACGTCCTGAACCTCAAATTCAGTACCGTTATGGGTAAAGACGTCACCCGCTCGCAGACCGGCCATGGCCAGATAGATCGGGCTTTGCGTCGAAATCCCCATATATGTATCTCCACCCACCTCAAACCGGGTCGTCGAAACACAGACGACAAAGCTGCGGTTGTTGAACCTGATCACCGATCCCGGCTTGACTGTATCTGTCAGCCCAAAATCGGTATTCTCGATCACATCGATCTTGGCATGATGCGCATGGACAGGCGCGTCAAACGCAGCCGCCAGATCGGCATTTTCGCGCGATGCGGCTATGTCATCCTTGTCGTGGCCTTCCCGGTCGTCCAGTCGGGCATCCTTCAGAAACGCATCGTAATGGGCCTGCGCCGTTGCAAGCTCCTCCGCCTCAAGCGACATCAACCGGTCGATAATGGCCTTCTTCTGGGCTGCGCGATCATTTTCAGTGCTCATTCAATGCGATCCTTCAAATTCAGCAACTGATATAAGTTGTGCTTCCCAGAACCGGATTGCAACCGAATTTCGAGGCTCAGATCAAAAGACCCGCCGCCCGTTCATGCCGCAGCAGTGCAACCTTTGTCTCGATCCCGCCGCACCCGGAAAACCCGCCTAGCCCATTGGCGGCCAGCACTCGGTGGCAGGGAATAATAACGGGGATCGGGTTTGCCCCGCAGGCCTGACCGACCGGTTGCGCCGGTTGCCCCAACGCCTTGGCGATATCCCCGTAGGTGCGCGTTTCCCCAAGGGGAATGGCATACATGAGATCACAGACCTGCCTTTGAAACTGCGATCCATGAATGCGGTAGGGCAGATCGAAGCGGTCAAGCCGACCAGCGTCATAGGCCATCAACTGCGCCGCCGCCTCGCGCAGCAGAGCGGTCGGCTCGCCCTCGTCCTCGCCGTCCCAGACCAGCCGCGTGAGGGCGCCATCGGTTTCCTCGATCCCGAGTCTTCCGAACTGAGTTTCAACTGCAATCATCGCCATGGGATGACGGTTTCAGATCAATCCTCCAAGTTCAAGTGGGGAAGCCATAGGGGCTGCGCGACGCGCGGATTTTGTGAATTGCGGTAATCATGTTAGCCTACTTGCATTGTAAAAAAGAGTTTTGGAGCATGAGATGGGTCGTCATTTGATCCTGACGGTTCATGGAATTGGCGAACAAATACCCGGTGAGACCGTCGATCAGGTCGTCGGGGCCGCGACAACCTGGCTGGATGGCTATCCCGAACCGCCGATTGAGGTTCAGCGCGGGATGATCGAGCTGGCCGAGACAACCTTCGACGGCACCCCCCGAAGCGCGACATTGTTCCCGGTCAACCTGCGCAAGGTGACGAAACCGTCAGCACCGCAGGACGAGGCCATGTTTGCCGAAGTTTTCTGGGCAGATCGCTCACCTGCCCCGAAAGGTGTCATTAAGACAGCGTTGGACCTGATCTGGGTTGTTCTCGCACTGGGTTATCTGGCGATGGACAATGCCGAACAAACGCATAGCCGCGCGGATGTGGCCTCGGACCAAGCCAACGGCAGGAACACTTTGGCCGCGCGGCTGGTTCACCTTTTTACCTGGGTTTTCTTCGGTGCAGTCGCGACCCTGAATGCCTATCTTCTGATCGGAGCGCTCGCCGTGATGATCGATCGCGTTCCCGGGATCTTCTTTCAAAGCACGATCCTGCTGTTCTGGCTCTTGTTCACGCTTTACGCCGGAGGGGCCGCATACGGACTAAGGCGCAGCTTTAAAGCCCCGACCTATCTGAGACGCGTATTCTGGCGCGGCATTTTCGGGATGGGGTTCTTGCTGCTGATCTGCCTGATCATAGGTCCGCTTGGTCTGGAAATCCGGGCCTGCACACCCTTGCCGGGCAGCCCAGCCTGCCCTTCGACGCTGGAGCAGTTTGTGGCTTTTCAGGTCTACCTGCTGGCGTTCTTCTGGGCTTCACTGATCTTCATGACAATCATTTTGTACGTGCTTTCTGCGACCAGGCTTGATGAAAAGGTTCAGGCAGACAATCTGAAAGAACACAGACGGCTGTATCCCAGCATATGTGCCGGGATGTTGGTGTTCTGGATGTTCTTTATATCCGGGTTGTGGCTTATGCTGCGGGAAATGCTCGACACGGTTCCGGGGCTTTCGGATGGAAAACTGACCGGTCTGTTTGACAATTTCCTCAGTGACTCCATCGAAACGCTCAGCGTTGCCTTTGCGGCAATTGTCCTTCTTGTGTTTGTCGGTGTTGGCCTGTTTGCCGGTCGCAGAAGGTTGAAAGCAAACCTGCATGTCCGCGACGGGCTGATCAGCCGCGCCATCCTCAATCGTTTTGCACAATGGGTTTTTTTGTTCGGTGCAATCACACTGGCCCTAGTCGCAATCCGAGAGATCGCGATGAGCCAGCACGTCGATCCCCTGTGTCAGATCGGAACGGACAATTGCAACGTGATTGGCCGGGCTTTGAACAAACTGGCAAGCAAACAAGGCGAGATTGGCCTGATCGTCCTGGGTGCAACAGCATTGATGTACCGCTTTTCCGATTTCGTCGCGGCAGGGCTGGGCGTGGCAAGAGACATCGTCACCTATGCCATTCGCGACAAGTGCTTTCTGAAAGCGGACCTTAAAACCAGGTTGCGCAATTATCCGGATCGCAAGGCGATTGATGAACGGTTTTACCGTGCGCTGCATTACGTGGTGGATATCTTTGCCGCGGACCACATCACGGTGATCTCACATTCACAAGGCACAGTGATTGCTACACAGATGCTGGCCGATCCACGCGTGCAAAAGCTGATTGACGGGCGCACCCTGACGCTGGTCACGATGGGCTGTCCTGTGACCCACATCTATCAGCGCTATTTTCCGGAAATGTTCACGGTCGTTCCCAAAAATCTGAACGCCGCATGGTTCAACATCTTCCGGCAGGATGACTTTGTAGGGACCGAGATTGAAGGCGGGCTGATATCCGTAAATCGCAACATCCCGGTCGATCCTGGTGGGCACACTGGATATTTCACGGATTATCAGGTCTGGAAGGCCCTGAAGGACCCAGCCATTGGCTTTGACCTGTTTAATCCGACACCGCAGTCCGTGCAGACGTGAAACGAAAAACGCCCCCTCGAAAGATCGAGAGGGCGGTTTCCATCAGCTTAGCGCTTCATCGCAGCGTCGGCAAACTCCGGCGTGGGCGTGGCGGCCCACGTCAGGAAGGATTTTCCAACAGCGCTGACATTTCTCGCCTTCGGCCTTCTCGAACACGACGGCAACGCCTTCGATTTCGGGTACGCGGAACGCTTCGGCCGGGGCCGGGTCGCCAGTCACAGTCAGGCCTGACGTGATGCACAAATCGTCCACGTCAAAGGTCACCAGCAGATCAAGGGTTTCACTGTCCTCAACATGCACAATCGGAGCTGCTTCGAGGCTGGAGCCGATCACCTTGTCCTGACGCTGGATCTCAAGCGCGGCCGTCACTGCACGGCGTACACGGCGCACTTTGGTAACAGCCTCTTCCAGTTCGGCAAAACGCCAATCCGCAGGCGTTTCCGGGAAGTCGACCAAATGGACCGAGCTATCGTCGCCCGGAAAGCGCTCCAACCAGACCTCTTCCATGGTGAAAACCAGAACCGGCGCCAGCCATGTGGTCAGGCGATGGAACAGAATATCCAACACAGTTCGCGCGGCACGACGGCGCGGCGTGTCGCCGTCACAATAAAGTGCATCCTTGCGAACGTCGAAGTAGAAGGACGACAGGTCCACCGTGGCAAAGGTAAAGACCGCGCTGAATACGCCCTGGAAATCGAAAGACGCATAACCTTTGCGAACCTGCTCATCCAGATCGGCCAGCCGGCTGAGCACCCAGCGTTCCAGACGCGGCATATCTTCGGGCGCAACGCGGTCGGCCTCGGTGAAATCCGCCAGCGAGCCCAGCATGAACCGCATAGTGTTGCGAAGACGGCGATAGCTGTCGGCGGTGCCTTTCAGGATCTCCGGCCCGATACGCTGATCGGCCGTGTAGTCGGTCTGAGCCACCCAAAGGCGCAGGATATCGGCGCCGTATTGCTTGACGACCTCTTCCGGCACAATCGTGTTGCCCAGCGATTTGGACATCTTGTTGCCCTTGGCGTCCAGCGTGAATCCATGAGTCACGACGTTGCGGTAAGGCGCACGGCCTTTGGTGCCGCAGGCCTGCAGCATGGACGAATGGAACCAACCACGGTGCTGGTCGGTGCCTTCCATATAGACATCGGCGATGCCGTCCTCGGTCCCATCTTCGCGGTCGCGCAGAACAAAGGCGTGGGTCGAGCCCGAGTCGAACCACACATCCAGCACGTCAAACACCTGATCGTAGTCATCGGGGTTGGCGATGCCGTCTAGGATTTTCTCTTTGAACCCGTCGGTGTACCAGATATCCGCGCCGTCTTTCTCGAACGCCGCCTTGATACGCGCGTTGAGGTCTGCGTTGCGCAGCAGGTAATCCGCATCGGTGGGCAAGGCACCTTTCTTGGTGAAGCAGGTCAGCGGTACGCCCCACGCGCGTTGGCGCGAGAGAACCCAGTCCGGGCGCGCTTCGATCATCGAATAGAGGCGGTTACGGCCGGTCTGCGGCGTCCACTTGACCAGTTCGTCGATTGAGCGCAGCGCACGTTCGCGGATGGTGTCCCCCATCTCACCCATGCCGTCGTCCAGCTTGCGGTCAACGGATGCAAACCACTGCGGCGTGTTGCGATAGATGATCGGCGCTTTCGAGCGCCACGAATGCGGATAGCTGTGCTTGATCTTGCCTCGCGCCAGCAGCCCGCCGACCTCGGCCAGCTTGTCGATGACAGCCTTGTTCGCGTCACCCTCACCACCCTTGCGCGACAGGATATATTTGCCACCAAAGAACGGCAGATCGGCACGGAACGAACCATCATCCATCACATTGTAGGTGATGACCTGCTCCAACATGCCCAGATCGCGGTAGAGTTCGAATTCCTCCATCCCGTGGGACGGCGCGCAATGAACGAAACCGGTGCCTTCGGTATCGGTCACGAAGTCGGCGGCACGGAAGTCGCGGATATCGTCCCATTCGCCATTGCCACCTTCGGCCCCGGCCAGCGGGTGGGTCAGTTGAACACCTTCAAGCTCGTCAGTGGCGACATCACGTACGCGGGTCCACTGATCGTCGTTCAAACGGGCACGACCCAACACATCTGCGGCCAGATTGTCAGCCAGCAGGAACCTGTCACCCACATTAGCCCAGCATTCCTCAGGCGCGCCGGTGACTTCGTACAGGCCGTAAGAGATGTCTTTGCCATAAACGACTGCCTTGTTCGACGGCATGGTCCAAGGTGTCGTCGTCCAGATCACGACGAATGCACCATCCAGATTACCCGCGTTCACGACCTTGAACTTCACCCAGATGGTAAAGCTTTCCTTGTCGTGATACTCGACCTCGGCCTCGGCCAGCGCTGTCTTCTCGATGGGCGACCACATCACGGGTTTCGAGCCCTGATACAGCGTGCCGTTCAACAGGAATTTCATGAATTCGTCGGCAATCACGGCCTCGGCATGGAAGTCCATGGTGATGTAGGGATCAGGCCAGTTGCCGGTGATGCCCAGACGTTTGAACTCTTCCCGCTGGATGTCGATCCAGCCTTCGGCGAACTTGCGGCATTCCTGACGGAAGTCGACGATGTTCACCTCGTCCTTGTTCTTGCCCTTCTTGCGGTACTGTTCTTCGATCTTCCATTCGATCGGCAGGCCGTGGCAGTCCCAACCGGGCACGTAACGCGCGTCAAAGCCCATCATCTGATGGGAGCGCACGATCATGTCCTTGATCGTCTTGTTCAGTGCGTGGCCGATATGCAGGTGGCCGTTCGCATAGGGGGGGCCGTCGTGCAGAGTAAAGGGTTTGCGGCCCGTTTTCTCGCGCAAGCGGTCATAGACACCGATGGTCTCCCACCGCTCCAACCATGCGGGTTCGCGTGCAGGCAGGCCCGCGCGCATGGGAAAATCGGTTTTTGGCAGGTTCAGCGTGTCTTTATAGTCAGGCGTTTGAATCGTGTCGGCGCACATTTTGAGCGTCCTTTGGATGATCTGGTCGTACTTGGATCGAAGCGGTCGGTGCGAGTTCTCAAACACCTTTGCCCGGCGTCTCAGAGGGTCAGAGCGCCGGGGATATAATTCGAATAATGATGGCCGTCCGGTCATACATGGCCGCGCTTATAAGACGCCTGCCTTCAATGGTCCAGAGGTTCCGGCCCATGCGGCGAATGGCGCAGCTTGGCCCAGCGATTCAGCCATGCCAGACCAGCGAGCCCAAGCCCCAGCGCCAGCAGTGAAAACACCCGGATCAACCCACCCAGACCGGCAATATCGATCAGGAAGACCTTGGCCACCGCCAGCCCGATCACCACCAGCCCCGCCTTGCGCATCGCATCCGAACCACGTGCCAGAGATTGGTAGAACAGCACCGCCCCGACCAGCAGCAGAACAAGGGTATATGTATAAAGCTCGGGCTGCGTGACGCCGTTGCCTTCAAACATGCCTGCTGCTCCCTGCCAGACATGGCGGATGGTCAACCCAAACCACACGGCAATCAACGCGCCCGCAATGGCGTAGCTTGCCAGCCTGATCTGCTTTGGCATGTCCCTGATCCGCCAGGCCGAGAATCCAATGGTCAGTGCAGGCACCAGATAAGCAAGGACAAGGGTGTTCAGAAACGGTGGGCCAAGCACCGGGTCGGCGTTGGGGTTCAACAACGGGTTTTGTTCGGTCAACGCCAAGGTCAGACGGAACAAGCCATGACCGGCAAAGAACGCCGCCAACGCGTACCGGGCATAATTCAGCTTGCCGCCCAGCCCAAACCTCTGAACCTGAGCAAAGGCCAGCAGCAGCCAGATGACCGCCAGAAGGCCCAGACCCCAATGGCTGTTGTCGGCCCCGCCTTCACCGAAACCTTCAAGCCACCGCAGTAGCAACAGGGACAGCAGAATGCCGCCCGTCGCCCATGCCGCGCTTTCCAGCAGCAGTGCTGCAACCGGCCGCAGCAAGGGACGCAACAGCCACCAGCCAGCCACGAAACCCAACGTGGCCGCGCCATAGACCATCGCCATTTCGGGAAGCGGGGCCACGTTAGCCCAGTCCAGACCCGGATCAAGTACCAAGCGCACGGTGACGGTAAAGACACCGGCCCAGATAAACCAACTCATCTGCGGCAAGGTGAACCTGCGATCCAAGGCTGCTGCTGCGACGACACTGGCCACCAGCGCAATCGTCAGCGCGGCCGAGCTGAGCACGATGACGCAAGCAAAGACCAGACAAGACAACGCCGACAACGTGGCCAGAGCGGCCCGCATCCGGTCATCGCCATCGGCGCGACCAAAACGCCCGGCCAGAACCACCATAAGAACTGCCAGGACAATTGCGTGCAGGGCCCAGGCGTGCGCACCGATAACCGTGGCAGGATGCCAGCCCATTTCCAAAGCGATGGCCAGCGCGGGTGCAAGAACTACAGCGCCCCCGGCCCAGATTGCACGATACTGGTTTGCCCTGAATGACCGCCATGCCATCAAAATTGACATAAACGCGCCCAAAGCAACCAGCGCGGTGGCTGCCATCGGAAAGTCGGCCTCGGGCGTCTCGGCATAAGTGTCAGCGAAGCTGCGCAGAACTGCGCCGTATTCCAGACCGTGAGAGGCAACAAAAAACACAAGGCCCGCCGCAGGTAGCACGGTCAGATCCTGTAACGCAGGCGCATCCTTGGCCCACAATAGCAGCGCCAGAAGCAGGGCGGACAGCAGGCAGACACCCAACCAGAATTCAGCCGCTGAGTCTGCCCAATGCCAGGACAGGATTGCAGTGCTGGCCGCAATCGCTCCGGCTGCGAGCCGAGTTGGAAACTCGGGCCACGGGCGGGTTCCGGGGGTGCTGATTACCTGAGACATCATGCGCCCTGCATGATTCGGCCAAACGCGCCGCACCGGAATGGCCGTTGCCAGAAGCGCCAGCACTGTTGTCGCAACCAGATACCCTGGTTCCGTATTCGGTGCGCCACTTATCAAAAGCAGGTTTGCCGCATAAACGCCGACCAACGTCAGAACAGAAATCCATGCCCAGCGCCGCACCGTGTCGATACCCAGCCCCAAAACGGCTACCAAAAGAAAATAGGCATAGAGCCACGAAGGATCGTCAGATGCGCCCCCAACCAAAAAGGGTGCGGCATAGGCTCCGATCAGTCCAACCGCAGCCAGCAGCGGGCCGTGGAACCACCCCAGAACAAGACCAACAAGCGCGATGACAATCATACCTGCCAAAGCTGTCTCGGCCCCGATCAGGCCATAGAGCTGCCGCGCAGACAGGATAGCCCCGAACAAGGTGACAAGACCGGCCCCGGAAAAGACCGATGGCAAATAGGCAGTGGCCACCGCTTCGTCATCCCCGAACCTGCGGCGCAGAACCTCGCCCCCGACAATCAAAGCCGAACCAAAACCAAGCGCGGCGAAAACGCGGGCCACCGGAGGTAACAATCCGTTCTCAACGCCATATTGCACGAGGAAAATACCGGCCAATGCCAGCGACAGGGCCGAGACAGCGTAAAACCAGTTCTCACGCAGCCACGCGCCCAGCGCGGCAAACCGGTCATGGCGAAATACAATTGCAGGCGTAGCGGCGTCGGTGTCTACATCTTCGGCGCTTTCGTCTTCCTGTCGCTTTGGCGCGGCCCACGGCCCTGGGCTTTGAACCTGTTCCTCTGCCACAGGTTGCGGTGAAGGTGCATCTTGTTCCGGTTGCAGCGATGCCGGTGCATCACGCGACACCAACGCATTGATCTGCGCTTCCAGTTGTTCGACCCGGCGACGCAATCGGGAATGCCCGACCAGAAGGGCAATCAATGTCACCGGGATGGCCAGAACAACCAGGCCAATAAGAACAAGCAGCGTTTCCAACCGAGTCGCTCCGATCCGTAATTTCGGCCAAGCTATCTTGTGCTGTCGGTCAGCAACAGTCAGGAAAGCCGTGAGAAAGTCTAAAGCACAGAAATCGCCGGGCGGGCGATCATCAGCCAAAGGATGGTCAAAACCGCCAGAAACGCCGGAACCCCGCAGGCGAACCAGAACCGAAACAAGCGGTAATACTCCGGTGGCAGTTGCGTTCCCTGCTCTGCCGCCGTTCGCGCGTGGTCCCGCAACCGGATTTGGACCCAAACCACCGGCAACCAGAACAGGCCCGTCAAAACATAAAGTACCAGAGACAACACAATCCATCCTTCACCCAAAGACCACCCGATCTGCCAGGCAAGCAGCGCTCCGGTCACCGGTTGCAGGATGACAGCGGTCGTGGTGAACAGAAGGTCACCCAGAACCACCGTACCCGTCGTATGGGCGATGACGCGCGGGTCGTTTGTCCGGTGCGCGATCAGCATGAAAAAGGCGATCCCTGCCCCAGTTCCCAGCAGCACACATGCACCGATGACGTGCAGCCATCGCAAAATCAGTTCAGGGTCCATCATCGGCTCTCAAACAAGGGCAGCGCCACAAGCGACAGGATCATCGCGGGCAGGATTTTCACCAGCGGCCCCAGCGGGTCCAACCACAAGTCCGGCATCGTGATCGAAGCGGCGATCAGGTAGAACACGGCCACGGTTAACTGCGCCACGCAGGCCCGCGCCGCCCATCGGCGCCACAGGATGGCCAGACCCAGCGCTATGTCGATCAGGGACCAGAACACAACGCTGGTCACCGCCATGGCGGATGACCACCCTGCTTCGACCAGCATGCCAGAAGCCGTGGATAAACCCGCCAAACCAAACAGGCCCGACAGCAACCAGAACAGGCTGAGTGTTGCAACGATCAGCGGCATCAACAGCGTCATCCGAGCGGTCAACCGATGCTCGCGCGCGCAAGGCAGCTTGGCGTAGACATCAGGCAAGGCGGCAATCCCGCGCCCGGCCGCTGCACGATAGTGGCCGGGGTCGCCAACCACGCCATCCGCCATGACCGTCATCGCCGTGCTGCGCAGCGGAGACCGCCAACCCAACCGGGCCAGACAGTCCGCCATGGACGCAACGGCTTTTGTCAGGACAGGCGGCAGGACCAAATGAAAGCGCGCGGCAGGAAACCCTAGCCACTGCCGCGTGCAGCGCACCACGTCAGACAAACTAAGCGGGATATCCTCGACCAGATCGTAATTACCCTGCGGTAGGCGACCGGCAACGGCGGCAATCACGACGTCACACAGGTCGGGCATCCCGATGCATTGAACGGGTGTATCGGGGTAAGCCAGCGGTTGAACAAAAGGCACGGCAGCCAGCATTCTCAGCAACGCCGTTCCCCCATAATCCGTTTGCCCGATAACTAGCCCCGGCTTCAGGATCCAAAGTGTTACGCCCGATGAACGTAAAGCGGCATCTCCGCGCGCCTTGCTGCGCAGGAAATGCGTGCTCGCGTCCGGCTCTGCCCGGATTGCCGAGATCTGAACAACGCTGATGCCACCTTTAGCGCAGGCCTCTGCAAGGGCTGTGATTGCTGAATGGTGCACCGCTTCAAGGTTGTCCTGCGCGTTATCCTGCAAAACCCCCGCGCAATTCACCACGACATCGACGTTGGCCAGCAGGTCCTGCCAGTCTTCCTTGTGCAACAGATCGCGCAAATCGCCCTGTTTCAGCGACACCCCCGGCAGGACCTTTGCCCCTTGCTCAGGATTGCGCCCCATGCCCTGAACCGTGGCACCTGCGGCTGACACTGCCCGCGTGACGGCGGCGCCGATGAAGCCATAAGCACCCAGAACCAAAACGTTCTTTCCAGAAAGCTCGTGATCTGCCATTAGCCTTTGCACCCGTTTTGCGCCACTCTACCTATCCGGGAAGCTTTGACCAGTCGCGACTACCGAGCTGCGACATTTATGGATGGAACAGAGACCCGACGAGATACGCGATCAGTGCCGCCGAACCACCGATCAACAGCGTTTCGATACCTGATCGCCACCAAGCCGCCAACGACCACCGGCTTTTGAATGCTCCAATCGCAAAGAAAACCCCCAACGTCATCCAGATCGACATCTCAAAAGCGTTCTCCACCGACGCTAAAAACGGCAGCAGCGGGATCATCCCGGCCACAAGGAACGCGAAAAACGTGGCCAACGCGGCTTTCATCGGATGCGGGTCTACACTGCCCAGCCCATATTCACCCTCGATCATCAGGTTGACCCAATGTTCGTGGCTCGACGTGATCGCGGCGGTGGCTTCGTTCAGAATTTCCCCTGACAACCCTTTTTGTGACAGAATTTCACGGACCTCCTCGCGCTCGCCGTCGGGGTAGAGTGCGATGTGGCGTTCCTCGATCGCCCGAATGCGCCGTATGTTGTCCAGTTCGGCCTTGGTGCCTGAATAGTTACCTGCGGCCATGGAAAACCCGTCCGCCAGAACGTTTGCCAGACCAAGCGCCACAATGACAAACGGGGAAAGACCCGCCCCCGCGACACCGGCGACAATGGCAAACGTGGTGACGGAACCGTCAATGCCGCCATACACAACGTCGCGCAACACGCCACGCCCGGGCGGAGCATTGATCCGGTCGGCGATTTCCTGCGGACTGTGACCGTGATCCGTCATGGCTAGCTCCTTTTTCACAGGCAGAGTGCCGAAGGGAGTGTTCTAACGCTTTGCTCTGGATCAACCCTTGGAGAATAGACCCTGCAAGGCTCGCTTGATGATGCCCCGCGTGGAGGGTTTGTGGCGTTTTGAGAATGGTAACGGGCGGCAGACTTCCATCGCGGCCACGCCCACTCGGGCGCTGAGCGCACCGTTGACCAAACCTTCTCCGAACCGTCGGGACAACTTGCTGAGAACGGATCCGCCAAGAACAGGTTCCAGCAGATCGTCACCAACGGCCACCGCCCCAGTTGCGACCAGATGCACAAAGACGGCACGGGTCAGACGCCAGCTTCCCAACGTGCCAGCCCGCCCCCCGTAGATT
Source organism: Ruegeria sp. AD9 (assembly GCF_056542305.1). Taxonomy (NCBI): domain Bacteria; kingdom Pseudomonadati; phylum Pseudomonadota; class Alphaproteobacteria; order Rhodobacterales; family Roseobacteraceae; genus Ruegeria; species Ruegeria sp. AD9. The sequence goes on from NZ_JBQFZP010000005.1 coordinate 187,114, forward strand.
TCCGCAATGCGACGGATCATCCGCAGGGACGCAGCCAGTGCCGTTACAACATCCGCCAGTGCCAGAGGGACCAGAGCGGTCACGGTGGCAACCTGCCGTGCCGCGGCCTCAACCTCACGGCTGGCGGCGGCGTCGAGCGGGGCCAACAGCTCATCCTCGGCAAGGACTATAAGCGCCTCGGCATCGAACTGTTCTCCCATACGCTCGGACAATCGCTCACGACCCCAGCGGGTATCCTCGCGCCCTTTGTAGAATGCGATAATCCGGTGTGTGACGGCCCGCGCCTGAGCCAGGTTTTCATCAGCCAGTGCAGTATCTGCAGCACGGCGCATCCCATCAACACGGGACAACCGCCCCATAGCCGCGAGCTCGCGCAGCGCGATGATCACCACCACCAGAACCAATGCAGCCAACAGTCCGGCAACGATCCAACCCAGAACGGGCGTCCGCGCCACCAGAGAGGTTGCAAAATCCCAGGCGGCCACCGATATGGCCGCCCCGACTACGGAAAGCGCAAGCCCCCAGAACCAGCGCGCAAGGGCCGAGGGTTTGCGGACCGCCAGTCGGGCCGCGCTTTGCATCGCCTGCCCCTGAGGCGGCACAGTATCCGGCACCGGTTTTGCCTGCGCGACATCAGCAGCGGGTTCATCATCGTCAAGATCGATCAGAACCGGACCTTTAGCCATTTGTCGCATCCCTGCTGTGCCAGACAAACCTTATGTCCGGCAGGTTTTCATCGTTTTCTGCCCCATCGCTGCGCGCCACCTCGGCAAAGCCGTTTCGCTCATAGAACCGACAGGCACGGGAATTATCCTGAAACGCGTATAAGCCCAGCCGCCGCTGGCTTGATTTCGCGTGACCCAGCAATTGCTGACCAATCCCCTGCCCCCGAGCTTGCGCATCCAGATAAAGTGAATGGATTTCACCACCATTCAGCGCCAGAAACCCGACCACACCTGTCTCTGCCTCGGCCACAGTGACCCAATCCTGATCAATCATCCGGCCGCAAAAGGCGATGGTTTCAGCACAGCTGTGCAGTTTGGGCATCCAGTCGTTTTCCAAGGCGAAGCCGTGCAGGATCGTACCGATTGTACCGGCATCTGTGGTGCGTGCGGGGCGCAGTGTCGCGATCACAATCTGTCTCCGATCAGAAACTGCGCCGCACGATCCAGTCGGATATGCGGAGGGCCGTCACCGGGTTTCAGGGTTAGTTTTGCCGGGGCAAAGGCCATGAACCCATAGTCTTCGTTCAACCAACTCTCCGCTCCATTTCGCGCCGGACCCAACAGATGCGCCGGATCCTCGGGCAAGTCTCCGGGATAGAAAGCGGCCTGTTTGCCGCTGTCCAACAAAGTACCACGCACGCATGGCAGATCGGTTCCGTCGTGGCTGCGTATCTCTTCGGTCGTTGCACGCAGCGATGCTAGAGACAGGGCCGCGGTCCGGGCCCCGGCGAAATTCGCGCGATCGCGCGCCTCGCGCGTCAAAGCCTCGATAATCGCGGTCAGGCGGGGATGTTGCGTGTGGTGCAGGTGGTCCGCTTTTGTCGCTGCAAACAGGATGCGTTCGACCTTTTTGCCCAGCAAAAGCTGGCTCAGCCATGCGTTCCGGCCCGGACGAAAAGCCGACAGGATATCGGCCATCGCGCGGCGCATATCTTCAACGGCCTGAGGACCCTTGTGAATTGCGCTCAGCGCGTCAACCAGAACCACCTGCCGATCAATCCGCGAGAAGTGATCCCGAAAAAACGGTTTCACGACCTGAGATTTATAAGCTTCAAACCGCCGTTCCATCTCGCGCTGAAGGGTCCTGCGCCGCGACGGGCCAGTGAATGCCAGCGGTGCAAAGGTCAGCACCGGAGATCCCGCCAGATCGCCCGGCAGAAGGAAACGTCCCGGCGTACAGTCGTAAAACCCGGCATCGCGCGCTGCGTTGAGATAGGCGGTGAACGACGCGGCCAGAGCTTGTGCGGCAGGTTCGTCGTGCCCTACCGACGGGTCTGTATTTTGGACCAGCGCCAGATACGCGGCAGCCTCCGCACGGGTCTCGATCCGTGCCAGAGTTTCCTGAGACCAGTCTGCGTAAGATTTGTCCAGCAAGGCCAGATCCAGCAGCCATTCGCCGGGGTAATCGACGATATCCAAATGGACCGTGCGCGGCCCTTGCAACCCGGCAAGCAGCCCGGCGGGACGGGCCTTGAAGGACAAACGCAATTCAGACACCGCACGCGTGCTGTCTGGCCAGTGCGGTATCGGTCCCGTCAGGGCAGACAGGTGCGATTCATAATCGAACCGGGGCACAGTGTCATCCGGCTGGGGTTGCAGAAAGGCGGCATTGATCCGCCCCTCCTGCTGCGCAACAAGCCCGGTCATACGGCCCCGATCCAACAGATTGGCAACCAACGAAGTGATGAATACTGTTTTGCCGGATCGTGCCAGCCCGGTGACACCCAAACGGATGACCGGCTCGAAAAATGTCTCGGACACGCTGTCGCCGATACTTTCGACGCCACGCGCAAGACTGTCTGCCAGTGAAGAGATGACCAATCCGCCGCCCCGCAATTTTCCTTTTACCCAAGATAGGTAGCGGTCGCGGCACATACCAGCGCTTTCGCCCCCTTGCCCGATCCTGCGCTGCGCTGTACCAGCGGCACATGCCCAGATATGCGTTGAAAGTTGAATACCAGGGGGAGCCGTTTGCCGGATGGCAGCGGCAAAAGGATCAACCATCCGTGCAAGGTGCCATCGAACAGGCGCTTTCCCGAATTCAGCCGGGCGGCCACACAATTGCCGCAGCAGGGCGCACAGACGCCGGTGTTCACGCTCTGGGGCAGGTTGCCCATTGCGACATGGCAATGGAATGGGACCCGTTTCGCCTGTCTGAGGCGCTGAACTATCATCTCAAGCCTCTCCCAGTGGCTATCGTTAAGGCCGCCCCAGTGGCCGAGGATTGGCACGCGCGGTTTTCAGCGGTTGAACGGCAATATCTGTTCCGCATCCTGATGCGCCGTGCGCCTGCAACCCACGACCGGGGACAGGTCTGGCAGATTAGCCACCAGTTGGATGTTGACGCCATGCAGGAAGGGGCAAACATGCTGCTGGGCCGGCATGATTTCACCACCTTTCGGTCCTCCATCTGTCAGGCGGCCAGCCCGGTCAAAACCCTTGATGAACTGCGCGTTGAACGGGTCGAGGGCTTTTCCGGCCCCGAGGTTCATTTCCACGTGCGCGCCCGGTCGTTCCTGCACAATCAGGTGCGCAGTTTCGTTGGCACTCTGGAACGTGTCGGGGCGGGAGCGTGGACCCCGGACAACGTGCGTGAGGCTTTGGAAGCCACCGACCGCGCTGCCTGCGGGCCGGTATGTCCGCCGCAGGGGCTTTATCTGGCGCGGGTCGGATACCCGGAACCGGTGTTCGACTGATCTAAACCGCGCGCAGAAGCAACCCGCCTGCAATCACCGCAATTGTAAGTCCTGCCACCAGTTCGATGCTGGGTGCCAAAATCGACGCAAAGCGCGTGGCCGAAGCCGAAGCCAGCAGCCCGCCGCGCAGACCAAAAGACGTCCACCCGACCAGCGTAGTGACAGTCGCCGTGCCAAGCGCCATGGCAAAAGCTCCCGCGATCCCCACCATGGCGATGCCCATTTGCCACGTCAGGATCAGTACAAACAAGGCACCGGTACAAGGCCGTGCAGCTATGCCTGCGATCAGGATCAGGGCTTCGCGCAATGTGCCGACATTCGCAACCTCGTCCGCGGTTGGACCATGACGATGACCGCACTCCGCGCAGTCTCCGTCATCATGATGGTGCTGATGGGTGTGATCGTTAGGGACATGCTTTTTTCGTTGTCGTGCGAAATTGCGCACAGCCCGTACAACCAACCAAAGCCCAATCAACGCAATGGCTCCGTAGCTGATCGGAGCCATCACCTGTTCGGTCGTCCCAACAAGGCTTTCGCGGGACATCTGAAAGACCAGCACCCCCGCGTAGACCAGCACAACCGCCATCACCGCCTGTCCAAAACTGGACAATACGCTAATCGCCGACAACCGCCAGAAGGCAACACGCCGACCCAAACCGTAGCCCCCAATCAAAACCTTCCCGTGGCCCGGACCCACGGCATGAAAGAACCCGTAGGCGAAACAGACAGTCAGAAGCGTGGCCACCGCCTGAGGCTGTTCCGCGCGCGCGGCACGCAAGGACCGCGCGATCTGGTTCTGAAAGTCCCGCTGCTCTCCGGCTGCCCAACTTGCCAGGCTGTCAAACCCACCACTGCCCCAGAACCAAAGCAGCAAACCAAAGGCCAGAGCGACCGGAACAATCAGGAAACGGGACATGAAACGAGGATCTCAGTCGCAAAGTTCTCACCAACCAATGGAGTATCGTTTTCCTCCAGGTCGTAATCCGCGTCCAGTGTCAACAGAAACGCCTGCATCTGTGCAAGCTGCCCGTCTATGTCGGGATCGTTACGATCCACCCGGCATAAAGCCAGGCCCGTCACGGTTACAGGGCGCGTAATCTCGTAGGCCGTATAGAAGGACTCATCAAATGCCTTGGCGGAAAGCCCTGTGGCAAGTATCGCGTCGCCTTCGACCGCGCGCATGTGGGTGGTCACGACCCGCCCATCTTCCGTTGTCGCACTGGGCTCTAATGGACCGGACAGAGCAACCAGCGCTCCGTCTTTGGTGAGCACGAGGTCGCCGTTATACCCCTCGACCCATTGCATATCGAACCCGCTCAGACGTTTTTCTTCGCTTTTCGTCAAAATGCCGTCGGCATCCTGATCCAAATTCATGTCTTCCAGAACAAGCAGAGAGTAGAATTCGTCATATGCCCAAGTCACCCGGATATGGGTCAGGTGACCGGCCTCATCCACGATGAATTCCAGCCCGGTGTCGATAAAGACATGCGGGTGCGACAGGGCCGGGATCGGCAGGCAACAGGTCATGACAGTGAACAGCCAGCGCATATGCGCAAGATAGGTCTGAAGGGACACGGCGACAACGGCCTTTACACACGCCTGCGAAAACCAGCCGACCTTCAGACTGGCGGGAACAGCACCAGTGTTTGCAGGGCCGTCCCTACAGGACCCTGCGTGTCAAAAAGCACCGACTGAGACATGCCGATGCCCGTAGGTTGCCAGTGTGAAACCGAACGGGACGCCAGCCAATCTGACACCGGTTCGCGGTGGATATTCACGGTCAGATCGGTGTTCATGAACCCCATCTCCGACGTCGGAGCATTCCACGAGATTCCATTGCCGCAATCCGCCAACGGGCACAGTGCCTGAATGGGCGACTGATCTTCGCTGCTCAACAGCTTTGGGGTGCGCATCCAGACCGTTTTCGGTCCGGCCCCCTGTTTGCCGTCTTTGGGATAAAGGATGTCACTGTAGTGGGCAAACCCCTTAAAATCATGACGAATCTCGCCGATTGGAAAAGGACCTTCTACTGCGTCTTCCAACTGTGGCGCACTGATTTCGACGTTTGCCACCGCGCCCAGATCGCGTCGCGCCAGATGCATGGTGGTGGCCGTGGCGCAGAGTGTGTCATCCAGGTCGTGCACCGTAACCCGTGTGGTCGCCAGCGTCTTGGTATGGCGCGTGGTTTCTGCGGCAACCCGCAACCCGGCCAAGGGCAGAGGGCGCAACAGGTCAACTGTCAGGCGGGTCAGCATCTTTTCGGGGCCAACCTCAGTTTCCGCTGCCCGCACTATCAACCCGCTGACCGGCCCTGCGTGGCAATGATCGGCAGACCACGGACCGCGTGCAGGATCATGTCCTACAAACGCCCCATCCTCGCGCTGATGAAAATAGGTCTGATCCGTGAAGTCGAGCCCTGCCATCAGTCCCCTCTGGTCATTCGCTGCGTTGTGTGCCTCGGCTCACTCATACCGGTAACCGATTGCGATGTAACGTGGTTTCCCCGGTGCGCGGTGAGTGGTATCTTCACGAAACTGTCCTTTTCGGGTTTTGAAACCGGGCTGTACTTTTAGGCACGAGGATGGCTTAACAGACCTGATCCTGTCCACCGCTGTGACGGGACGTCACCACATCAAATCCAAGTGGGGTTCGCATATGGCGTTGTTGATTGAAACCGGGCTGTCGGACTGGATTGGGGATGAGGAAATCGCCGCCACTTTACAGGCCCTGGCGCCTGGTGCCGACATCCGCACACCCGAAACGCTGGGCGACCCCAACGACATTACGATGCTGGCGGTAGTCAGCATGCAAAGCAATCACCCGACGAAGCTGCCCAACCTGAAACTGGTTCAGAAGCTGGGGGCCGGGGTTGAGACCATAGTTGGCCATCCGGACCTGCCTCCGCATATCCGTGTGGCGCGATTGAAGCCAGACGCGCCTGCGCAGGGCATTGCCGAATGGTTTCTCGCCTATATTCTGCGCGCTCAGCGCCACATGGTCTTTCACGAGGCATCCCAGAGTCGCGCCGAGTGGTTGCCGCGCGCGCCCGTTTTCACACCTGATACGGTTGTGGGCGTTCTGGGTCTGGGCCATATCGGGGCCCGCACTGCCCGCATGTTACGTGCCGTCGGGTTTCAGGTCATGGGCTGGAGCCGCTCACCAAAATCCATCGATGGTGTCACCTGCCAGCATGGGCAAGACGCGCTGCCACGGCTATTGGGGCAATGTGATCACGTCTGTGCCATCCTGCCTTCGACGCCGCAAACCGTGGGTCTGTTTGACGCACAGACGCTGGCCGCGATGAAGCCGGGCAGTCAGTTGCTGAACGCCGGACGCGGAAACCTGATTGACGAGGCGGCACTGATCGCGGCGCTGGATAACGGTTCTCCGGGCCATGCGGTGTTGGACGTCACATCACAGGAACCGCTGCCGAAGGACAGCCCCTTGTGGCGGCACCCCGCTGTGACGATCACACCGCACGTCTCGGGCTGGTATCTGGGCGATGCACTGTCGGATGTGGCCGAGAACTACCACAGGCTCAAATCCGGCGATCCCCTGCTGCACGAAGTCAGCCGGGACCTCGGGTACTGATAGCCAAGTCAGAGATCAGGGTGTCAGGATCCAGTTTCCGTTACCGTCATTACACCGGCGGGTTCTGATTTCTCGGCTTTGATCGCTGCCTTCCGGCTGGATGACATGCTGAAGGCCGACGCAGTTGCCCTGAACGTTTTGCACCCGGATCGTTCCTTTTGAGCCGGTCTCGTCGTTTTGCCAGGACCGTTCCTGCCCTACAGAGGGCGTGCCATTGTTCAAAAGCGCATTCGAGGTTTCACTAACCACTTCAAAGTCTGCCGGGGACAGCCCCATCTCAGCTATGATTCGGGAGAGTGACTTGGCGTCGGCGGAACCGGTCATCAAAAGGGCGCCACACGCGGCAATGATGGGTAACAACTGGGCTTTCATAGGGGCCTCACAGAACTGAAATCATTTGTGACCAAGGATATACCTCTGTTTCAGCAGGGCCAAGCCCCGGGGCGCCGACCTTCAAAATATCCCGAACAAACCTATCGCGCGTCAGGACCTAATAGCGCCGCGCCTTTGTGCCCATAGTGCCATTCAAACGATCCCGAGGCACACAAATGACCCATCCGACCTACTTCGCCCCGACCGGCGGCCATCCCGGCCAGAACCAGTTGCTGACCGACCGCGCCATGTTCACCGACGCGTATGTGGTCATTCCCAAAGGTACGATGCGCGACATCGTCACCAGCTATCTGCCGTTCTGGGAAGGAACACGCCTGTGGGTTCTTTCACGCCCGCTCAGCGGATTTGCCGAAACGTTCTCGCAATACATCATGGAAGTGCGGCCCGGCGGCGGCAGCGATCAGCCAGAGACAGACGCGCAAGCACAGGCAGTGCTTTTTGTCGTCGAAGGAACAGTCACTTTGACGCTGAACTCGGAAAACCATGTGTTGGAGACAGGCGGATACGCCTATATCCCCGCCGGCAGCGACTGGACATTGCGGAACACTGGCCAGACGGCAGCCCGGTTCCACTGGGTCCGCAAAGCCTATGAGTCCGTTCCCGGGTTGTCCGCGCCAGACCCGATCATCACCAACGAACGCGATGTGACGCCTGTCGAAATGCCGGGCACCGAAGGCCGATGGTCCACCACGCGGTTCGCAGACCCGCAGGACCTGCGCCATGACATGCATGTGAACATCGTCAATTTCGAACCAGGCGGGGTCATTCCCTTCGCCGAAACCCATGTGATGGAACACGGGCTTTATGTTCTGGAAGGGAAAGCGGTTTATCGCCTCAATCAGGACTGGGTCGAAGTTGAGGCCGGAGATTACATGTGGCTGCGCGCCTTTTGCCCGCAAGCCTGTTACGCAGGGGGGCCGGGCCGGTTCAGGTATCTGCTTTACAAGGACGTCAACCGGCATATGCCCCTGTCCCTGTCGCGCCGCTAAACGCTGGGCTGGCTGGGAATCGCAGTGATCTTTTGCCCCGGGGCTTCACACAAGGGTCGGAATTTGCTGAAATCCAGGTAACTTCTTGTTTTGAGCATTGGAGATTTGTCCATGAAACTGCGCCTTGCCCTGATAGCCGTTGCCACACTCTCTACCTCTGCAATCCTGCACACCGCACCCGCCATTGCGGGGGAAGAGACCAAATCCGTCTTCGTCATGAGCCGCAACTGGGCTGTGACACAGGTCGCAGACGAACCGGTCATTTATCGCGCCACACGCGACAACAACAACCTGAACCCATTCGGCCCGCCCCCACGCCTTCGGACAACGCAAGCTATTGCTGCCATTCAACAAGCGACGGGCTGCAAGGTGATCTTCAACAGCATGTACCAGAATATCTCGGGTCAGTTCTTTTCTCAGGTCAGGTGCAAGTAAGCTGTTGCTGATCAGGCATTGAGATCGACCCGACGCCCTGCCATAGCTTGCGCATGAAACTCGCGATAAACGGATTCGGCCGCATTGGCCGCACGATCCTGCGGCAGGTTCTGGCCCTGCCCGAAGGGTCGGATATCGAGCTGGTGCTGATCAATGACATCGCGCCGCTGGAGACCTGTGCTTACCTGTTCAAATACGACAGCACCTTCGGCCCCTATCCCGGCGATGTGTCACAGGGCGATGCTACGCTGATCGTGGATGGACGCTCTGTTCCTATGACCCACAGTGCCGATCTGACACGCGTTGACTTGTCTGGCGTAGACGTAATGCTGGATTGTACTGGGGTCGCGCGCACATCCGACGTGGCGCGTCGCGGGTTATCTGCGGGCGCCAGCAAGGTCCTGATCTCGGGCCCTTCACCTGCGGCCGACTTAACCGTCGTTTTGGGGGCGAACGAAGATCAGTTGGGCAGCGCCCGGATCGTATCGAACGCCTCCTGCACAACAAATGGGCTGGCACCACTGGTCAAAGTGCTGGACCACATTGGCGGTGTTTTGTCAGGCCATATGACAACTATCCATTGCTATACCAACAGCCAGCCCATGGTTGACGCCCCGCGCGGCGACCTTGCCCGGTCGCGGGCCGGTGCGCTGTCCATGGTTCCGACAACGTCCAGCGCCACACACCTGATCGACGTGGTCCTTCCACATCTGGCCGGGCGCATCTCGGGCGCCGCAGTTCGCGTCCCGACAGCCAGCGTTTCGGCGGTCGACCTCGTGGTCACGTTGGAACGCGGCATGAGGGCCGAGGATTTTAATCATGCTTTGCGTCAGGCTGTTGTCGCTTCACCGGTTTTGGGTTGGACAGATATGCCGCTGGTCTCGTCCGATTTGCGGGCGCGCCCGGAATCGCTGGTCATCGCCGGGCCGGAAACCCGCATGGTCGGTGAAAATCAGGTGCGCGTTTTCGGCTGGTACGACAACGAATGGGGCTTTTCGGCCCGCATGCTGGACGTGGCCCGCCTGATGGCCGCGCCGTGACCGGACTTACCTTCGTACTCAGCGTCGGGTCGGAGCCTATGGTTTAGGCCCCGCGACAGGGTATTCTGTAACACGGACCACCTTACTGATCCGTTCAATCATGAAATCCATGAACAGGCGTGCCTTTGGATCCTGATGGCGCCGATGCGTGTATAGGCAGGCCATCTGAACTGAAACAGGCGGAGTTTCCGTCGCAACCGGTACGAGGCGGCCGGATTTCAGATGCTCGGCCACCTCGAAAACCGGCTTCATTGCAATGCCTTGACCGGACAACGCCCAATCCGTCAGAACATCCCCATCATCACATTCGAACCGCCCGGATACGGCAAATCGTTTCGGACCATCGGGTGTGACCAGCATCCACTGAAACTCGGTCGCACCCGGAAAGCGCAGATTCAGGCATTCATGCTTGTCGGCAATCAGGTCAGCCCCGGTCTTAGGCATACCGCGCCGCGCCACATAGTCTGGCGCAGTGCACAGTACACGCTGGCAGTCGGCAATCTTGCGAATACGCAACGTGCTGTCCTCGGGCTGGCCAATGAAAAACGCCAGATCCAGACCTTCCGTCGTCAGATCAACCGAGCGATCCGTCAGGCGCAACCGGACATCAATCTCGGGGTATTCCGCAAGAAACTCGGGCACATGTGGAGCCAGCAATCGCCTCCCCACCCCCAGTGGAGACGCCACGAACAACGACCCGCGCGGTGCCTCGGTCAGATGTGTGACCTGAGCCTCGGCCTCGTCCACCGCATCCAGAACCGCCACCGCACCGGGATAGAATGCCTTTCCCTGCTCTGTCGGGGACAGGTTGCGTGTGGTGCGCTGGAACAGACGTACACCCAGATGGTCCTCAAGCTGCGATATTCGCGCCGATGTCACCGCTGGCGAAATCCTAAGATCCCGCCCGGCCGCAGACATGCTGCCCAGATCGTAAACCCTGACAAAGGTTCGGATGTTGTCGAGATAGGACATTTTTTCGGTTTTTTTGATACCCGTTGACAATATACTGGGAATATCGAAGAACCGCCCGTTTGCCTAGTGAATTGCACTGGGCCAAGACCAAAGGCCGGCCCGGACATTTGTTGCATACGGTTGACTATCGCCTGCAACGCGGCAATTCCAGTCTGCCAATCTAGATGCGCAATACGATGTGTCGGCACAAACCGGGACAATTTGACCAAAATTACCCGATCCCGCGTTTATCCCTTTTCCCAACGGCATTCAGATGTTCTAACCTGACACTATAAGACCGTGCATCACACGGTAGCTGAGATCTGGAACTGGGACAGTTGGGGCTATTCATGCAAGGGCGCATGCCGCAAGGCCGTTTGAAGTGCTGGCTGAGTGCCATTGTCATGGCACTGACGCCGACCGCTCTGATGGCGCTGGAAACCTCTCTGACGGCGCCGGGCGCTTCAAAGGAACTTGTTGAACGTCTGAAAAAGACATCATCGGTGACAACAGCGGAAGAGCGGGGTCTGGATACGCCACTTGAGATCCTGTCTGCCGCTTTGTCGGATTACCGCACGCTTGTGCAGATCTTGTATGACGAAGGGTATTTCAGCCCGGTTGTCAGCATTAAGCTTGACGGGCAGGAAGCCGCTGAGTTGAGCTCTTTGACTGTGCCAGCCCAGATCAACAGGGCCGCAATTACCGTTGAAACCGGGCCAAGCTTCAAATTCGGCACGGCCATTATTCAGCCCCTGGCGTCTGGCACCGTGCTGCCCGAAGGTTTCGCCCCCGGCAATCTAGCAACAACAGGGGTCATTCAAAAAGCAGGCTCGGACGGTGTGCAGGGTTGGCGGAATGCAGGCCACGCAAAAGCCAAAATCGAGGATCAGATCATTATCGCCCGTCACGCACAGGCCCGTCTGGATGCTCAGATTGACCTGGACCCGGGGCGCAGGCTGACGTTTGGCAGAATGTTCATTAAGGGCGACACGGATGTGCGCCACCGGTCCATCGAAAAAATCGCCGGTTTCCCAAGCGGGGAAGTTTACTCACCAGAAAAAATCCAGAAGGTTGGAACGCGTTTGCGCCGAACCGGCACGTTCAACGTCGTCTCTTTGCAGGAACATGAGACAGCAAACCCCGACGGGACACTGGATTTCGACGCCACATTCGAAGACCTACCAAAGCGTCAGCTGACCTTTGGGCTCGAGCTGGCCTCGCGCGACGGCCTCGACGTGACCGCGACCTGGACACATCGAAACATGTTCAAACGCGCGGAACGCCTGCGTTTTGAGGCCGCGATACGAAATATCGGTGGTTCCGAAGATCTTGATGGGCGGATCGGATTGCGTCTGGATCAGCCCGATCGTCTGGGTCCGGACGACAATACATTCTGGAACGTGTTGCTGGAGCGCCGCAACACCGAAAACTACAATGTATCGGTTGCGTCTGTGGCATATGGTGCGCGCCGCACATTCTCGGACACGCTCTATGCCGAAGCCTCGGCTGGGTTACAGTGGTCAGATGCTGACGACGCCTATGGAAGTGGCCGCAAGTTCAGATACTTTATCCTGCCCTTCCGCTCGGAATGGGATGAGCGCGACAATAAAGTCAGCGCCACGCGCGGCTATTATCTGGATTCCGAAGTCATGCCTTTCATTGGCTTTTCCGGCACCGATACGGGTATTCGCCTGTTTGTCGACGGCCGGATCTATACCAGCCTTGGAACTGGCGGCAGGGTTGTGCTGGCAGCGCGGGCGCAACTTGGATCAGTCATTGGCCCGCCAGCAGATGGCGTTACACCCGACTTTCTGTTTTTTTCCGGTGGTGCGGGAACCGTGCGCGGGCAACCCTATGAAAGCCTTGGCATCCCGGTCGGGACCGGTGTCGCAGGCGGCAAATCGTTCCTTGGACTTTCAGGCGAGATCCGGGGCAAGGTGACAGATTCTCTGTCGTTGGTTGGGTTTTACGACTACGGTGTCGTCGATACCTCTTCCTTTATAGGAAGTAGCGCGGAAGATCATGCAGGTGCCGGTATCGGCGTAAGATATGATTTGGGCGGCTTCGGACCCCTCCGGTTTGACCTGGCCTTCCCGGTAAGCGGCTCCAGCGGCAACGGTCTGCAATTCTATATCGGGATCGGGCAAGCGTTTTGAGGCGGCACCTTTCATACCTTCTGCTGATTGGCACGCTGATGCTTGTGCCAGTGGCCGGCCCCGCGCAGGAGGACGAAGGCGGCAGTATGATCGAGCGGTTCCTACAAGACACGCTGTCTGGCGACGATCAGAATGTTACCGTCAAAGGTCTGCAAGGCGCGCTGAGTTCACGCGCCACCATTACCGAGATCACGGTGGCCGATGATGAAGGGGTCTGGCTGACCATCCGGGGAGCGGAACTGGATTGGAACCGGTTGGCGCTGATTCGTGGGCGGTTCTCGGTCAACGCGCTGACCGCACAGGAAATCGACGTCGCCCGTGCGCCGGGCACCACGACCAAGGACACACCGTCCGCTTCTGCCGAGACCCAAGCTTTTCAACTGCCTGAACTGCCCGTGGCCATCGAAATCGGCGAAATCCACATTGGCGAGCTGGCCTTGGGCAAACCTTTGATCGGCGTTGCGGCGGAACTGGCCGTCAATGGCAACCTGTCGCTGGCCGACGGGACGCTGGACACCAAACTGGACATCACCCGACTGGATCGGGCCGGTGATGAAATCTCCTTAGCTGCGGGTTTTCGGAACACTGACAGCCAGATTGATCTTGACCTTCAGGTCACCGAAGCTGCGGGGGGTCTGATCTCGACCGCTTTGAAAATGCCGGACAGCCCCCCGATCGGATTGACCGCGAAAGGGTCCGGGCCGGTGACGGATTTTACGGCCGAAATCAGCCTGAGCAGTGATGGGCAGCCACGGGTGACCGGACAGGTTCGGTTACGTTCTGCCCCAACAGCCGTGGCTAGCGCGGAGGAGGGCATCGCCTTTACCGCAGATCTGGGCGGTGACCTGACGCCCTTTGTCGCTGAGAAAATGGATACGTTCTTCGGCCCCAAAACGCAGTTGATCGTGGATGGACGGACCCTACCTGAAGGCGCGTTGGATATCAGTGATCTGGAACTCAGTTCTCAGGCACTGAACCTGAAAGGGGCGCTGCAACTGGCGCCGGGAGGTCGGCTGCAACTGGCGGCCCTGCAAGGACGCATTACACCGCCCGAGGGGCAAAGCGTCGTCCTTCCGTTGTCAGGTGGCGACACATCGATCGAAGCAGCGCAGGTCTCTGCGTTGTTTGATGAGAAAAACGGCAATCTCTGGGATCTAAGTCTGACCGCTAACGCGGTAAAATCCGATACCCTGAACCTGCAACGCGCGCAAATTACGGCGCAGGGAACTTTGGAACAGGGTGACGTTTTGCGGATCGACGGTGATTTGCAAGCTGCTTTGGACGGTATCGACCTGACTGACGATGCCCTGAACGCAGCCATTGGAGACCGCATTACGCTGGACGGTACGTTCCAGTATGGCAGGGATCAGACCCTGAACCTGTCCGAGGTCGAGATGGTCGGCTCGGACTATGAACTGGGCGTTGATGCCGAGATCAGCGGCTTGTCCAGTGGTTTGGCCGTCGATGGAACCGCGACATTGCAGGCGACCGATCTGGCACGGTTTTCGGGCCTGGCGCAGTTGGAACTGGGCGGTCAGGCCTCTGCCCGGCTCACGGGCCAGGGTTCGCCGCTTGAAGGCAGTTTCGATGGCAAGCTGGAGGTCGAAGGGCGCGGTCTTTCCACAGGGCGCGATGACATTGACCCGGTGATCCGGGGCAACACAACAATCACGCTGGACGCCAAACGCGGAGCGGATGGCGTAGCGATCCGGGATTTTACGCTGATCGGCGACACTCTGCGCGCGCAGGCGGATGGCACGGTTACCACCCCTGACGGCAACGTGACGATTGATGGGCAAGCAACAGTCAACGCACAGGACCTTTCCGTGTTCTCGGGCCTCGCCAAACGTGAGCTTGGCGGTGCGGTACAGGCAAAACTGGACGGCAAAGGCACCGTTCAGACGCTCGAATTTGATGGCACAGCCAGCGTGATGAGCCGGGATGTCAAAACGGGCCTACCCGAAATTGACCCGCTGCTGGTCGGCCGGACCGAGATCACGTTCGACGGCGCGCTGAGCCAGAAGCAGATTGAAATCCGCGACGCGGTGATCAAAGGTTCAGCCCTTGTGGCAAGCGCCGCAGCAACAATTGACGATCCGACGGATGCTTTGGCCGTGGACGGGCAGGTCAGTCTGAACATCCCTGACCTGTCACCCTTTTCAACTCTTGCCCGGAGAGATCTTGCAGGTTCGATCATCGCGGACGTTGCAGGCAAAGGTACGGTTGGCAGCAAGGCATTTGACGTCAAAGGCAACTTGGCTGCTGATGACATCAAATCCGGCATCAATGCAGTTGACAACCTGATCCAGGGGCGAACGAACCTGACGGTGGATGCGGTGAATGACGAGGCCGGTCTGAATATTCGCACATTCCAGCTGATCGGCACCGCCCTTTCTGCGGATGCATCCGGCAAACTGGACCGCGATGCCGGCGGATTGACCTTTTCCGCAGCGCTGGATGATCTGGGGCGGCTGTCGAAAACACTCTCTGGGCCTCTGAAACTGGACGGCAACGTCGCTCCGACACGGTCCGGGCTCGAAGGAACCGCACACTTGCTTGGGCCAGAGAGTTCCTATGCCAAAGTGTCCGGTACGGTGGACACAAATGGATCCGCTGATCTGGACTTCGATGCCAAGTTCAACCGCATCGAAAGGTTTGTGCCAGAGTTTCCCGGCACCCTTACCGCTGCGGGCAATGCCAAGCGGGACAGTGGCGTTTGGACCATCGACGCCAAGGCGCAAGGTCCCGCAGACATCGTCAGCACGGTTGCAGGCACCTTTGATGAAACCAGCAGCAATGCAGATATTTCAGCGAAGGGTGGCGTAAACCTGGGGATAGCAAACGTCTTCATCACGCCTAACAAGATTGAGGGGTCCGCGCGTTTTGATCTAGCCCTCAAAGGCCCGGCTGATCTGGCGTCCCTAAGCGGATCGATTACCACTTCGGGAACATCCCTTGCACTTCCCGGCGCAGGCCAGACCATCACCGGGATCAACGGACAGGTGGATCTGGCGCAAAGCCGTGCAACCATCACGCTGAACGGCGGGGTGCGGGCCGGTGGTGGCTTTACCGTCAATGGACCTGTCGATCTGACGCCCCCGTTCAATGCGCAGATCACGACAACAATCAACAGCCTCGTCCTGACCGATCGGCTTTTATACGAGACGACTTTGAACGGTCAGATTGCGATGACCGGCGCTCTAGCCGGGAACAGTTCGCTGGCTGGGCAGATCACCTTTGGTGAGACCAATATCAACCTCGCTGCGGCTTCGGGGGCTGTAGGTGCCGCACCGATCCCCGAAATACAGCATGTCAACGAAAGCGGTGCCAGTTTCATCACGCGCGAGCGTGCAGGTCTTGTAACCACCAAAGACAAGGGGCAACGCACGTCCAGAATAGCACTGGACGTCAACTTGCTGGCACCCAAAGCCGTGTTCGTAAGGGGGCGCGGTGTAAATGCCGAACTGGGTGGCCGGATATCCATTGGTGGCACCACGACCTCGGTGGTCCCATCAGGTCAGATTGAATTGATCCGCGGTAATTTCGATATTCTGGGCCGCAGGCTGGCCCTGACCAAAGGCATCGTGACCCTACAGGGTGACTTGACGCCTTATATCGAGTTTGAATCCTCTGCCAGCACCTCGGACGGCACCGCGACCATCGAAATCGCAGGGCCGCTGGATTCACCCGAGGTCAGCGTGTTTTCCGATCCCGAACGCCCGGCGGAAGAGGCACTGGCGATGCTGCTCTTTGGGAACAGGTTCTCGGAAATCTCACCCTTCCTGATTGCGCAGATGGCCGCGTCGCTGGCGCAACTCAGCGGTGCTGGAGGGGACGCGACCAAGGGATTACGCGACTCTACCGGTGTTGATACGATTGATGTTGGTGCGTCAGACGGTGGCGCGGGCCGATTGGGTGCCGGGGCCTATCTGGGTGAAAACCTCTATACCGACTTTACCGTCAATACCGAAGGCGATACCGAGGTGAACCTGAACCTTGATGTCACCGACAATTTCTCGGTCAAGGGCACGGTTGACGGTCGCGGCGAAACGGGCATCGGAGTGTTCTTTTCAAAGGACTATTAGGATCGCTTCCGACCTCCAAAATTATTCCCGGCGAATTCCTATCGGTTGGCCGATCTGCGAAGCCGGTTCCAGAGACTTATGGTCATCCACCATTTGCGCAAGACGCGCCGCTGCCCAATCCGGATAGGGCTCGGAGCGCCCGGAGCTGTGGCTGACATTCATGAAAAGCGCCTCTTGCGTCGCGCAAATCTCGTCAGTTTCTGCCAAAAGCATCTGTGCGAAATAATGTCCTCTCTTGCTGTCAGCATCCAGCATACGGAACCTGAAATAAAACGATGAAGCGTCTTTGACCTCCCGCACGAAATGCAGATGAGACTGCAGGATGTAAGGCCCCTGCCCCAACGCCTTGACCTGCACCTCGCCCAGCCCGAGATGGTCAACCATCAGCTTTTCCAACGCCATGTCAAAGGCGACACCGTAATACCCGACATTCATATGGCCGTTATAGTCGATCCATTCGGGCCGTACTTCAAAGCCGCGAATTTCCACCGGCGCAGCGTACGGGCCATCATGCCCGCCAGGAGGTGTCGTAGTCGGCTGCATCTGGCCCCCTTTACTGCGCGTCTTGTTCGTCAAATATTGCAACTGCCCGGACAAATCCGGCAGAGGCCCCTTTAATCTTGAAGGGGAAACAGGAAATCTCGAACCCTGAGGGCGGCAAATCTTCCAGATTGGTCAGCTTTTCCAAGTGGCAATACCCGATGTCCATCGACGCGCGGTGGCCTTCCCAGATTATAGATGGATCTCGGGTCTCAGCGTATTCCTGAGCGGTGAGCGGAAACGGGGCATCCCAGCTCCATGCGTCGGTGCCGGTGACACGCACGCCACGTTCAGTCAGAAAAAGCGTCGCCTCGCGCCCCATTCCACATCCTTTGGCCAGATAATCCGGCGCGCCATAACGTGTCCCTGCAGCAGTGTTGACCACGACGATATCCAGCGGGCAAAGGTCGTGGCCGATGCGCTTCAATTCAGCTTCGACATCTGCCGCGGTAACGACATACCCATCCTCGAAGTGTCGAAAGTCCAGCTTGACGCCGGGGTTCATGCACCATTCCAGCGGCACTTCGTCGATAGTTATTGCCCGTTCACCTTTGTTCATCGTGGAATGATGGTGATACGGCGCATCCAGATGCGTGCCGTTGTGGGTCGCGATCTGCAACCGTTCGATTGCCCATCCTTCACCGTTCGGCAGGTCTTGCCGTTCCAGACCCGGAAAGAAAGACATGACCTGTTCTGCCGTCTGATCATGGGTCAGATATTCAATTTGCGGCAACATGATTGGCGGGTCAGACACGATCCCGGATTCCAACGGAACGGACAGATCGACGAAACGGCGTGCCATAAGAAATTCCTCCACCAACATCTACGACAGGGTTGGTCGAGCGCAAGCGCCTGTCAAGAAAAGAAAAAGGCGACCCATCAGGCCGCCTTCTTTGCTTGATATGTGTTGGTTTTACTCAGCCGCAACTGCGCTTTCGATCTTTTCGACGCGAATGGCCGAGAACTTGAACTCGGGGATCTTGCCATAGGGGTCGATGGCCGAATTGGTCAGGATGTTCGCCGCCGCCTCAACATAGGCAAACGGGATGAACACCATATCCTCGGCAATCGCCCGGTCCGCGCGAACCATGATCTCAATCGAACCACGACGTGTGGTCAGGCGGATCATATCGCCCGGCTCGATTCCCATAAGCTTGAGCGTACGTGGATTCATCGAACAGTTCGCCTCCGGCTCCACCGCGTCCAGAACATTGGACCGGCGGGTCATCGAGCCGGTGTGCCAATGTTCCAGCTGACGGCCAGTGGTGGCGATCATCGGGTATTCCTCGTCCGGGGCCTCATCCGGCGGAATGACGCTGGCGGGAGTGAACTTCGCCTTGCCGCCCGAACGGGGGAAACCATCCCCGAACACGATGGCCTGACCCGGATCGGTTTCGCTGAGTGACGGGTAGGTAATCGTCTCGGTCTCCAGACGCTCCCACGTGATGTTGTCAAGCGACGCCATGGTCAGTTTCATCTCGGCAAAGACCTGCGACACATCGGTGTAGTCCCAATTCAGCCCGATGCGCTGTGCCAGCTCAACCGTGATCTTCCAATCTTCGCGCGCCTCACCCGGAGGAGTAACGGCAGGCCGTACACGCTGTACCTGACGGTTGGTGTTCGACACCGTGCCGTTCTTTTCATAGAGCGCGGAGGCAGGCAGGATGATATCGGCATAGTTCGCCGTCTCGGTCAGGAAGATGTCCTGCACGATCATCAGATCCAGTTTGGCCAGTGCCGCGCGGGCGTGGTTCACATCCGGATCGGACATGGCCGGGTTTTCACCCTGAATATACATGCCCTTGATGTTGCCCGCATATGCCTGATCGATAATCTCGGTCACCGTCAGACCCTTCTCGTTCGAAAAGTCATCCGAATGCCAGACATCATTGAACTTGGCCCGAACACCGTCGTCAGTCACCGACTGATAGTCCGGCAGGAACATCGGGATCAGGCCCGCATCCGATGCGCCCTGCACGTTGTTTTGCCCTCGCAAAGGGTGCAGGCCTGCGCCGGGTTTACCGACATTGCCGGTCATCAGAGCCAGCGAAATCAGACAGCGCGAGTTGTCGGTGCCGTGAATATGTTGGCTGACGCCCATGCCCCAGAAGATCAGGCCCGCTTTGGCCTGCGCAAAGGTGCGGGCGACCCGGCGCAGTTGATCCGGTTCAATACCACAGATCGGTGCCATCGCTTCGGGCGTGAAGGCGCGCAGGTGCTCTTTCTCGGCCTCCCAGTTCTCGGTCCAGCGATGGATGTACTGGCTGTCATACAGCTCTTCCTCGACGATCACGTTCATGATCGCGTTCAGCATCGAGACATCCGCGCCGGGGCGGAACTGCAGCATTTCGTCGGCGAACTTGCGCATACCAACGCCGCGGGGGTCCATCACGATCAGCTTGCCGCCACGCTTGGCGAACTGCTTGAAATAGGTCGCCGCGACAGGGTGGTTCTCGATCGGATTTGAACCGATGATGATCGCCACATCGGCGTTCTCGATCTCGTTGAAGGTCGCCGTCACCGCGCCCGAACCCACATTCTCGATCAGCGCCGCAACGGATGAGGCGTGGCACAAACGGGTGCAGTGATCGACATTGTTGTGCTTGAAGCCCTGACGGATGAACTTCTGGAACAGATACGCCTCTTCGTTGGTACACTTGGCCGAACCGAAGCCTGCAACCGAGCGTGGGTCTTTGGCACGCAGGGCCATCAGCTTGGTCGCGGCCAGATCCATCGCCTCTTCCCAGGTCGCTTCACGGAAATGGGTCGACAGATCGCCCGGATCGACGTTCAGCCCCTTGGCGGGCGCATCCTCGCGCCGGATCAGCGGTTTGGTCAGGCGGTGTGGGTGGTGGATGTAGTCAAAGCCAAAGCGACCTTTGACGCACAAACGACCTTCGTTTGCGGGGCCGTTGATGCCCTCGACATACTTCACCTTGCCGTCCTTGACCTTCAGCGACACCTTGCAGCCCACACCGCAGAACGGGCAGACGCTTTCGGTCTCGCTATCGTAATCCTTGCTGTCTCCCTGCTGCTGGTCGTCCAGCACGGTCGCAGGCATCAGCGCACCGGTGGGGCAGGCCTGAACACATTCACCGCAAGCAACACAGGAGGAGGTACCCATCGGGTCATTCTGGTCAAACACCACCTGCGCCGTATGACCACGACCGGCCATGCCAATCACGTCGTTCACCTGCACTTCGCGGCAGGCCCGAACACAAAGATTGCAGTTGATACACGCATCCAGATTGACACGCATCGCCACATGGCTGTCATCCAGCAGCGGGATTTTCTCGGCCTCTTTCGCAGGAAAGCGGCTGTTGCTGACATCGTTCAACTTGGCCATATCCCAGAAATGGCTGGATACGTCATGCGGCTGCTCGGGCTGGTCAGCCACGAGCAATTCCATCACCATGGCACGCGATTTTTCGGCGCGGTCGGTGTCGGTCTTGACCACCATCCCATCGGCCGCCGGGCGGATGCACGAGGCGACCAAAGTACGCTCGCCCTCCACCTCGACCATGCAGGCGCGGCAGTTGCCATCGGGGCGGTATCCCGGTGCAGGCTTGTGGCACAGATGCGGGATCACCAGGCCCCGGCCATTGGCCGCTTCCCAGATCGTGGTGCCCTCGGGCACGGTGACGTCATCGCCGTTCAGGTTGAAGGTGACGGTCTTGGTTGGGCTTGCGTCAAGCATGGCTCTGTCTCCCTCAGATTTCGTCAGCGAAATGTTTCATGACCAGACGGATGGGGTTCGGGGCCGCCTGCCCCAGACCGCAGATCGAGGCATCGGCCATCACCTGGCACAAATCTTCCAACAGATCGGTATCCCACTTGTCGGCTTGCATCAGCTTGACCGCCTTTTCGCAGCCTGCCCGGCAGGGGGTGCACTGGCCACAGCTTTCATCCTCGAAGAACCGCAGCATGTTCAGCGCAGCATCGCGGGCGGTGTCCTGATCGGACAGAACCACAACGGCGGCAGACCCGATGAAAGTGCCAAGCGGCTGAAGCGTGTCGAAATCGAGCGGGACGTCGTCAATGCCCGAGGGGAGAAGACCTGACGACGGCCCGCCCGGTTGATACGCCTTGAACACATGGCCATCAGCCATGCCGCCGGCGGCATCAATCACATCAAGAATGGTCGAACCTGCGGGCAGTAGGTGAACGCCCGGCTTCGCCACACGCCCCGAGACCGAATAACTGCGCAGGCCCTTGCGGCCGTTCTTTTCAACAGAGTTCAGAATCTGCGGCCCTTCGCGGCAAATTTTTGAGACCCAATAAAGCGTCTCGACATTGTGCACCAAGGTTGGACGGTTAAAGACCCCAACCTGCGCCACGAACGGAGGACGATGGCGCGGCAGGCCCTTCTTGCCCTCAATCGATTCGATCATCGCGGATTCTTCGCCGCAGATATAGGCACCGGCACCCCGTCGCAGGTCGATGTAACCCTTTGCGACGATACCGGCATCTTCCAATGCCGCAATCTCACGACGCAGAATTTCCAGTACTGCCGGGTATTCGTCGCGCATGTAGATGAAGCAGGTCTCGGCCTCAACCGCCCATGCCGCGATCAACATACCTTCCAAGAAGACATGCGGCGTGCGCTCCAGGTAATAGCGGTCTTTGAATGTGCCGGGTTCACCCTCATCGCCGTTCACGGCCAGATAGCGCGGGCCGTCGTTCATGCGAACAAAGCCCCATTTCTTGCCCGACGGGAAGCCAGCGCCGCCCAGACCACGCAGGCCCGAGGCCAGAACAGTTTCCTGGACTTCTTCCCAGTTCCCGCCGTTGCGCAGATCTTTCAGCTTGGCGTAGCCGCCGTTGGCCTCATAGGCCTCGAAGGTCTCATAGTCGGGCAGATGCGCATGGGTGTCCCCTGCCGCAATCGCCGACTGCACCTTTTCGGGGGTCGCATGGTCGATGTGGTTGTGGCCGATCTCCAATACCGGAGCGGTATCGCAACGCCCCATGCAGGGCGCGCGAACAACGCGAACTTCGGCAGGGTCCAAACCGTCTTCCAGCGCCTTCTGCAACTGCTGGGCACCGGCCATTTCGCAGGAGAGGGAATCACAAACCCGGATGGTCAATGCCGGAGGAGGCGTCTCACCTTCTTTCACCACATCGAAATGGGCATAGAAAGTCGCGGTTTCATAGACCTCGGCCTGACCGATCCGCATTTCCACGGCAAGCGCCGCAATATGGTCGGCGCTGATATGACCGTGTTCGTCCTGAATCAAATGCAAAAACTCGATAAGCAGGTCGCGGCGACGCGGGCGATCACCCAGCAGGCGTGTGATTTCAGCCTGCGCCTCATCCGTGAACTGACGGCCCTTGGGTGTGTGCCGCCCCTTGCCTTTACCTGACTTCCAGACGCCCTTGGGTGTGCCTGATGGCTTGGTATCTAATGGTGCCATGATGCCCTCCGATTGAGGTTCCGTCTCTCATCAGGCAAACATATCGTCAAATCGCTTTTCGCAATCGCACGATAACGACGCCTTATCACCGCAAAGAGGTCACCACATCCCGCAAAGCCTTGACGGTTGGCAGCTCGGGATCCCGGCTGAGGGTTGCCAGACAAATCGGTTTGCTGACAACAGGTTCAATCAGCGGCAACACTTTCGTTCCCTTCAAATCGCCCAGCGCGCGCACCAAAACCCGAGGGACAACCGTCGCTGCCAGCCCTTCACGCACCATGACCATCGAAGCCGTGAAACCGCTGGTTTCGGCCACGATGTCAGGGTGCAGCCCCTGTTCGGCAAACACCCGGTCCAGAATTCGCCGGTTCTGCATCTGCGGCTCCAATAGGCTGAGCGGAAATTCTGCGACCTGCGCCCACGGAATCGGGCCGGTCTGGTCCGTCAAATGCGTGGGCACCAACAACACATAGGTTTCCTCGTAAAGAGGGTGAACCTGCCGGAAATCGGTGCCGATACTGTCACCATAGGTTACCCCGGCATCTAGGCTGCCTTCGTCCAGCCGATGTTGAATTGCGGTGGCGGACATGGTTTCAATGCGTGTGACGATACGAGGATGCGCGTCACGCAGCCTTTTGACCAACCGCCCCGTGAAGGCGATTGCGGTCGGGATCACGCCGAGGATCAGTGTGCCCGTAATCTCGCCCTTGGCAGCAAGCACCTGCTGTTCCAGCGCCTTGGTGTCGTCCAGAATGCGCCGCGCCCGCTGGACGATCATCTCGCCCTCTTCGGTCAGCCCTTGAAAGCGGTTGGCGCGGCGGACGATGGAGACACCCAACCGATCCTCAAGATTGCGGATGCGCATAGAAAACGCAGGCTGTGAAATCCCGCACTCCTCGGCCGCCTTGGCAAAATGCCGATGCCGCGCCAAAGCGCTGAGCAGTTGCAGGTCGCGGATTTCGATCAAGGAAAGCTCCAATGCTGCGGTTAGGGCAGGATACCCCGCTCACCCGACAGGAACAGCCCAATTGATCAGGTATTAAACAAAAAGTGCATCACATCGCCGTCCTTGACGATATAGCCCTTACCCTCCGCCCGCATCTTACCCGCCTCTTTCGCGCCCTGTTCACCATTGGCAGCGACATAGTCGTCATAGGCGATGGTCTCGGCACGGATGAAGCCCTTTTCGAAATCGCCATGGATCACACCTGCTGCTTGCGGTGCAGCGGTGCCGGTGCGGATGGTCCAGGCGCGGGCCTCTTTCGGGCCGACGGTGAAATAGGTTTCCAGCTTCAGCAGATCGTAACCGGCGCGGATCAGACGGTCGAGGCCGGGCTCTTCCAGTCCCATTTCCTCAAGGAACATCTGGGCTTCGTCCTCATCCAGCAGGCTGATTTCTTCTTCGATCTTGGCGCTGATGATGACATGGGCATTGCCCTGAGCAGCAGCCATATCGGCCACGCGGGCAGAGAATTCGTTGCCTTTTGCGGCGTCTTCCTCGGACACGTTGCAGACGTACAGAACCGGTTTGGTGGTCAGAAGTTGCAACATCGTCCACGCCTTGGCGTCTTCGTCGCTGACTTCGACCAGACGTGCGGGCTTGCCGCTTTCCAGCATGGCCTGCGCCTGGGCCAGCAGGCGATCCTGCTGTTGCGCTTCTTTGTCGTTGCCCTTCAGCTTGCGCACCAGATTGGCCCGACGCTTTTCGATGCTTTCCAAATCGGCCAGCATCAGTTCGGTTTCGATCGTGTCAGCGTCCGCAACCGGATCAACGCGCCCGTCTACATGTGTCACGTCGCCGTCTTCGAAACAGCGCAGCACATGGGCAATCGCATCCGTTTCCCGAATGTTCGCCAGAAACTGGTTGCCCAGCCCTTCGCCCTTTGACGCGCCTTTCACCAGACCCGCGATATCCACAAAAGTCATCCGCGTTGGGATGATCTGTTTTGAGGATGCAATCGCCGCCAGCTTGTCGAGGCGGGCGTCGGGAACCGCAACATCCCCGACATTTGGCTCGATGGTGCAGAACGGGAAGTTCGCGGCCTGCGCAGCTGCGGTTTTGGTCAGCGCATTGAACAGGGTCGACTTGCCGACATTCGGCAGACCCACGATTCCCATTTTAAAGCCCATCACGGCCTCCTGCATAGAATACGATCGCAGCTTCTATGCAGGTCCGCCTGATTGCGCAAGGGATTGCTGGCGGCTCTTTGGCAGAGTCCATTTCGCCACATCACAAAATTGTTTGGAAAACGTGTTCTTGCCGAAATTGAAAAACGACGGCTACGAATACCAGTTAATAGCGCACGATCACTTTTTGTTGGCGGACACAGATGAAGCACTTTTTTCTTGCAACCGTACTGGCGGCAACGGCCTGCGCGTCAGCCCAGGCCCAGACCGTAGTTTTTGGTGCCGGATACGCGGACTATTCTGAAGACACATCCGAAGATCAGGGCCTGGTCTCGATTGAATACCACCATGCACCATTTCATCAGGCCACGCGGTTTCGCGCCGGTTGGGGCGCGGCCCTAACTGTAGATGAGGATGGGGACACGCATATCGGCGCGGGCCTGGTTGGGCAGTATGCGCTAAGCGATCGCTGGTTCGTGGAAGGCAGCGTGATGCCTGGGTATTATAACGCCAGCAACGACCTGAATGATTTGGGGGGCGATTTCCAGATTCGCAGCCTTTTGGGACTTGGCTATAACCTGAACAATGGCAATAGCGTGTCTGTCGCACTTACCCATAAATCCAACGCCAGCACAAATGACGAGAACCCGGGCGTGAATGCCCTGCTGGTACGCTATCATCTGGGCTTCTGATCCATTCCTGTTTGGGCGGGATTGATTTTCGGTCAAAGTTTCTGCACATCAGGTCGAAACCCGAGTGCAAGGACATCCGATGACCCGTATCGACGCCAAGTTCGCCGCCCTGAAAGCTGAAGGCAAGAAGGCCTTTGTCGCCTATGTCATGGCCGGGGATCCCGACTATGACACTTCGCTTGAAGTGGTCAAAGGCCTGCCTGGTGCTGGCGTGGATGTTATCGAGCTGGGCCTGCCCTTTACCGACCCGATGGCCGACGGCCCTACTATTCAGGCCGCAGGCCAACGTGCGCTTGAGCGGGGCATGACCTTGCAACGCACATTGGATCTGGCACGAGTGTTTCGGGAAACGGACGATACAACCCCCATTGTCCTGATGGGGTATTACAACCCAATCTACAGCCGGGGTGTTGACGCGTTTCTGGCCGATGCAAAAGCGGCAGGGATTGACGGTTTGATCGTGGTGGACCTTCCCCCCGAGGAGGACGCAGAACTCTGCCTGCCCGCGCAAGCGGCAGGTCTGAATTTTATTCGCCTGGCGACCCCGACTACGGATGACAAACGCCTGCCACGTGTTCTGCAAAACACTTCTGGCTTTGTTTATTATGTCTCGATCACCGGGATCACTGGCGCAGCCGAGGCAGAAGCAACCGATGTTGGCCCCGAGGTTGCCCGCATCAAGGCCGCGACCGATCTGCCGGTGATCGTGGGGTTCGGGATCAACACGCCCGAAAAATCGCGCAATATTGCCTCGGTGTCGGATGGCGCGGTGGTCGGGTCAGCGATCGTCAGCCAGATCGGCGCAGGTAAACCTGTGGCCGACGTGCTGACCTTTGTGAAATCTCTTTCGGATGGCGCGCACAGCGCCTGATTTCGCAGCCAACATGCGAGAATGATGACCCGTCGCGGATACCGCGGCGGGTTTTTTGTGACCCTTCACTGTGACGTCAAGACATTGCAGCCTTGGGAATGAATTGGTAAGGAAAACTAACCAAAGTGAGCGGAGCCCTGTTTTCATGCCTGTGATCACCAATATCGAAGACCTCAAACGCATATATGAACGCCGCGTGCCTCGTATGTTCTATGACTACGCCGAAAGCGGCAGCTGGACAGAACAGACCTTTCGCGACAACAGCACCGACTTCGAAAAAATTCGCCTGCGCCAAAGGGTTGCGGTCGACATGTCCGGTCGGTCGACAACTTCGCAAATGATCGGCGAAGACGTTTCAATGCCCGTGGCGCTTGCCCCGGTCGGGTTGACGGGGATGCAACATGCAGACGGAGAGATGAAGGCCGCCAAAGCCGCCGAGGAATTTGGTGTACCCTTTACGCTGTCCACCATGTCCATCAACTCGATCGAAGATGTGGCCGGGTATACCGACAAGCCATTCTGGTTCCAGCTTTATACAATGAAAGACACGGACTACATCAACCGCCTGATCCAGCGGGCAAAAGATGCCAGATGTTCCGCACTGGTGATCACGCTCGACCTGCAAATTCTGGGCCAACGGCACAAGGACCTGAAAAACGGTCTGTCGGCCCCGCCCAAACTGACGGCAAAAACCATCGCCAACCTGATGACCAAATGGGTATGGGGCATTGAAATGCTGCGGGCCCAGCGGCGCGAGTTCGGCAACATCGTGGGGCATGTGCATGGTATTTCGGACGCATCGTCATTGGGGGCCTGGACCGCAGAACAGTTCGACCCCAGCCTTGACTGGTCCAAGGTTGAAAAACTGATGGAGCAATGGGGCGGGAAAGTGATCCTCAAGGGCATCCTTGATGCAGAGGACGCAAGGATGGCCGCCAAGCTGGGTGCCGATGCAATTGTCGTGTCAAACCATGGTGGGCGTCAGCTTGACGGCGCGCTAAGCTCAATTCGTGTCCTGCCCGAGATCATGGATGCGGTCGGTGGCGATATCGAGGTGCATCTGGACAGCGGCATCCGGTCCGGGCAAGACGTGCTCAAAGCCTTGGCGCTTGGGGCCAAAGGGACCTATGTTGGCCGCGCGTTTGTGTATGGTCTGGGTGCCATGGGTCAGAAAGGTGTCACCACGGCGCTTGAGCTGATCCAGAGGGAGCTTGACACTACAATGGCGCTTTGTGGTGAGAAAAACGTGGCCGCGTTGGGGCGTCACAATCTACTGATACCTGAAAACTTCGGGGGCCGCTGGCAAGCGTAACCGGTCAAACAGGGGGGCTCTGCCCCCGACGCCCGTTCCGGGCGCCTCCCCCGGGATATTTTTGGCCAGATGAAGCTGGGGATCCTTCATCCGTCCGCCAGATCGACACTCCGGGATAGGCGGTGGAACCCAGCTGAACGCATGGCAAGATTACCTCTTTCCAAATCGGGTGAATCAAGCTAAGGACGCGGCTTCACGCGGGTATACAGCCTTGGAGGATGCCCGCCCTAACATTGGAGAATATATCATGGCTGGTGAGATTCCTGATCTCGTAGCTCTGGAACGGACGGGGACAGGCAAGGGCGCCGCTCGTCAGGCACGCCGCGACGGCATGGTTCCGGGCATCGTATTTGGTGGTGACAAAGATCCGTTGCCAATCCAGATCCCGTTCAACGTCCTGTTCAAGCGCCTGAAAGCGGGCCGGTTCAAGTCGACTTTGTGGAACCTGAAAATTGAAGGCCACGATGACGTGCGCGTCATCTGCCGCGACGTTCAGCGTGATGTCGTCAAAGACCTGCCGACCCATCTGGACCTGATGCGCCTGCGCCGGACCACCAAGATCGCGTTGTTCATCCCCGTTGAGTTCATCAATGAAGGGGTGGCCCCAGGCATCAAAAAGGGTGGCGTTCTGACCGTTGTCCGCCCGGAAGTCGAACTGATCTGCACCGCCGGTGACATTCCTGAAAAGATCACTGTTGATCTGACCGGTCTGAACATCAATGACGTCGTGACCATTTCGTCGGTTGAACTGCCTGAGGGCACCAAACCGACCATCGATCGTGACTTTGTGATTGCCAACATCTCGGCGCCGACTGGTCTGTCCACCAGCGACGACGATGAAGATGGTGAAGTTGCAGCCGATGAAGTCGAAGTTGTCAGAAAAGAAGAAGAATAAGTCTGGAACAATGTTTCCGACTTTGAAGCGGGGCTCGGGTGAGCCCCGTTTTTTTTTGCGGGTTCAGTCATCAGGCCTGACTGGATTTCCTGGCAATTTCCGGGCATGAAATGGCTTTGGAGCTACAGAGGCAAAACGGAAACATGAAGCTGTTTGTTGGATTGGGAAACCCGGGCCAGAAATATGCCCGGAACCGGCACAATATCGGGTTCATGGCCCTGGACCGGATCGCAGAGGATCACGGGTTTGGCCCCTGGAAATCGAAGTTTCAGGGCGAGATTTCGGAAGGTCGACTTGGCACCGAGAAAGTCCTGCTGTTGAAACCGCAAACCTACATGAACCGTTCGGGTCAATCCGTCGGCGAGGCGATGCGGTTTTACAAGCTCGACTCCACCGACGTTGTTGTGTTCCATGACGAGCTGGACCTTGCTCCGGGCAAGCTGCGTGTCAAGGCAGGGGGCGGGCACGCCGGGCACAACGGTCTGCGCTCGATCCATGAGCATATCGGGGCGGCTTATGATCGCGTGCGCCTTGGGATCGGGCATCCGGGCCGCAAGGAAATGGTGTCGGGATATGTCCTGAACGACTTTGCAAAATCCGAAGCCGAATGGCTGGACGACGTTCTTCGGGGTGTTTCGGACGGAGCACCCTACCTGGCACAGGACGAGGGCGGCAAGTTCATGAATGCGGTTGCATTGCGAACTGCCCCGCCGCGATCATCAAAGACCGCTGCCCCAAAAACCGACACACCTTCTATAGCCGCACCCGACGCCGCGGACGACGACCGATCGGCGATGCAGAAGCTTTTGGACAAATTCAGGTAGCACGTCGGCCTCTTTCCGTTACGTAGAGGTTGCGGAATGTGATCTCCCGCGTTCCAATACCGCTCAACTAGGGAGGCAATGCGATGAAATCCATCTTGAAGTGGGTGCTGCGCATCGTGCTGGCGCTGGTTCTGGCCGCCACTGCCGTCGGTCTGTGGAAACGCGAAGAGTTGCAGCGCCTTTTAGCCGTAAACTCTTTATTTTCTGAAGAGAAGATCGTTCACAATTTCTCGCACATGGACGAAGCTTTTCTAACCGTGAACCTGCCGCGTGGCGACGCACCTACCTGGGACCTGCCTTATGGCGAAGGGTTCGAGCTGCCGGAGGGAACCGACAGTTGGATCGATGAACGCGCGGTCACGTCGTTGCTGGTTATGCAGGACGGCAAAATCAGGTTCGAGGAATATTATCTTGGAACCGGGTCTGATGACCGGAGGATTTCCTGGTCGGTCGCCAAAAGCTATCTTTCGGCGCTTTTCGGTATCCTGCTGCAAGAGGGTGCAATCGGGTCGTTGGATGACCCGGTTGTCAAATATGCGCCCAAACTGAAGGGCAGCGCGTATGAGGCTGCATCGATCCGCAACGTGCTGAACATGGCAAGCGGCGTGACGTTTGATGAAGATTATCTCGACCCAAATTCCGACATCAATCGGATGGGGCGTGTGGTTGCGCTGGGTGGTGAGTTGGACGATTTCGCAGCCTCGCTGCGGGACAGCTTTGCGACGCCGGGTGAAACCTGGCAATACGTGTCGATCGACACCCATGTTCTGGGCATGGTGATACGCGGTGCGACCGGGCGGAACGTGGCAGACCTTCTGACAGAAAAGATACTTCAACCGTTGGGGCTGGAGCGGGACGGATACTACATCACTGATGGTGCAGGGGTCGCTTTTGTTTTGGGTGGCCTCAACTTCACCACGCGTGATTTCGCCCGGTTCGGACAAATGATCCTTCAGGACGGCATCGCGAACGGAAAGCAACTGGTTCCTGCCGAATGGATTTTCGAAGCCACCCAACCCAGCGCACCGACCGCACAAGGAGAGATCGGGTACGGGTATCAATGGTGGATTCCCCGCGGCGCACATGAAGGAGAGTTTCTGGCCCGCGGTGTCTATGGTCAGTACATCTATTTCAACCAGCCCAGGGGCGTTCTGATTGTGACAACTGGTGCAGACAGGCTGTTCCGTGAACCCGGCGTAAATGATCTTAACATCGAAATGTTCCGCAAGATTGCGGAAAGTCTGTAAGATGCCATTATGCAGAAACAAGACAGTGTAAATGTACTGGGTGGCTTTTTGGCCCCTTGCTCACGCGACCCTTTGACAGGGTTTTTCCGGGATGGCGCGTGCAATACCTGCCCCGAGGATCAGGGTAGTCACACAGTCTGCGCCGTGATGACAGCCGAATTTCTGGCGTTCTCAAAATATGTGGGTAATGATCTGAGCACGGCACGGCCCGAATTCGGCTTTCCCGGCCTTCGCCCAGGTGACAGCTGGTGTTTATGTGCAAGCCGGTTTTTGCAAGCTCATGACGAAGGATGTGCGCCACAGGTTCATCTGGAGGCGACACATCAACGCGCGCTTGAAATCGTACCGCTCGACATTCTGCTCCAAAACAAGGCGAAGACCTGACGGACTCCCAAAATAGCACACGGCGGATTCAGAATGCCATTTGCCAGATCAGGCTGACACTGTAGTTTTCAAATCCGCTTTCACCGATACCATCATAGAACAGATTTGCGGCCAGAAGGCTGTCGTTTTCCAGTCGGTAGTCAAAACCCAGATCAGCGCGTGCACGTGCCGTATCCCCTATCGGTGTCACGCCAGGAACAGTGCCTGTGCCGGATGTTGTGCTCCAAATACCAGATAGACCACCGGTCAGCATCATCTGACCGCGCGACACTTGGATTGGATGGCTGAAATCCATGCCCAACCGTGCGGTGGTCAGGCTGAAATCCTGCTGCGGAATCAGGTTGCCCAGACTATCAGTATAAGTCTCCTGATTGTCGCTGGCATAGCTGATGTCCAGCAACGGCATAAGCGTCAGGTTCCCGCGCTTCATCTCTCCGGTTACGCGCGACTGGATCAGCCAGCGCTCGCTATCGAAACTGTCGGTATAGGTGCCCAGCGGGGAAATATCGTTATCGGCCTGACCGTACAGAACGCGCCCCTCGAAAAACACCGGCTGGCTAGGTAGTTTTGCGACGACATAAGGCCCGACCAGCCACCCTGTGCCATCCACGCTGGCCGGGCCGTTTTCGGTTTCGGCATAGTCGATCTGCAACATGGCGCCGATCAGAAGGTTCGAGTTCACCCAGCCATGCGCCCCCACCACGGCCAAGGCATAAGAACTGTCGTAATCGTTTTGCGAGCTCCAGTTACCGGACAGATTGAACCAGACCGGTTGAGTTGGATCACTTGCAAATTTCAGATACCCCGATCCTTGCGTCACTGATGAGTCCAACACACCTGATCCCGATTGCTGAAGAAACTGCGTCAGCTCTGGCTGATTGGTCACAAGGCTGTTGGCCCGGGCGTTCTGAAAGGCCTGCACCAGTCGCTGTGTATCCGTTACGCCCTGTTGTGTGCTGACCCTGTTGGATGCAAGATTCAGGTTCCCGGCGGCATCAGAAAAAACGCCAGCGGGAATAAACAGCTCAATTGTACCGTTAATTTGCGCAGTCAACGTTGCGACATAATTGGTTCCGGACCCTGTCAGGGTGGCTGAAGCATTGGTAACCGACAAGTCGCCCACTGTGAAATCTGTACTGGGTTCACTAAGTGTGATCACCGCTTGGAACGTACCGTTGCCGATTGTTGTCAGTGCACCGATTGAGGCCGTCGGCTGCGTCGTGTCGGCCAAAGTCCGCGTGTTGATAATCTGGGTATTCGTGACGCCGGACAGCGCGATTTCATAAAGTTAAAGCGGCCCTCCGACGGTTTCGCGCGCGGTGAACATGACCCCAAGATAGCCATCAGTGGCGTAAGTGGAGTCCGCTCCGTTCTGGCTGAGTATCGTCGCGCCAATATACCCCAGATTGGCCAATCCTGCCGGCGTTATCGAAGGTTGAGTCAAAACACCATTGTTGAAATAGAACGATCCTCCGGGGCCTTCTCCCGAAACGCCCAAAGACATAAACGCTGTCGCAGTGCCTTGGAGATTGGAAAAGAAAATCTGCCCGCCGTTAGGTGTTGCGACTGTCTGGGACGGAAAGGACGGGTTGCCAAATGCCAGACCCTCTTTGACGCTTCCCATCAAAAGCGCGGAAACCAGAAGACAGAGACATGACAGCCTCGTGATTGCGGACCAAACCATATTACCTCCTACAGCACCGCGTGGGTGCCAAACACCAGAGTGCCCGGGGTCAAAATCACATCCCAAGCAGCGTCATCCTTGCCCCGTCTTCGCAGAGACATCCCCAGAACCGGCGGCAAATCGCCGGTTAATGAGAAGTTAATTCAATTGGAAGACGCTGTATAGAACGCTGCGAGATTCAACTGGGACGTGCGGACTACTCAGTGTTGTTGGAACAACCGGGTTTTGACCTGAACCAACTCGCAGACAGCTTGAAACACCCAATTTTTACTGTGTCGTCGCGTGGAGAAAGAACCGTGAGACAGGCTGCGCTGGAAATTCGTCTGCAAAGACAGAAGGGACATAATCGCTGACAGTTCAGCAGTTTTACAACAGTATGGCTCCAGTTGCTACACTGACCACCATTTGGAAACCTTCAGGCACAAGTTGAACAGGGTGATATCGCTTGTGGACGATTCTATGCACGGGCTCCACCGGGTCCAAAAGGATCGCTTGCGAGGGCGAGCACGCGTGAAAAAACGGAGGCCATGCCAGGGCAGGAACAACATCCGGCTGCGCCCGGCAAAACAGCAATCAGATTCGAAAGCCATTTCAAAGGGGCATTACAATCACGGGTGGACCGAAGGGTTTTCCCCGCTGCTTGTTCGATCAAGATTGTCAACCGGGGCATATAGCCCCGGTGCGGTCCCGGTTGAAATCACCCTGCAGTGCGGCCTTCGGTGTCTGACATATCGAAGTTCAGATATTTTGCGACGGTCTGAACATCTTTGTCACCGCGTCCACACATGTTCATGCAGATCAGATGGTCCTTGGGCAACTCGGGCGCGATCTTCATGACATGCGCCAAGGCGTGACTGGGTTCCAGCGCCGGAATGATACCCTCGGTGGCACAGCACAGCTGGAATGCCTCAAGCGCTTCCTTGTCGGTAATCGAGACGTAAGTCGCGCGACCGACCTCATGCAACCAGGAATGCTCGGGGCCGATACCCGGATAGTCCAGACCGGCCGAGATCGAATAGCCTTCCAGAATCTGCCCGTCATCATCCTGCAACAGATAGGTCCGGTTGCCATGCAGCACACCCGGACGACCGCCTGTCAGCGAGGCACAATGCTCCATCTTTTCGTTTACACCTTTACCGCCAGCCTCAACACCGATGATGTTGACGGCCTTGTCATCAAGGAAAGGATAGAACAGGCCCATCGCGTTCGAGCCGCCACCGATAGCCGCAATGATCGTATCCGGCAGGCGGCCTTCGGCCTTCATCATCTGCTCTTTCGCTTCCTTGCCAATGATCGACTGGAAATCACGCACCATCGCCGGGTATGGGTGCGGACCGGCCACTGTTCCGATGCAGTAGAACGTATCGCGCACATTGGTCACCCAGTCGCGCAGCGCGTCATTCATCGCGTCCTTCAGCGTACCACGACCCGAAGTGACCGGGATCACCTCGGCCCCCAGCAAGCGCATACGAAACACGTTCGGGGCCTGACGTTGCACGTCATGGGCACCCATATAAACGATGCATTTCAGACCAAATTTCGCACAGACCGTGGCTGTCGCGACACCGTGCTGCCCTGCCCCCGTCTCGGCAATGATCCGGGTCTTGCCCATGCGTCGCGCCAGAATGATCTGGCCCAGCACGTTGTTGATCTTGTGTGCGCCGGTGTGGTTCAGCTCATCGCGTTTCAGATAGATCTTCGCCCCGCCCAGATGCTCGGTCAGGCGTTCCGCAAAATACAGAGGCGAGGGGCGGCCCACATAGTTGGCCCACAGATCATCCATCTCGGCCCAGAAAGTCGGATCATCCTTGGCTTTGTCATATTCCTCTTCCAGTGACAGGATCAGCGGCATCAGCGTTTCGCTGACAAAACGCCCGCCGAATATGCCAAAGCGCCCTTGCTCGTCAGGGCCGGACATGAAGGAATTGAAAAGATCGTTGGCCATGGGTGTCTCCCTCGTCGTACCTGACTGTCATAGGTGGTCGTCGCGGGATTTGCCATGGCAAAACGCACCATATTGCCCCCTTGCGGAGGCAAACAAAATCAGCGTGTCGCGTCAATAAATGCCTGTATCAGTCCCGCGTCCTTTACGCCCGGCGCGCTTTCAACACCCGACGCCACATCGACTTGCCGCGCACCAGTCATGCGGATCGCCTCAGCGACATTGTCCGGGTTGAGACCACCGGACAACATCCACGGCCTGCGCCAGTATTTGCGACCTGCCAGCAGCCGCCAGTCAAAAGGAAGACCGTTGCCTCCGGGAAGTTCCGAATTCTTCGGCGGCTTTGCATCGATCAGAAGCTGGTCTGCAACTTCGGAATACAGATCAATCGCTGCCAAGTCCTCGGCCTCCGCCACACCGATCGCCTTGATGACGGGCAAGCCATAGCGCTGCTTGACCTCTGCCACACGCTCGGGGCACTCTCCGCCGTGAAGCTGCAACATATCCAGCGGAACCCCAGCGACAATCTCATCAAGCTGCGCGTCCGAGAAATTCACGGCCAGAGCGACCTTGGCAACGCCGACTGGTACTTCGGCGGCCAAGGCCGCGGCTTGCGGTATTGGTGCGTAACGGGGCGATTTGGGAAAAAAGTTGAACCCGACATAGCGCGCGCCGGCTTCAATCGCAGCACGCACATGTTCTGATGCGGTCAAACCGCAGATTTTAACGGATACATCGGTAGACATAAGCCTCAGCTGGCCTCGTCGAGTAGGGCCAGAATATCATCCTTACCCTCGTTCTGCTTTTTCTTGAGCTTCTTGACTTCGCGTTCAAGCTTGCGGACCTCGCCCTTTTTCACGGTCGCATCGCGGCGGTGTTTATGTTCCCGCAGCCATTCCCACATGAAACCGATGATCAAACCGGCGACAACGCCACCGAGAACGACCAGAAAAAGCGGTAAAGAGGTACTGACGTTAAAGCCCAGAAGCTCGGCCAGAGCATCGGGCATCAGTTTCAGTTCAACAGACTGAACATTCGCCAAGGACACGGAAATCAGAACGATCCCGAGAGTCCCAAGAAAAGCATATCGAAGGTAACGCATCATGAGGTCAGGCTTTACCGTTCAAACGATCCCTGAGCAACTTGCCAGTTTTGAAAAATGGTACACATTTTTCCTCGACCTGAACGGTTTCACCGGTACGGGGGTTGCGCCCTACGCGGGCATCCCGCTTTTTCACCGAAAACGCGCCAAAGCCACGCAGTTCGACCCGGTCGCCGCGCGCCATGGCATCGGTGACTCCTTCGAACACGGTGTTCACAATCCGCTCGACATCACGCTGATAGAGATGCGGGTTTTCGTCAGCGATTTTCTGAATCAGTTCTGAACGGATCATTCGAGATACCCTCCCAGGCAGCCGGTGTGACAGGTCTACTGTTTTGACAGTATAGGAAAAAACCCAGAACGGGGGAACGGATACTCTGCGTGTTGAGGCCTTATTTTGCCATATTCTCACGCGAAATTTTGCCCGACAGGCCGATTTACACACTTCAAGCGCGAACATTATCGAGTTTTAGCAGTGTGTTTGGAACATGTTGATTCGCAACAAAAACGGCCCCGCACTTCCATGCGAGGCCGTAAATCATACTTGGGATGCGCCCCGGGCTTAGTCGCCCGACTTCAGCGCTGCACCCAGAATGTCGCCCAGCGACGCGCCCGAGTCGGAAGAACCGTACTGTTCCACGGCTTCTTTCTCTTCTGCGATCTCGCGTGCCTTGATCGACAGGCCCAGACGGCGGGTCTTGCTGTCAACGTTGGTTACGCGGACATCAACCTTGTCACCGACCGAAAAACGCTCGGGGCGCTGTTCGGAACGGTCACGCGACAGATCGGAACGGCGGATGAACGACTTCATGCCTTCGTACTCGACCTCGATGCCGCCATCTTCGATTGCGGTCACTTCGACAGTGATGACCGAGCCACGCTTCACGCCGCCAACGGCTTCTGCGAACTTGTCACCACCCAGAGCTTTGATCGACAGCGAGATACGTTCTTTTTCGACATCCACTTCCGAGACAACGGCCGAAACCATGTCGCCTTTGCGGTAGTTCTGGATTGCATCCTCGCCACGTTCGTCCCAGGACAGGTCCGACAGGTGAACCATGCCGTCGATGTCGCCCTCGAGGCCAATGAACAAACCAAATTCGGTGATGTTCTTGACTTCGCCTTCGACCTCGGTGCCCTCGGGGTGTGTTTCTGCAAACACTTCCCATGGGTTGCGCTGAGTCTGTTTCAGGCCCAGAGACACGCGGCGTTTGGCGCCGTCGATTTCCAGAACCATGACGTCGACTTCCTGGCTGGTCGAGACGATCTTGCCGGGGTGGACGTTTTTCTTGGTCCAGGACATCTCGGACACGTGCACCAGACCTTCGACACCGGCTTCCAGTTCGACGAATGCGCCGTAGTCGGTGATGTTGGTGACGCGACCCTGATGGACCGAGCCCAGCGGGTACTTGGCGGCAACCAGATCCCACGGATCTTCCTGAAGCTGCTTCATGCCCAGGCTGATGCGGTGGGTGTCTTTGTTGATCTTGATGACCTGAACCTTGATGGTTTCGCCGATCGTCAGGATCTCGGACGGATGGTTTACACGGCGCCATGCCATGTCAGTGACGTGCAGCAGGCCATCAACGCCGCCCAGGTCAACAAATGCACCGTATTCGGTGATGTTCTTGACGACGCCCTCGACGTTCTGACCTTCGGTCAGGTTGCCGATGACTTCGGCGCGCTGTTCGGCACGCGATTCTTCCAGGATTGCGCGGCGCGACACAACGATGTTGCCACGGCGGCGGTCCATTTTCAGAATCTGGAACGGCTGCTTCAGACCCATCAGCGGGCCTGCGTCGCGTACGGGGCGTACGTCAACCTGCGAACCGGGCAGGAACGCAACTGCGCCACCCAGATCGACGGTGAAGCCACCTTTGACGCGGCCAAAGATTGCACCATCGACACGCTGGTCGTCGGCATATGCTTTTTCCAGACGATCCCATGCCTCTTCGCGGCGGGCCATCTCGCGCGAGATGACGGCTTCGCCACGGGCGTTTTCTGCGGCACGCAGGTAAACTTCGACCTCGTCGCCGACAGCGATTTCAGGGGCTTCGCCGGGATTTGCGAATTCTTTCAGATCAACGCGGCCTTCCATTTTATAGCCGACGTCGATGATGGCTTGACCGGCTTCAATCGCCAGGATCTTGCCTTTGACAACAGAACCCTCTTCGGGCGTGTCCATTTCGAAGCTTTCGTTCAGGAGGGCTTCGAATTCCTCCATGGATGTGTTAGCCATGTGGCGTTCATTTCCTTTACAGTACGTTTTTGCTGGCCGAGCGGTTGTCTCCGCCGGTCTTGTTTCATGACGTCTTCAGGCGTGATCCGGTGCGCCCCGAGCAAACAAACACAAAGGGCCGAGGTAACCCGGCCCTGCTCAGAAACGTCATCCGGACGTTGACCGCCCTTGTATCGACAGCGCGCGTATAGGCTGAATCTTGAACCGGTGCAAGTGCAAAGCCTATGGTGCGCGGCAGCGCGCGCAGGAACTCCTGCCTAGCGCTGATCCCCAATGCAAGATGGCAACCTGAATGATAGCAGGTTCTGACTGAAAAAGTCTGCATGGTCCGCGGTAGGTTCTTGCCCGAAGGAATCTTGGTAACGGGAACCGAACCACGCGGCTAAGCCTCAGCATGCAACGCAAAGGTGATATGTCTCAACTTTTCGCGCGTCACGCGGCGCCCGGCTTTCTGCGTCACAGGATGGATGGTGGAGAATTGGAGAGTGAACGCCAACCATTCGTCTGTTTGTACGATCTGCAAGATTTGGTGACGTATCTGAGATTAAACGTTCCGTGTCCTTTCCCTAATTTAGCTTTATCGGTCGACAAAGAGGTCGACCCGAAACCAGAACCAAAAGGAAAATATCATGAAATCTCTCATCTTTGCCGCCATGGCGACTGCAATTGCCCTGTCCACCCCGGCCTTTGCTGCTGACGAAATCAACGTGTCCAACGGCATTTCAGCCGCTGGTGCGCCGCTGGCCGCACATGGGGTTGATCTGGTTGCATTGGTCAATGATGGCAACCCGGTCGAAGGCTTCGCCACTCACTCGTCAACTTATGACGGAGCCTCCTATTATTTCACGTCCGCCGCGAACCGTGAAGCGTTCGAGGCAAACCCTGCTGCATACCTGCCGCAGCATGGTGGCTTCTGTTCATTCGGCGTATCGGTCGGCAAGAAGTTTGACGGTGACCCGGATCAGTACCTTGTCGCAGACGGAAAACTGTTTCTGTTCCTCAACGCGGAAACCCGGGCAGCCTTTTTGAAAGACGTTGTCGCCACCGCAAAGACGGCGGATGACCAATGGGCGAATATCAAAAGCGTCGCCGTGGGCGAGCTGTAAGACCCGCCCCGTTTGCCCGCTGCGTTAACGCGTCGCGGGCAGTTTTGCGTTGATCACCTCAAGGGCTTTGGCCAACGCCGCCTCGATACTCAAATCAGTGGTGTCCAACCGCACGGCATCCTCAGCCGGTTTCATCGGAGCGGTGCTGCGCTCAGCATCTCGCGCGTCCCGTTCTCTGACATCTGCCAAAACCTGTTCACGGGTTACGTCAGCGCCTTTTGCACTTAGCTCCAGGAAGCGTCGCTCCGCGCGCACTTCAGCACTGGCTGTTACAAACAGCTTCACTTCGGCATTCGGACAAATCACCGTGCCGATATCACGACCGTCCAGAACGGCCCCACCTGCCCTGCGGGAAAAAGCGCGCTGAAAATTGACCAAGGCTGCACGAACTTCCGGACGAACCGCCACTTTGGAAGCTGCCTGCGCAATCTCGGCGGTGCGCAGGTCGCCTTGTTCAAGTTCTTCCGCTGTCAGGGCCTGTGCGGCCTCAAGCGCGTCAACCCCTTCCAGGGTCCGCCTTCCGACAGCGCGATACAGCAAGCCCGTGTCCAGATGGGCAAAGCCGAAATGCGCCGCCACAGCCTTGGATATCGTGCCCTTGCCCGCAGCCGCTGGTCCGTCAATGGCAACCGTGAAACTCACGTGCGCTGTACCTTTGCGCCCAGCGACGCCATCAGTGGTTCAAAGATCGGGAACGACGTTGCAATCGGGCCACCATCATCCACGCTTACGGGATTCTGCGCCCCCATACCCATCACCATGAACGACATGGCAATGCGGTGATCCAGAAAGCTTTCGCAGGTGCCGCCGCCCGGAACGTTGCCGATGCCCAGCCCTTCGACCGACCACCAGTCGTCACCTTCAGCGACTGTCACCCCGTTGGCGCGCAGGCCACGGGCCATGGCGTCAATCCGGTCGCTTTCCTTCACGCGCAGCTCTTTCACGCCGCCCATCATCGTTGTGCCTGTGGCATTTGCAGCCACCACAGACAGAACCGGGTATTCATCAATCATCGAGGCGGCACGCTCGGAAGGAACGTTGATGCCTTTCATGTTGGGCGAGTACTTGGCGCGCAAATCGGCAACCGGCTCGCCCCCTTCTTCGCGTTCGTTTTCATAGGTCAGATCAGCGCCCATCTCGCGCAAGGTTGTAAAAAGGCCCGCGCGTGTGGGGTTCAAACCGATCCCCGGCACCAAAACATCCGATCCAGGTGTGATCAATGCCGCGCAAACCGGAAAAGCCGCGCTGGACGGATCGCGCGGTACAGCGATGACCTGTGGCTTCAGCTCCGGGCGACCGGTCAGAGTGATAACACGGCCCTCGTCGGTATCCTCGACCGTGATTTCGGCACCAAATCCAGCCAGCATCCGTTCGGAATGGTCACGCGTAGCCTCTTTCTCGATCACAACGGTCTTTCCGGGGGCATTCAGACCCGCCAAAAGTACGGCGGATTTCACCTGCGCCGAC
Source organism: Ruegeria sp. AD9 (assembly GCF_056542305.1). Lineage (NCBI taxonomy): Bacteria > Pseudomonadati > Pseudomonadota > Alphaproteobacteria > Rhodobacterales > Roseobacteraceae > Ruegeria > Ruegeria sp. AD9. The sequence goes on from NZ_JBQFZP010000005.1 coordinate 228,021, forward strand.
GGCACAGGAACTTCGTATCGCACAGGGGTCGGGTCCGCAGCGCCGACGATGGTCATCGGCAAGCGCCCGCCGGATCGCCCAACCGATTGTGCCCCAAACAGGGCCAGAGGGTCAGTCACCCGCGCCATGGGGCGTTTGTTCAGACTGGCATCACCGGTAAAGGTCGCCGTGATCGGAGAGGTCGCCATCGCCCCCATGATCAGCCGCACACCGGTTCCCGAGTTGCCACAGTCGATCACCTGACCCGGTTCGGCGAAGCCACCGACACCCACGCCGTGCACTGTCCATTCCCCGTTTCCGTGCTCTGTGACCTCAGCGCCGAAGGCACGCATCGCCTTTGCGGTATCCAGTACGTCTTCGCCTTCCAGCAAACCCGAAATCCTGGTTTCACCCACGGCCATCGCACCAAGGATCAGCGACCGGTGCGAAATCGACTTGTCGCCGGGCACCTCGGCCGTGCCGGTCAGCGGGCCGCAGGGATGCGAGGTCATCGGGATGGGCGTGCCGTGTCCGGACATGAGGGCTCCTTTTGCGCTATCAGTGCTCAAGCCGATTAGCGAATTGACGCCCGTTGGTCCAGCGGCAATCAGCCTTTGCGTCGGAAGGTCAGGTAGTGAGGTGTCCGACCCTCGCGCAGCGCCTTCTGTTCGTATCGCGTGGAGATCCAGTCGCCCCACGGCTCGCGCCAGTCAGAAGGGCGTTCGGCCAGCCATTCAAACCCGGCGCGCGGAACCTCTTCCAAGGTCTGACGCACATAATCGGGAATGTCAGTTGCAACCCGGAAGATCGCCCCGGGTTTCAGCACTTTCGCCAGCGGTTCAAGATGTTCCTGGGTTACAAATCGACGGCGATGATGCCGCGTTTTGGGCCATGGGTCGGGATAGAGAAGGAACGCGCGCGAAATTCTGGCCTCTGGCAGCACGTCGAACAGATCGCGCACATCGCCGGGGTGCACGGCAAGGTTTTCAACACCTGCCTGACGGATTCTGCCCAGCAGCATGGCAACACCGTTGATGTATGGCTCGGCCCCGATGATGCCAATGTCAGGATTGTTTTGCGCCTGGTGCACCAGATGCTCACCACCGCCGAAGCCAATTTCCAACCAGACCGGCTTGCCGCCGAAAAGATCGTTCAGGTCCAGCGGCTTGCGTTCGGGATTCGAGGCCCAGTCCACGACGCCAGGCGACAAGGCGGCCAGATCTTCGTTCAGATAGGTCTTTTGACTGGGCTTCAGGGTCTTGCCCTTGAAGCGGCCATAAAAGTTTCTGCGCGGGCGTTGTGGGATCTCGGTGCTCATGGCGGTGGCCATACTGCGCAGTGGAGTACGTTGCAAGGGCGTGCACCGCCCCAAAGAAAAGCGCGCCCCTGAAGGCGCACTTTGGATTTTTCAGATCAAACTGCGGATTTCAGCGCGTCGACCAGATCAGTGCGTTCCCAGCTAAAACCGCCATCCGCATCCGGTTCGCGGCCAAAGTGACCGTAAGCCGCTGTACGCTGGTAGATCGGCTTGTTCAGCTGAAGGTGCTGACGAATGCCGCGGGGTGTCAGATCCATGACCTCACCAACTGCTTTTTCGATCGCCGCATCTGCAACCTGGCCCGTGCCATGCGTGTCTGCATAGATCGAAAGCGGCTTCGATACGCCAATGGCATAGCTCAACTGAATGGTGCAGCGCTCGGCCATACCGGCGGCTACAACGTTTTTCGCCAGATAGCGCGCGGCATAGGCCGCCGAACGGTCAACCTTGGTCGGGTCTTTGCCCGAGAATGCGCCGCCACCATGCGGGGCTGCGCCACCATAGGTATCCACGATGATCTTACGACCGGTCAGACCAGCGTCGCCATCCGGCCCGCCAATAACGAATTTTCCGGTCGGGTTGACGTGCCATTCGGTATCAGCTGACAACCAGCCTTCGGGCAGAGTTTCACGGATATAAGGTTCAACGATGGCGCGGATATCATCTGACGTCAGCGCCTCGTCCAGATGCTGCGTCGACAGAACGATCGAGCTGACGCCGACCGGTTTGCCGTCTTGATAAACGACCGACAATTGAGATTTCGCATCCGGCCCCAGTGCAGGCTCGGTGCCGTTCTTGCGCACTTCGGCCAGACGCCGCAGGATTGCATGCGAATACTGGATCGGTGCAGGCATAAGTGCTGGCGTCTCGGTTGTCGCAAAGCCGAACATTATACCCTGGTCGCCAGCGCCTTCGTCCTTGTTGTCCGCGGCATCCACGCCCTGCGCGATATGGGCGGATTGTTCGTGCAGAAGGTTTGTCACCTCGACGGTTTCGTGGTGGAATTTGTCCTGCTCATATCCGATATCTTTCACGCACTTGCGCGCGATCTCTTCGATGCGGCCCATGTAGTCGTGCAGTTTGTCCTTGTCCGACAGACCAACTTCGCCACCGATAACGATGCGGTTGGTCGTGGCAAAGGTTTCGCAGGCCACGCGCGCCTCAGGCTCTTCATTCAGAAATGCATCAAGGACAGCATCTGAGATACGGTCACAGACCTTATCCGGATGCCCTTCAGAAACGGATTCCGAAGTAAAAGTATAGTTCTGTCGGGACATAAATGTGCTCCATTAAGGTTTCTCCGCCACGCCAGGAAGCCGTTGTGACAGACCACAGACGCATACGCTTGCCCAAAGTTGGGGTCAATCTCTAATTGCCCGGTTGCCGCGGGTACCAAACAGCGCCATCGCCAGAATAAACAGTAAGACAACAACGATCGGACTGTCCCCGATACGTGCATAAGCCGTGCGACGGTGTGGTTGCGGCAGCACGGCGTCCACATATCCAGCCTCACCCAGAGCCAACGACGCAGTCAAACGACCCAATGGGTCAATCATGGCCGATATACCGGTATTGGCCGAACGGATCATCGGTATGCCCTGCTCAATTGCCCTCATCCGGGCTTGCACCAGGTGTTGAAACGGTCCCGACCGTGTTCCAAACCAGGCGTCATTTGTGATTTGCAGCAAGAAATCAGCCCGACCCGGCGCACCGTTCACATCTTGCGGGAAGACGGCTTCGTAGCAAATCAGTGGCAACGCCTTTCCCAGCTTGCCGAGGTCCAACAGGGCGGGGCCCGGCCCCGCGCTGAACCCGTGCCCGGTTGTGGCAGCCAGACCACTGACCCCGAAACGCCCCATCAGGTCACCCAAGGGGACGTATTCACCGAAAGGCGCCAAGTGGTGTTTGTCGTACAACCCTGCCTGACGCCCGGTTTCATCCAGATAGACCAGCGAGTTGAAGATTCTCGGGCCTTCTGCGCGCTGAATCCCCAATATCACCGGCACACCCTGCGCGGCATCCGCAACAGTTGACAGAAACGGTTGTGCGCTACCTAACCAAGCTGGAACTGCGGTCTCGGGCCAGACAATCAGGTCGGGTCTGGGAAAGGCTGCGGTATATTCAACCTGACGCGCGAAAAACAAAGGCGCATATGCCGGATCCCATTTTTGGTGCTGAGGGGCATTCGGCTGGACCACGCGAACCAGATGCGAACCGTCCTGAACGACGGGTCGCGTCAACCCGTAGGCAATCGCCATCGCTGCCATCACGCCGGTACAACCCAGGGTCCGCACCAAACCGTTCAAGGGTTTATCCTGCACCAATGCCGCGCCAATTGGGAATGTTGCGGCAAAGGTCAGCGCATTCAACCCATACGGCCCGACCAGAGACAGCATCTGCGCCACTGGCGTGTCCACCCAGATTTGCGCGACCCCAGCCCATGGAAAGCCGGTCAACACATATCCCCGCACCACTTCGGCCAGGGACAAAACTGCAACCAGTAATATGCCCTGACGAACGGGCGTGGCACCAATTCTGCGCGACAGGCCAAAGGCGGCAGCCCAGAACAAGGCCAGTCCGCCCGCTAAGAACACCAACGCAAACGGGGCCATCCAGGCATGGCGTTCAGCATCTACCTGAAACGGCTCAATGATCCAGCCAAGGGCATGGGCAAAATAGCCGGTCGCGAAGGCCCAGCCGACCCATGCCGCCCGGCCTCGGGTTTCGCTGGCAAGGAAGATCGGCACAATCAGGACCAGAGCCAAAACGGTTGCGCCCCAATACAGATGAGGTGCCTGACCAAACGCGCCTACACCGCCAAGGGCGGCAGCGACCAACAATCTCAATGATAATGGCCAGCCCCGTACTGGGGTCATGCAGCAACGTCCGGCAGCATGACGCGCAGCCGTTTGATACGGCGTGGATCGGCTTCGATCACTTCGAATTCCGGACCCTCTGGATGAATGACAACTTCACCCCGCGCCGGAACGCGGCCGGAGAGCATAAACACAAGCCCGCCCAGAGTATCGATTTCCTCTTCGTCGACGTCTTCATGACTGGTCAGAGACCGGCCAATCTCGGCCTCGAAATCTTCGAGCGGCACACGCGCCTGCACCACATAACATCCGGGCTTTTCCTGCACCCAAAGCTGGTCTTCATCCGCATCGTGCTCGTCAGCGATTTCGCCGACGACCTGCTCGATCAGGTCTTCGATCGTGAGCAGTCCATCAACGCCGCCATATTCATCAATCACCAATGCCATGTGACGCCGCTCGGTTTGCATCTTGGTCAACAAGACGCCGATTGGCATGGATGGCGGCACGAACAATAGCGTCCGCAGCATCGAGGTCAGATCAAACTCTTTGCCGCCACCGTTGAAACCGTGGGTCAGGGCAAAATCCTTGAGATGAACAAAACCAAGCGGTGTATCCAAGGTTCCCTCATAGACAGGAATCCTTGACATACCACTGCTCCGGAAAACATCCGCCAGTTCATCTTTTGTGATCGTTGAAGGTACCGAAACGATTTCAGCGGTAGGGATGGCAACATCCTCAACGCGCATCCGGCGCAGGTTAATCATCCCGCGTGGCTGCGCCACAGCCGCGTTTTGTCCGTTCACCGTCTGGTCCGGTTGAGTATCATCGCTCGAAAACACTTCGAGGATTCGAGAAAACAGACCGGTTTTCTCTTCCGTTTCAGTACTGCTGTCCTGAGGTTGCGCGCTTTGCGCCGCCCTAGAACTGCCTTCTATATCGCCCATTACCTTGTTCCAACTGATCGGGTCTTGAACCCACATTATACCTTATATGGGTCATCAATACCCAATTTGCCAAGTATCTTGACCTCAATCCCTTCCATCAAGGTGGCATCGGGGTCACGAATGTGATCATAACCCAGCAAATGCAACGTTCCGTGAACAAGCAAATGGGTCACATGGTCACTCATTGCCTTGTTGGCCTCGGCCGCCTCGCGGGCACAAGTGTCATAGGAAATCGCAATATCGCCCAGAACAATCTCGCCAGTAAAATCCGGCTCTGGCAGGCGTGGTGATTGCCCTGGCTCATCCGGAGCCAGGTCTTCCGCAGGCCAGCTCAGCACATTGGTGGGCGTCGGTTTACCGCGAAATTCTGCGTTCAGTTCTGAAATCCGCGCATCGTTGCATCCCAATATACTGACTTCGCACTGCTCCGGGGCCAATCCGCAATGGGTCAGAACGGCGTTAATCGCCTTTTGTGACAAGACCTCAAGATCTTGCCACCTTTCGTCTTCGAAAATGAGTTCCAGGGTCATCTTACCGCGTAACAGCCTCGTTAGCGGGCTATGTGTTCACGTGGTTTCACGGCCCGCATCGGCCTCATACGCCTCGATGATCGCAGCGACAAGCGGGTGACGCACCACGTCTTTCGAGGTGAAGTAGTTGAAGCTGATATTCGGGATTGTTTTCAACAACCTCTCAGCATCCGCCAAGCCCGATTGAACGCCACGCGGCAAATCGACCTGTGACCGGTCGCCAGTTATGACCATGCGGCTTCCTTCGCCCAGACGGGTCAGGAACATCTTCATCTGCATCGTGGTGGCGTTTTGCGCTTCATCCAGAACTACAAATGCGTTGGCCAGCGTACGACCGCGCATAAAGGCCAGCGGAGCGATTTCGATTCGTTTTTCTTCGATCAGCTTGGCCAACTGTTTTCCGGGCAGAAAATCGTTCAGCGCGTCATAAAGCGGCTGCATGTAAGGGTCGACCTTGTCCTTCATGTCACCCGGCAGATAGCCCAGTTTTTCGCCCGCCTCGACCGCCGGACGGCTCAGGATGATTCGGTCCACATGCCCGCCGATGAACATCGAAACCCCGACCGCCACCGCCAGATAGGTCTTACCCGTCCCCGCCGGACCAATTCCAAAGGCCAGCTCATTCTTGAACAGTGACTGGACATAGGCTTTCTGGGCGTCGGTGCGCGGTTCAACCAGCTTCTTGCGGGTCTTGATCTCAACCGAACCGCCCTTGAACATCTCAAGCTGATCGCCATCGCGGCTACCGGTTCCCTGTTCCGAAACACCCATCCGCAACTCGCGATCGACGTCTGCGGCCTCAACCTCGCGCCCACCTTCAAGCCGAGTGTAAAGCGATTGAAGCACCTCAACCGCCTGTTTCTGAGCATCTTCATCGCCCATCACAACAAGCTGATTGCCGCGGCGTACAATCTGGACCGAAAGCTTGGTTTCGATCTCAGCCAGATTGCGGTCATATTCACCGCACAGGTCAATCAGCAATCGGTTGTCGGGAAATTCTACGAACGCCTCGTGTTGGGGCATTTCATCTTGCGGTGGGGTCAGGGCACCGATGGCCAATCCGCTCTCCTGTCTTGGCTGTTCACCCCGAGCGTAGACAACAAATCTTGGTAGGCGCAAGCCACAGTTTAAAAAATAAATGCTGAGATGTCATAACAGCCGATTTAACGGTGATTGGTTGCCGATTGGATGAACATCAGAAGGTGTAATTCAGCCCGAATCTTAATCCGCTGTATTTTGGTGTGGACTTTGTGGAGAAGCCAGAACTGAACTGGATGTCTTTTGATTGGAACTGGACATATTCATATTCGCCCGTAATCGACCAATTGTCGGACAACCTATGCTCGGCCCCTATGCTTGCCGAATAGCCGTTCCGCCGATCTGACACCGGGAAATTCTGAACCGAGGTGGCCGATGCAATACTGTTGGTTGTTTCCACATCGCCCCACAGATATCCGACGCTAAAAAAATACAGAATTCGTCCGCTGCGGTTCGTCAGACCATTGCGAAATCGGACTGCAAGAACATCCGATATCTTTGTTCCGCCCTGCACATTGACGCTGCCGATCCGCCTGCTGACAGTGTCGTCAAGAGATCCGAATTCATACCCGATTTCGAAGCCGTAGACATAGTCGCGCCCTTCCCTTGTAGGTAAAACGCCACGCCAGCCGCCCCGGACCCCCCCGTATGCTCCCGACAAATCCTGATCACCGATATCAAACTGTCCGCCGGGTGTTGTCAGGCCAAATCGATCGTCCCCACCAGCGCCATAACCACCAGTAAGCCCCAGATAAAAAGCACTGACATCGCTGCTGAATCTTTTCGGGCTGACCACTTCCGGATCGCTTATCTCACCTTTCAAATCACCGGCAATGGATGCGCTGGCAATCAGTGTAACAGCGGCAGTTAGTGTCAGCGTTTTCAACCTGCTCAGGCTCGTAAAGCTATTGAAAGTCGTCACTCGTACCTCCCTCATCCCGTTTTCCGGGACCGGCATATTGCCGATTTGCAGGCGCAAATCCTTGCGCCCCGAAAACCATGGCTCCTCTCGGAGCATAGTTCCAAGCAATAAATCAAGGGTAAATTTTGGAAACAAACACCAACTATGGTGTCCGGGAGGTGTAAACACCGATCTACAGCAACTCACCGGCCAGAGAATTCGCCCCCGACGCAGTGATCCGGACCTCTCTCAAGTCACCCGTGGCGATCTCTGGTCCTTTTACGTGCACCGAATGCAGGTATTCGGACTTTCCAACCATCTGTTCGGGCAGGCGACCCGGTTTCTCGAAAAGAACGCGGACTGTGCGTCCAACCATACCGTCCTGAATTTCCCGCTGATGACGCGTGATCAAGGCCTGAAGCCGCTGCAACCGTTCATCTGACACTGCCGGATCAACCTGGGCTCGTTCAGCCGCTGGGGTTCCCGGACGTGTGGAGTATTTGAAGGAATAGGCGTAGCCGTATTTGACCTCTTCGACCAAATCCATCGTGGCCTGAAAATCATCTTCGGTTTCTTCGGGGAAACCAACGATGAAGTCTCCCGACATCACGATATCAGGCCGCGCCGCGCGAATGCGTTCGACCAGCCGCAGATAGCTTTCCGCCGTATGGCTGCGGTTCATCCGCTTGAGGATACGGTCCGAACCCGACTGAACCGGCAAGTGTAGATAGGGCATCAGCTTGTCACAGGTGCCATGCGCCTCGATCAGGTCGTCGGCCATGTCGTTCGGGTGCGAGGTCGTAAAGCGGATGCGTTCCAGCCCGTCGACCTTGTTCAATTCCCAGATCAAGCCGGCAAGTGTCATGTCACCATTTGCCCCGGCACCGTGATAGGCGTTGACGTTTTGGCCCAGCAACGTGATCTCGCGCACCCCGCGCTCGACCAGATCATTGGCTTCGCGGATGATGCGATCCGCTGGACGGCTGACTTCAGCACCGCGCGTATAAGGAACCACGCAGAAGGCGCAGAATTTATCACAGCCCTCCTGAACAGTCAGAAACGCCGTCGGGCCGCGCTTGGCCTTGGGGCGGTTTTTCAGTTTTTCGAACTTGTCCTCTTCGGGGAAATCCGTGTCCAGCGCCTTTTCGCCCGCTCGGGTCTTTGCCTCCATCTCGGGCAGGCGGTGATAGCTTTGCGGACCGACCACCAGATCAACCAGCGGCTGGCGGCGCATGATCTCTTCGCCTTCAGCCTGAGCGACACAGCCCGCCACGCCGATTTTCAAATCAGGCTTCTCGGCCTTCAGACCCTTGAAGCGCCCCAGTTCGGAATACACTTTCTCTGCCGCTTTCTCGCGGATGTGGCAGGTGTTCAGAAGGATCATATCCGCATCTTCGGGGGTCTGGGTTTCAACATAACCCTGCCCGCCCAGCGCCTCGGACATGCGTTCGCTGTCATAGACATTCATCTGACAGCCATAGGTCTTGATAAACAGCTTCTTCGGTTCGGACATGAGACGGGCCTTTGCATTCGCTGGACCGGCGTCGTCTATCTGCTTCGAACGCCGCTTGCAATGCGGGCGCAATTACCCGAATTTGGCGGAACTTTCCAGCAAGACAAAACCGAAAACAGCCGATGCAATACGATTCCCTCGACCATTTCCTGAAAGCCGGGCAGCCCGCAATGGCGCAAGGCCCCGTTGCGATGGTCTTTGCCGAGGACGAGGTCGAGTTGGAAAGCACTCTGCATCACCATCTGAAGCTAGGGTTCAAATCCGTTATCGCCTTCATGCCTCAGGAGTTCCGACTAGAGCCCGCGTTGACCGACCGAGTGCATCGGGTCACCTTGAAATGCGTTCCCCGAACGGTGGTTTTCGATACCCTGAACAGAATAATTCAGGCCGCACCCGGCATCTGGATGTATTACTGCTATAACGCCGAATACCTGTTCTTTCCGTTTTGCGAAACGCGCAGCATTGGCGAAATGCTGGCCTTTCACAGCGAAGAACGCCGCAATGCGATGCTGAGCTACGTCATCGACCTTTATGCCGAGGACCTGACCGCTTTTCCCAACGGTGTCGCCCCCGAACAGGCTTTGTTCGACAAAACGGGTTACTATGCCCAATCACGCCACGACCCTGATGGCCAACCACTGGACCGTCAGGTGGACCTGTCAGGTGGCTTGCGCTGGCGGTTCGAGGATCACATTCCCTATGAACGCCGTCGCATCGACCGCATCGCCCTGTTCAAGGCGCAAAAGGGCCTGATCCTGAAATCCGACCACACGTTCAATGAGCCGGAATACAATACCTATTCCTGCCCATGGCATCACAACGTGACCGCGGCTATCTGTTCCTTCCGCGCCGCGAAGGCGCTCAAAACAAATGCCGGGTCGACTTTTGACATTCCAAGTTTTAGCTGGCGCAACTCCGTGCCTTTTGAATGGCACTCGCGGCAGCTGCTGGATCTGGGCCTGATCGAATCAGGCCAATGGTTCTGAAGCGCCTCAGCGCTGAAACAGGACCGGAAACCAGTCTTCTCGCAGACGCTGCCCCGGCGTCATGTCATGGCCGGGAAACGGTGGAGAGGTTCTGCCTGGACGCTCTACATACCTTGCGTCATCGCCGACCAGCCGCAGAGAAAAGGCGCGGCGACGGCTGTCCGAGTGGTTTCCTCGCGCACCGTGAAGGGTGCGATAATTGAAGGCAACGGCGTCACCGGGGTCCATTTCGAATTCGACGACCTTCATGCCCTCGGCATCCGGGTCCGGCACGGGGATGTACTGGCCTTCATCCGGGAAAAAACCTTCCTCAGAAACCCAGCGGGTTGGCAGCACCTCTTTCTCCCACCGGTGAGAGCCCGCGACACAGCGCAACGTCGCCTGCCTGACCGGATCCAGCGGAGACCAGAAGCTGATGGTTTGCTGACCCTCAACGAAGTAATATGGGCCATCCTGATGCCAGGGCGTGGCCATGGATGTCCCGGGCTCTTTTACCAATACGTGGTCGTGAAACACCTGAACACTTTTCGACTGCATCAGGTCCGCTGCGACCTCGGCCGCGGGCGAGTTTTCGATCACCTCGCGGAACTGCAGGATGCGGGTCCAGTTGCAATAATCGTCAAAGAACAGACCCGTTTGACCCTCTTTCTTGTTTTCTGATGCATACGGGCCAGGCTCTGCCATATTCGCGGCAATGCCGTCGCGCAGTTGATCCACATAATCTGCAAACAGCCCTTTGATCAGAACGACGCCATCATCCTGATACGTTGTGATCATCTCTTGAGTTACAAGCGGGTGAGGCATCCGGGTCTCCATTCGTTTTCCAATCTTTTGCGTTGAAGGAGTGTTCTGTTCAAATCATATCTTTCGAAGTTATAATTAACTTTATGTTATACATTTCACTGCGTCAGTACGAATATGTTTGCGCGGTCGGGCGCCACGGCAGCCTGTCCGCAGCCGCACAATACCTGAATGTATCGCAACCGGCCCTGTCCACAGCCCTGACGCGTGTCGAAGCACATTTGGGACACCCGCTGTTTATCCGCCGCCGAGGCTCGGCCATGGCGCTGACGCCTCAGGGGAGAAAATTCATCGATCAGGCCGAGACCCTTCTGAAAGACGCAGCCCAAATCGAGTCATCAGAAACACCGTCGCCGGGCACGACACGTCTAAGACTGGGGTGTTTTACGGACCTCGCCCCCTTCCTGCTGGCACCCGCCCTGCACCATTTGCGCGATGCTTTTCCAAACATCGCTATCACTTACTTTGCTGCGTCCTTTGAAGGGCTGCTGAACAGATTGATTGATGGCCAGATCGATATTGCCATCACTTACGAGCTGACAATGGATGCGGGGTTCACACGAGCAAAACTGTTCGACAGTCGGCCAAAGGCCCTTATGCCCCCGGATCATCTATTGGCGACAGCGGGCACGGTCTCACTGGCTGACTTGGCTGCTCACCCGTTGATCCTGTCAACAGAAGGCTGGTCGGCACAACACATCCTCAGTCTCTTTCGGCGCAACGGTCTGCACCCGACTGTCGCACATAGGGCAGCATCGATCGAGATTCAGCGCAGTCTTGCCGCCCATGGCGAAGGGATCGGGATCAGCTATACCAGCCCGCTCAACGCGGTCAGTTATGACAACAGACGTCTTGTCAGTGTTCCGATCAGCAATCAGGACGCAACTGAATCCGTTGTTCTTGCGCGCCACGGAACAGGGCCCGCTGACGCGACCATTGATCAGGTTGAACGTTTGTTATTGGCGAGTTTGAACGGCGGTGTTGGCGCTACTTTTTGCGCAGGCGAATGACAACGTCAACCGAGGCAATCTCGACCCCTTCGGGCGCTTCGGGCAGGCGCTGGATCACCAATTGGTCCGATGGCGCATCACTCAGGCGTGCCTCGTCTTCCCAATAAAAATGAGGGTGATCATGCGTGTTCGTGTCGAAATAGCTTTTTGACCCGTCCACAGTGATTTCCTGCAGAACGCCGGCGTCGCAAAACGCGCGCAGGGTATTGTAAACCGTCGCCAGTGATACAGCGTCACCATTCGCCTTGGCCGATTCAAACAGGCTCTCGGCGGTAACGTGACGATGGCGGCCATCGCCCACTAAAAGCTCGGCCAACGCCACACGCTGACGCGTCGGACGCAGGCCAGCGTTCACCAGCCAACCCGTAGCTATATCGCCGCTCTGCGGTGTCATTGATCCAATACCCATAGTGACTTCCATTATATATAGGAGCGCATGGTTGGCAATTTCAAATGAAATTCATTCGCAAAGAACGCGGTATACACAACATGATGTGGCCGCTGCTCTTGCAGGACCTTGCAAACGGGTGCTAGACGAGGCCAGATATTACGAACGGACCCACGGCAGGAGAGGCGGCAAGAATGGCCCAGTTCCCGAGCAGTTTTGACAAAGACGATCTGCTGAAATGCGCCCGCGGCGAATTATTTGGCCCCGGCAATGCACAATTGCCCGCCCCGCCAATGCTGATGATGGACCGGATCACCGACATCTCGGATGATGGTGGCCTGCACGGCAAAGGCCATGTGCTGGCCGAGTTCGATATCACCCCTGACCTTTGGTTCTTTGACTGCCATTTTCCAGGCAACCCAATTATGCCGGGTTGCCTGGGCCTTGATGGTCTATGGCAGCTGACCGGTTTCAACCTGGGTTGGCGTGGATGGCAAGGGCGCGGCATGGCCGTTGGCGTGGGCGAAGTGAAACTGACCGGTATGGTTCGTCCGGACCGCAAGATGCTAACGTATAAAATCGATTTCAAAAAAGCGATTCAGACACGTCGCCTGACCATGGGTGTGGCAGATGGAATCGTCGAAGCCGATGGCGAGATGATCTATGATGTCAAAGATATGAAGGTCGTTCTGTCCGAGGCCTGAGCCTGACCGACCCGAAACAAGGAGTGCGCACATGCGTCGAGTAGTCGTTACCGGTCTGGGGGTAGTGTCTTCGATCGGGAATAATGCCCAAGAGGTTCTGGCCTCGCTCAAAGCAGGTAAATCCGGGATCGAAGCCAGCGAACAGATGGCGGAACATGGGTTTCGCAGTCAGATCGCGGGAACGCTCAAGATTGACGTGGCTGAACACGTGGACAAACGCACCCTGCGCTTCATGGGTCCGGGCGCGGCTTACGCTCATATCGCCATGTCTCAAGCCATTGCAGATTCCGGTCTGACCGAGGACCAGGTAGTCAACCCGCGCACAGGTTTGGTGGCCGGGTCCGGCGGCCCGTCGACAAGCGCGATGCTGACCGCTCATCAGACGGTTCTGAGCACCGGTGCAACCAAGCGGATAGGGCCGTTCGCCGTGCCAAAATGTATGTGCTCGACAATCTCGGCAAACCTGGCGACCGCGTTCAAGATCAAGGGTATCAACTATTCGATCACCTCGGCCTGCTCGACCTCGCTGCATTGCATCGGCAACGCGGCCGAACAGATCATGCTGGGCAAACAGGACGTCATGTTTGCTGGCGGCGGCGAAGAACTGGACTGGACGCTTTCGTGTCTGTTCGATGCGATGGGCGCGATGTCGTCGAAATACAATGACACGCCCGAGAAAGCCTCGCGCGCGTTTGACGAAAACCGTGATGGGTTTGTGATTTCCGGTGGCGGCGGCATCCTCGTTCTGGAAGAGTTGGAGCACGCTCTGGCCCGCGGTGCAAAGATATATGCCGAAGTCACCGGCTATGCTGCCACCTCGGATGGCCACGATATGGTGGCCCCTTCAGGTGAAGGCGGCGAGCGCGCGATGCGGCTGGCGCTGGAAACACTGCCCGAAGGTCGCAAGGTCGGCTATATTAATGCACATGGGACCTCGACCCCCGTCGGTGACGTTGGCGAAGTAGAGGCTGTGCGCCGCATCTTCGGTGAAAGCAATGTGCCACCGATCTCCTCGACCAAATCAATGACTGGCCACGCGCAAGGCGCGGCAGGAGCGCTTGAGGCGATCTTCTGCCTACTCATGCTGGACAATGATTTCATTACGCCGTCGATCAATGTCGACACACTCGCCCAAGGCATCTTGCCCGGTGAAATTGCAACTGAAGTGGTTGAAAACGCAGGACTGGACAGTGTCATGACCAACAGCTTCGGCTTTGGCGGCACTAACGGGTCCATGATTCTGTCTAAGTATAACGGGTGAAAGTGATGTCGGATCTTCTCAAAGGTAAACGCGGCCTGATCATGGGCGTGGCCAATGACCGCTCAATCGCGTGGGGCATTGCCAAGGCCATGCACGAGGCAGGCGCAGAACTGGCCTTCACCTATCAGGGCGAAGCGTTCGGCAAGCGGTTGGAACCTCTCGCTCAAAGCTTGGGCAGTGATTTCATGGTGGATGCCGATGTGACCGACGACGAGTCACTGGATCGCGCCTTTGGTGAGCTGGCTCAGCGTTGGCCCACCATCGACTTTGTTGTTCATGCCATTGCGTATTCGGATAAGTCCGAGCTGACAGGCCGGTTTCTGAATACCACGCGGGCGAACTTCAAACACTCGATGGACGTGTCGGCCTATTCTTTCATCGAGGTGGCGCGCCGCGCCTATCCGATGATGAAGGACAAAGGGGGTTCGCTGCTGACGCTGACCTATCAGGGATCAAACCGGGTTGTACCGAACTACAACGTCATGGGTGTTGCCAAGGCTGCGCTGGAATCGGCGACCCGTTATCTGGCCAATGACCTTGGCCCGGATGGTATCCGCGTGAACGCAATCTCACCTGGGCCGATGAAAACCCTTGCCGGTGCGGCCATTGGCGGAGCGCGCAGGACATACAAGTTCTGTGATCAGAATGCGCCGATGCGTTCGAATGCCACACTGGAAGCTGTTGGCGGGACCGCAGTTTACCTGACATCTGATGCGGGTGCCTGCACGTCTGGTGAAATCATCCGCGTTGACGGTGGTTTCCACGTTCTGGGCATGCCACAACCCGATTTCATGTGACCATATCTTTCCCTGCCGCCGCCAAGATTTCACCATCTTTGGGCGGCAGGACTTCGATATGAGCAAGCTAGATCAAATCATTGCAAACAACGCACGGTCAGTGCAAAGCCGGAAGAAATCCGGTTTCCTCAGCCAGCGGGCCAGAGTGCTGCTGCTCGCGCTGACTTCATTGCTGCTGGTGTTTGTCTTTTTCACCCAGCCACAGGTACGTGCAGCTGTTGAATCTTTGATCGGCTGAAGTCCGTGCAGGAGTTCCAACCCGAACTAAGTCTCAATTGATCGAGACGACTTCAATCTCAAACACCAGATCCTGTCCGGCCAACGGATGATTCCCATCCAGGGTTACAGTCGCTTCGTTGGCGTCCACAACTGTCACTGGTACGGCCTGACCGTCCGGTGTCTGCATCTGCAGTTGAGTGCCCGGATCCAGCGGAATATCCTCGGGAATACCCTCACGGGGGATTTCCTGACGCATCGCAGGATTGATCGGGCCGTAGGCGTCGGTACAGGCAATCTCGACCCGTTTCTTGTCACCTGCGGACAAACCGGGCATGGCACTGTCCAGACCGGGAATAATCTGACCCGATCCAACCACGAACTCCAACGGATCGCGCCCATCCGAGCTGTCAAAGACTTTGCCATCCAGCAATGTCCCTGTGTAATGGATGCGAACCGTGTCGCCTTGCTTGATTTCGGTCATAGTGGCCTCCGGCCGTTTTAGGGGTTAAGCGGCCAACCCTAGAGATTGACACAAAGTTGTAAACCCTTGGCCCTTCCCCCCCATTCCGTGTTGTGCCAACCTGCGCGCAATCAAAGGAGGGTTATATGGCAGTCACGACCTGCGTGTTCGACGCCTACGGAACACTGTTTGATGTTGCGGCCGCCGCCCGGCAGGCGGCAAGCGAACCTGGATTCGAAGCACTGAAAGACAAATGGCCCGAGGTCGCGGGACATTGGCGCCTGAAGCAATTGCAATACACATGGCTGCGTGCAGTGGCTGATGCGCATGCGGACTTCTGGGATGTCACGCAGGACGGGCTGGACTGGGCGCTGGAAGCTGCAGGCCTGCAGGGCAACCCTGAACTGCGCCAACGCCTGCTGGATCTTTATTGGGAGTTGCAGGCCTATCCCGAAGTTCCTGCCATGTTGAAAACCCTCAAGGATGGCGGGATGCAGACTGCCATCCTGTCCAACGGATCACCGCCCATGCTGGACGGTGCTGTTCAGTCCGCCGGGATCGGCGATGTGCTGGATGACGTGCTGTCGGTCGAAAGCGTTGGGGTCTTCAAGCCCCATTCCCGTGTCTATGATCTGGTTCAGAACAGGTTTGACTGCGCCCGCGACGAAGTCTTGTTCGTCAGTTCAAACGGTTGGGATGCCGCAGGGGCCAGCGGTTATGGTTTTGTCACCGCCTGGGTCAATCGGATCGGGGAACCAATGGACCGGCTGCCGTGGACGCCAGCGCATGTTCTGTCTGATTTGACCACCATTCCCAAGCTGGCTGGTCTTTGATGTCAGACTTTACGACTTCGGACGGCAAGCGCATCTATTTCGAAGACCATGGATCGGGCACGCCGCTTTTGTGTCTGGCCGGATTGACCAGAAACAGCCGGGATTTTTCGTATTTCGCACCACATGCCACTGAGCTGCGCATGATTGCGATGGATTACAGGGGGCGCGGCCGCTCAGACTACGACCCCGATTTCATGAACTACAACATCTTTCGTGAATCCCATGACGCGATTGAACTGCTGGATTTTCTGGGCATCGAAAAAGCGGTCATTCTGGGCACCTCGCGGGGCGGGCTGATTGCCATGGCACTGGCAGCAAGCCACCCCGAACGCTTGGCCGGTTTGATTCTGAACGATGTGGGGCCCGTCATAGAGACGTCAGGCATCGCCAAGATCATGGCCTATGTGGGCGCACAACCCACCGCGAAAACCCATGACGAAGCTGCTGCCGCCCTGAAACATGTGATGGAGCCGCAGTTCCCCAGGGTTCCGTTGGAGATCTGGCGCAAACAGGCCGAAATTCAATACGAACAACAAAGGGACGGGCTGGCGCTGCGCTATGATCCGGCCCTGCGCAAGGCGCTTCTGGAACAGGCCGCGAGCGGTGCTATACCCGACTATTGGTTGTTTTTTGAAGCGCTGCGCAATATTCCATGCGGCGCGATCAGGGGCGCAAACTCGGACGTTTTGAGCGCAGAAACACTGGCTGAGATGCACCGGCGGCATCCCGGTCTGATCTCGGCCGAAGTACCGGATCGTGGGCATGTTCCGTTCTTGAATGAGCCTCAATCTCTGGATGTCATCAAAAAGGTATTGAAGAACGCTGCATGAGCACAATTGAAATGATCGAAGCCGCGGCCAAACGGCTTAAAGGACATGTTCGCGAGACACCAATTCTTTCGTCGCCATTTCTTGACGCGATCGCCGGGCGCCGGATTTGGGTCAAGCCGGAATGCCTGCAACATACGGGCAGTTTCAAGTTTCGGGGAGCTTGGTCTGCCATATCCGCGCTGGATGAAGACACACGCCAGCGCGGCGTGATTGCATATTCTTCGGGCAATCACGCACAAGGCGTTGCGATGGCGGCGGCGAAACACGGTATTGCTTCGGTCATTGTCATGCCGTCGGACGCGCCACACCTGAAAATCGAAAACACCCGCGCGCTTGGAGGTGAGGTCGTTCTTTTCGACCGTGCAAACGAAAGCCGTGAAGAGATCGGGGAGACCATCGCAGCCGAACGCGGGCTGACTCTGATCCGGCCATATGACGAACCTCAGGTGATTGCCGGGCAAGGTACCACCGGCTTGGAAATCGCCAGACAGGCCGCGGAACTTGGGTTATCTCAGGCGGATGTTCTGGTCTGTTGCGGCGGTGGCGGCCTCACCTCTGGCATTGCACTGGCATTGGAAAAACACGCCCCCGACCTAAGGGCACGCCCGTGCGAACCGGAAGGGTTCGATGACGTCAAACGATCACTGGCGACGGGACGGATTCAGAACAACAACGCGGCATCAGGCAATATTTGCGATGCCATCCTGACACCGCAACCCGGCGACATCACCTTTCCCATCCTAAACCGTCTTTGCGGGCCCGGTATTTCGGTGACCGAAGAAGAGGCCTTGCGGGCCATGGCACTTGCTTTCCTGCGCCTCAAGATCGTGCTGGAGCCCGGCGGCGCAGTCGCATTGGCCTCGGCCCTGTTCCGGGGCGACGAGATTGAGGGCGACGACGTGATCGTGGTCACATCGGGTGGTAACGTCGATCCGGATGTTTTTTCCAGGGCGTTGGAATTCCTGACCTGACAGGCATCCCAAACCTGTGCAAGTTGCACCTGGAACGCCGGGGCTGCAAGGACCTGAGTCATGATGATCGCTGATCTGGGCGACGTGAAACTGAACTACCGTGTCGATGGTGCGGCGGACGGCGCGCCACTGGTTTTTGCCAACTCATTGGGAACAAACCTGCACATATGGGACGCCGTGTTACTGCACCTGCCCAAAGGGTTGCGTATCATCCGGTATGACAAACGCGGGCATGGGCAATCCTCGGTTCCACCGGCACCTTATTCTATGGGCGCCCTGATCCGCGATGCCGAGTCGCTGCTGGATCACCTGAAGGTTCGCGACTGCGTTTTTGTCGGCCTGTCCATTGGCGGGATGATCGCACAGGGGCTGGCCGTCAAACGTATGGATCAGATACGTGCGCAGGTTCTGTCGAACACCGCTACCAAAATCGCCACACCCGCAGTCTGGCAGGATCGGATAGACGCTGTGCGTCGCGGCGGGATTGAAGCGGTGGCAGACGCCACGATGGAACGCTGGTTTTCCCGTGATTTCCGCGCAGCGCAAAACCACCTGCCATGGCGCGACATGATGATCAGCCAACCGCTTGACGGATATCTGGGCTGTTGCGCTGCCGTCGCCGGGACCGACTTCTATACACCCACAAGCGGCCTGCGCCTTCCCACACTTGGCATCGCCGGAAGCGAGGACGGCTCGACCCCGCCCGATCTGGTGCGCGAAACTGTCGACCTGATCCCCGGATCGCGGTTCGAACTGATCCGCAGAGCTGGCCATTTGCCCTGCGTCGAGAAACCCGCAGAATACGCAGCAATCCTGACCCGGTTTCTGACCGATATCGGGCATATCTGAAGGAGAACAGCGATGGCGTCTTTCCTGTTGGTCCACGGCTCCTGCCACGGAGCCTGGTGCTGGCGCGACCTGATCCCCGCGCTGGAAGCTTTGGGACATTCGGCCCGGGCCATCGACTTGCCCAGCCATGGTGCAGATCCAACGCCGGTGTCCGAGGTGACGCTGGAAAATTGCCGCGATGCCGTTCTGAACGCCTGCACGCCCGATACGATTGTCGTGGGTCACTCGTGGGGCGGGTATCCGATCAGCGCCGCCGCCGAAGCTCGACCGGACGCCATGCGCGCCCTGATCTTTCTGTGCGCCTACGTGCCTCACGATGGCCTTTCGCTGGCAGAAATGCGCAGACGCGGCCCGCAGCAGACAATTGCCCACGCGATTGACAAATCGTCTGACGGGCTGTCTTACACCGTGTCGGTAGATGCCATCCCAAAGCTGTTCTACCACGATTGCCCGGACGATATCCTGCCTTACGCCTATGCGCGCCTGTGCCCACAGGCCATTCGCCCCCAGGAAACACCACTGCCGGTCGGCACGAATTTCAACGAAGTGCCCAAGGCCTATATCCGCACCACAGATGACCGAACGATCCCCGCGGAATATCAGGCGGACATGTGCGCGTTTATCCCGAAGGACCTGCGGCTAACCATCGACAGTTCGCATTCTCCGTTTTTCTCGCATCCACAGGAACTGGCCGGATTGCTGAGCGAATTGGCAAGCAAATTTGAGTGATGCGGCGGACTGCACGCAAAACTCTGTCTTCCCACATTCGGTGACTGTGCCTAGGGTGCCACGAACAGATCACCCGCCCGAGTTCCATGCGCCTGCCATCACTCTTCATCCTCAGCATCGTCATGATCGACGCAATGGGCATTGGTCTGGTTATGCCGATCATGCCGCAACTGATTGTTGATGTGCAGGGCAGTTCGCTTGCCAATGCAGCGATCTGGGGCGGAGTGCTGAGTACCGCTTTTGCGGCGATGCAATTTATCTTTGGCCCAATCCTTGGAAACCTGTCCGACGCCTATGGCCGCAGAACTGTGCTGCTGCTGTCGCTGTTCGTCATGGCGCTTGATTATATGGTTATGGCAGTGGCGGGCAGTATCTGGCTGTTGCTGGCCGGTCGTATTGTCGGCGGTATTACTGCAGCCACGCATTCCACCGCCGCCGCGTTCATGGCGGATATTTCCGATCCCAAGGACAAGGCCGCAAACTTTGGCCTGTTAGGGGCGGCCTTTGGCGTCGGATTTGTGCTCGGACCAGTGATCGGCGGGTTGCTCAGCGAATATGGAACCCGTGCCCCGTTTTGGGCTGCGGCAGGTCTGGTGGCACTGATCTTTGCCATCGGCTGCTTCGTGATGCCTGAAACCGTGACCGACAAGACCCGGCGCGCCTTCAACCTGCGCCGCGCCAACCCGGTGAATTCGCTGCGCGCCATTGCTGCACTGCCCGGTATCCGACCTATGCTGTGGGTCTACTTTCTGTATTCGGTCTCAATCTACGTCTACCCCGCTATCTGGTCCTTTTTCACCACCGAGCGGTTCGGATGGTCCCCTCAGATGATCGGCCTGTCACTGGGCGTCTATGGGATCGGCATGGCCGTTGTGCAGGGCGGTCTGATCCGCCCCGCAATCCGATTGTGCGGCGAAAGGGGTGCCATCATCTACGGGATGGGTTTTGAAATTCTTAGTTTCGCAATTCTGGCCTTTCTGACCAACGGGTTCATTGCGCTTTTGTTCATCCCAATCACCGCAATCGGGGCAATCACCACACCAGCACTTCAGGCAATGATGTCCAAAGCGACACCAGATTCGCAGCAAGGGGAGTTGCAGGGCGTCCTCGCCGCGCTCCACGCGCTTTCGATGGTAATCTCGCCCCTGGTCATGACCAGCGTATTTGCGCAATTCATTCGCCCCGACACACCGCTGTACCTGCCGGGTGCTCCTTTCCTGCTGGCACTGGCGCTGATGCTGGCCGGGTTCGTTTTGTTTCGCCGGTCCCCGCCTGTCGTGGCTTAACAACGACACTCACATGGCGGTTTCCGCCTTGCGATCAACGCTTTCCCACGCCACCGTGGGGCCAACGGGAATGAGGGAAAACATGCAAACAATCAAAGCCGCAGTCTGCCGGGCATTCGGCGAACCCCTGGTTATCGAAGAGGTTCAGCTGACGCCCCCCGGCACGGGCGAAGTCGAAGTGACGCTGGATGCAGTGGCCATCTGCCATTCAGATATATCCTATGCCGAAGGTGCCTGGGGAGGGTTCCTGCCCGCCGTTTACGGACACGAAGCCGCAGGTGTGATCTCCGCAGTTGGAGAGGCCGCCGGGGACTTCAGGATTGGCGAACCTGTAGTTGTGACGCTGATCCGCGCGTGCGGGTCCTGCCCCACCTGTGCCGGAGGGCACCCGACAAATTGCGAAACACCGTACGACACCGTCAAAGGCCCGCTAAAAACGGCTGACGGCGATCCGCTGGAACAGGCCATGGCCTGCGGCGCGTTTGCCGAAAAAGTTGTGGTGAGCCATCGGCAGATCGTCAGGATACCCGAAAGCCTGCCCAAAGACCTGGCCAGCCTTCTGTCTTGCGGGGTGATCACCGGGGTCGGCGCTGCCGTCAACGCCGCCAATTTGCGCCCGGGTCAGGATGTCGTTGTTATCGGTGCGGGTGGTGTTGGCCTGAACGCCATTCAGGGCGCACGGATCGCGGGTGCACGGCGGATCGTGGCCGTGGACATGACTGAAGAAAAGCTGGAAATCGCGAAGGAGTTCGGCGCGACCCATGGCGTGCTGGCCAGCCTGAAAGAACCCTGGAAGGCAGCGTTCAAAGCCCTTGGCGGACGCGGTGCCGATGCGGTTCTGATTACGGTCGGCGCAATCGCCGCCTATGATCAGGCCCCGCGTTATCTTGGCCGCGGCGGTAAGGCCATCATGATCGGAATGCCGCATTCGGGCGGCATGGCCAGCTATGAACCGGTTGTTCTGGCAGCCCTCGGCCAGGGTGTTGTCGGCTCGAAAATGGGTGATGTGGTTATTCAGCGGGACATCCCCTGGATGATCGACCTCTACGAGCAGGGTCGGTTGAAGCTGGACGAGCTGATCTCGGGCCGCTGGTCGCTGGATCAGATCAACGAGGCCATTGCCGATACCAAAACCGGATCTGCCAAGCGCAACGTGATCCTGTTCGACAGAACCTGATCCCCGCTCGGAGGAACTGAGATGAAACTGCAGGATCTAGACATCATCGTCACCGCCCCACCCGCTCCGGGTTGGGGGGGGCGATACTGGATATTGGTCAAACTGACGACAGACACCGGCATAACCGGTTGGGGCGAATGCTATGCCTCGTCCGTCGGACCTGAGGCGATGCGCCACGTCATCCGGGATGTGTTCGAACGGCACATGCTGGGCGAGAACCCCGAAAACATCGAGCTTATGTTCCGCCGTGCCTATTCCAGCGGCTTCACGCAGCGCCCCGACCTGACGGTGATGGGCGCATTCTCGGGGTTGGAGATCGCCTGTTGGGATATTCTGGGCAAGGATCGCGACCGCCCGGTTTACGCCCTGTTGGGCGGCAAGGTGAACGAGCGAATTCGCTCCTACACTTACCTCTACCCTTTGCCGCATCACAATCTGACCGACTTCTGGACCTCTCCCGAACAAGCGGGTGAAACAGCCGCTGAAATGGTGCGACGCGGCTATACCGCTGTAAAATTCGACCCGGCGGGCCCTTATACAATCCGTGGCGGCCACATGCCCGCGATGAGTGACATTTCCATGTCCGTCGCCTTTTGTAAGGCAATTCGCGAAGCCGTAGGGGACAAGGCCGACCTGCTGTTTGGCACACACGGGCAGTTCAACACGGCCGGTGCCATTAGGCTGGGGCAGGCGCTGGAACCATATCAGCCCCTATGGTTCGAAGAACCCACGCCACCTGATATGATCGAAGACATGGCCCGTGTCGCCCACAACGTCCGTATCCCCATCGCCACCGGAGAGCGCATGACAACCAAGGCCGAGTTTGGAGCCGTTCTGCGCGCCGGGGCTGCGGAAATCCTACAACCGGCGCTGGGGCGAGCCGGAGGAATCTGGGAGATGAAGAAAGTCGCCGCTATAGCAGAGATATTCAATGCTCAGATGGCGCCACATCTTTATGCAGGACCGGTCGAATGGGCCGCCAATATCCACCTGGCCGCGTCGATCCCGAACCTGCTGTTGCTGGAAACCATTGAAACACCGTTCCACAACCAGCTGATCAAAGGTTCCATTCAGATAGAGGACGGCTTCGTGATCGCTCCGACAGCGCCGGGACTTGGGATCGATGTCGACGAAGACCTGGCCCGCGCGCACCCGTATGAAGGTCGCGGCTTGCACTTGCAGATGCAGGAAGAGCCCTGCGATTACGTTAATGGCAATGCTTTTCAGGGCGGTGCCCCTGCAACCGAGGGGTGACAACGCAGACGGGTTTGAGGCATATTGACCCAAGATTAACGGCACAACGGTCAAAACGTGACACTCCTAGAAACCGAACCTCAGGCACACACCTCGGACACACCATCAGAAATGAAAGAAAATGCAGCCCGCGCGGCTGCATTTCTCAAGACACTGGCGCATGAAGGGCGCCTGATGATCCTGTGCCACCTTGGGAATGGCGAGAAATCGGTAGGCCAGCTTGAGGATTTGCTGCAATTACGACAAGCCGCCGTCAGCCAAATGTTGGCCCGTCTGCGGGAGGAAGGATTTGTCACCACCCGAAGAGATGGCAAAACGATCTATTATTCGCTAAGCGATGGAAATGCAGCGCAGATGATCGGTCTGCTGTACGAGCTGTTTTGCGAGCCTGCCAGCTGATCACGCCTAATTGGACACGTAACCGGCGATCACCTGCATCAGCTTGAACGCGGTTGCCGCATCGTTTTCCACAACGGCCAGGAATTCTTCCTCACCGATCCTAAGGCAGGATAGTTGTGTTTCGGCCACCATGCTCAGCGCGCGTGGTTCTTTGCGGATCAGACCAAGTTCACCCACCAATGCGCCCGGCCCCACGGTGGTGATCAACTGATCGGGTCCATCTTCCTGTGGCAGGTACAGGCCTGCCTCTCCCTCCAGCACTACATAAGCGCCATCGGTGGGCTGATCATCTTTCAGGAACACCACCTGCCCAGGCTTGGCATCGAACCATTGCGCCCCAAAAGCCAGAAGGCGCAATTGCCTCCGGTCCAGACCCGAAAACAAGGGGGTCTGCTCCAGCGCGCGCAGTTTCCGCGCCAGGTCTGCTGAAGATGCGCTGTCTTTTCCCACGTCTACCGGTCCTCCATCCGAGACGACACGACCTTGCCGGATTTCCACGAACATGTCGAATACGTCCGGGTTTTCGAACTGGTCATTGAGGTAGAACACCGTGGCATCCGGCAGCAACTCGCGCAGCTTCTTGTAAACCGATACCTGCGTTTTCATGTCGTAACTGGCCAATGCCTGCTCCAGGATCAGGATATCTGGCTTCTTGATTGTCGCGCGGGTAAACGCCAGCGGTTCGGCAAAAACCGCCGGAAGGCTCTGCCCACCCAAAGCAACCGGAATGTCATAAATCAGCTCGACCACCAAAGGACGCGCGCCGTTCTCCTCCAACACGTCGACTATGACCTTGCGAGCCTCATCCGATCGCGCGCCGCCTATCTGGCTGACCTTGCCGAACAACGCGTTTTCCATGACCGTCAATCCAGGCGCGAAATCTTCCGGATCCAGCGGAACAAATGCGTCCTTGAGGCTTTCCAACAGCTTATCCGAATGACTCTGCCTCAGTTCCAGAATGCGGTCTTTCAGCTCATCCGTGAAAGCCGGGCCAATCTGCTCAGCCGAGACGACGAAAGGCACGGCCAACATACTGGCCAGCTGTTCGTCATCCAGCCCTGATGTTCCCTCTTTGCGGGTCTGTTCAACCAGCTCCACAGCTGCCTCATAAGTCTTTGCATCAAGACCCAGCTTGCGGAACAACGGATGGTCGGTTCCGTCGAACCCGAAGATCTGTCGCAGCATCTCGATCACGTCACGGGTCAGGGCGATCAGCGTCTCATCCAGCCCCAGCTCTCGCAACTGCATGAGGAAAACCTTCTGCCGGGCAAGCAACGCCTGCGTCACCGGCACGCGGGGCGTCGCAAAAAGCAGGTTCTCGGCAACAGGCAGCGCCGGGTTGTAAGCATTCCGGTCGAATATCAGCGCCTGCTGCTCAAGACCCGCGTCATGGACCGCCCGCCGAACAAGCGGGCGCAGCTCGACCAGTTTCCTTGCCAGTTCGCAGTGTTCGGTCGCAACAAAGCTTTGTTCGGCACCGCGCCGAAACAAGGCTGCACCGGACCCCATTCCATCAATCAGCTGCAACCACCAGTCGCGCAACGCCGTCGCGTCTTCAAACCCGGCCAGCGCCGGGTCAAGCCATTCCACCCTGAACGGATCCATGCTGTTTCCAGCCCGCAAAGTCTCGGCAAAATCAGGGTCGTCTGAGGATTCAGCCAAGGGTTTGAATCGCATCGGCATCATCACGTTGTCACCCAACGTTCCCTGAAACATGACCGGGCGGGACGTTGCGTACCCGATACGCGCGGCCACAACGCCCTGATGCAGATCTGCCAGGTTCAGATCCCCAACCTGAACCGTGCCGGCAGCGGGCAAAATCTCGCGGGTCAGCAGCTCACCCATGGCGCGCCGATCCTCTTCGCTGGGTGCGGCGATACCAATCGTCTTGCCACCGGGAAAAGTAAGATTCAGATCATCCAGCACCTGATTTCCGTCCATGTCGCGAACTGAAACGTGATTCAACACGATATCGCCGCTCAGGTGGGGGCGCTCTGCTGGTTCGCCCTCGAACAGCACTTCATCCTTCAATCCGGCCGGATCGAAACGGTCAACGACGATTTCCCAGCGCAACGACATGTCCTGGGTTTGGTTGTAATAGGTCAACAGCTCTTTCCAGGGTGAGCTCAGATCCTTGTACGCCGCCAGCGCCGCAACCAATGCCCCCAGCGAAACCGAACCCTGCAACACCAGAAGGCCACCAATCAGGTAGAACATGAATGGTGTCAGCTGCGAGATGAAGTTGTTTATGAACTTCATAAAAAACTTCTTCTGGTAAATCTCAAAGCGGATCGTGAAAAGCCGCCCCAATTGATCGGAAACCATAGCCCGGCGATAGCGCCAACCGCCATTGCTGCGTAGGGTTGACGCCCCTGCCGCGTTTTCGCCGATCTGGGCAGCCAACGCCCGTACTTCCTGAATGCGTTTCTTGTTCAACAGGTTGATCTGACGTTGTAATTTGGGGATTAACCAGGCCTGTACCGGGATCAGGGCGACAGCGGCCAGCCCGAACCAAAAGCTTTGCAAGAACAGGAAAGAAAGTATGGTGATCATTTGACCGGCTTGCAGAACCGGCTGGCTGATCGCATCGCCCATCAGCCCCCCCATTGGTTCGCTTTCAGCCGTGATCATCGAGACCATTTCGCCCTGGCTGACCCGTTCGAAATAAGGTTGCGGAAAAAGAAGCGCGCGGCTGACCAGCTGATACCGAAACCGTCGCAGCATGCGTTCGCTCAGCACACCCTTCATGGTGTTGATGCGCATTTTCATCAGCCCGTGCGCCAGCACTGCAGCCAAGAAAGCAAAACACAAAATAACCAGGAAATTCGTCTGTGAAAGCGTATAACCCCAGACATCCACTTCGGCCGTTGTCGAACCGATTGCGTCGTTGATGATACGCTTGGGCAACTCCAGCGTAAGATAGAGCAACGGAAATAACGTCGCCGTCACAGCCAGCAGGATCAGCTGATCACGTTTGGAGTATTTCCAGATAAAGCGGAAAATCGTGCGTTCTATGGAACCTGCCCCTACTGCTGGCCGATAACACGGCCCGGACGCCGTGCGCCCAAATTCAACAGTTTGAATTTACTGCCATACTGACACGTTATGCAAATTTTTTCCCTCCTGAGAATTTTCTTTATCTTATGTGAACTAGTTCATTTACGCATGGCCGTGTTATTGCCTAAAGTCAGTTTTGAATGATATCGGGAGGGTTCTTTTGACTGCCAGTATTGGCGCAGTGCTACTTATGCTTTGCCTTTTACAGATTAAGCATATGTTCGCTGACTACTACCTCCAGACACCGAAGATGCTCTCTGGCAGAGGCGAGTATTTTCACGTGGGACGCGCGCAGCACGCAGCAGTTCATGTTGCGGGCTCTTTCATCGTGTTTGCCGCTTTCGGCGCTCCGCTTTTGTTTATCCTGATTGTCGAATTGCTTGAATGGGTTATTCACTTCAATATCGATTTCGTGAAAGCCAGCTATTCAGACAAGAAACAACTTGAGCCCACGCAGGCCGCATTCTGGCGTGCGGCTGGGCTGGATCAGTGCCTGCACAACCTGACCTATGTGGCGATGGTCTGGGCCTGGGTCACCTTCGCGGCAACGTAACTAACATCAGGGTATACTGTCCGTTTCGCAGCCTGGAAGCTATGCGCCGACCCTTCGATCGGTCATAGCGAGGTAAGCTGTAAACCTGCCCCGCTCGACTTTGATTGTTGCAAAAACCCGACTAGCCCAGAACCGAAAAGCTGCTTTCCTCATTGATCGGGCGCTTGCGTGAGTAAAAGCCCACGTCGATGATCCGTTTGATATAAGGCAGTTCGAATTGCAACGGTTCCGCGTCGTGATCCGCTCCGCCTTCGCAATACGCGATCAGGGCCGCCATCATCTTACCCGCTATCGGTGCATTCTTGTACTGGTTCCCGCTGGACCCGCAGGCCATGTAAAACCCCGGCAAGCTGGATTTGTCATAGATCGGAATCCAGTCAGTAGAGGCATCGTAAAGGTCAACCACGCCCCGCGTTTTTGATGGAATACCAAGGCTGGGTACACGCTGCGCGTATCGCATGGCCTGTGTGGTCCATTGGTCCGTGAACTCTCGGTTATAGGTGACATCATCCTCGCACCATTGATGCGGATCGCATTCCGGGTCCTCAGATCCCACAAGGATGTGATTGCCGTGTTCCGGGCGGCAATAGCAGGCGATGTCGCTGTCCGAGACGATGGTTCCGTCGTTTTCAAAATCGAACCCCTCCGGGGCAGGGACATGCACGACCTCTTGCCGCAGGGGGCGGGTTTTGATGGTCATGTCGTCCAGAACGCCTGCCATCCCATTGATGATAGCCGAGCCCGGCCCGGCCACGTTCACGACAACCCTTGCGCGGATTTCTTCGCCCGAGGCTAGCTTGACTCCGGAAACGCGACCATCTTCGGTCAGGATCTCGGTAACTTCGGCACTGGTGCGGACCTCGGCCCCGTGCTGTTTGGCAGCATCCATCAGGTTTTGCGCCGACAAGGCCGGGTCGGTGACATATCCCGCCTGCGGCCAGTACACTCCACCCGTCATCTTTCGCCCGTTGGGTTGGCCGAATTCCGGGTCATCCATGCGGCGCGCCGGGGCAAAGCTGTCCAACGAATAAACCGACAGGCGTTCAACCACTTTTTCCCCCGACCAATCTTCGAACGGGCAATCCAGTTCTGATGAGTTGCGCATGTGCTTTTCCAGCATCCCGTTCGCGTCGGTCTTCATGACCAGGCAGCCGGTTTCCCGGAACTGAGCCAGATTGGCCCCCTCTGGCAGGCCAAGATAGTCAGCCCAGTCGCGCCAGTAATGATACCCTTCCCAGGCAAACGCCGTTCCGTCGAAGGTGGAATAATGCATCCGGATGATCGCGCAGGACCCGGCGGTTGAACCGTGCCCAACCTGTGCGTTGCGATCCAGAGACAGGGTTTTCCAGCCCGCCTTGGACATTTCGAACGCGATGGCCGCGCCGATCACACCTGTGCCAATGATGATTGCGTCTGGTTGACTCATGTCGGGTCTCCTTTCCAGTAGCGCCGGGAATATGCGCTGAATTCTTCAACTTCTTCGGGTTTCGGTTCAACGCCCGTAAAGGCGTATAGGTAATGCGGCACCATCGAGATCCGCGTCTCGAAGGGTTCGTTCAATTGTGCCAGATCATATCCGATCTGCATGTAATACAGCACGCGCGCACGTGTTTCGGACTCGATCTCGGAATAACCGTATCTGGCGAACATCGCGTGCAAAGCTTCAAGCCGCCGTGTGTCTGACTGGTCCAGCGCACGGCGTACTTTGCCCGATTTACGCGCCCAGTCGCGCACGGCAAAATCCAATGCGGTGTCAAACAAGTCCGTGTTGACGACACAACGATGCACATTGCAGACCGCGCCCGTTATCGTTTCGGCCGGCGCTTCTGCCTGTTTTACAAGCGCAACCGTATTGGTCGCCTGCCACCGCGCCAGCAGTGCATCCAAAAGTTCCTGTCTGGACTTGAAGTACCAGTAGAAGGATGAACGTGACACGGCCATCCGCTCGGCCAAGTTAAGAACCTTGATCTGGTCCACCCCGTCCGAAATCAGCACGTCCATCGCCACGTTCAGCCAGTCGTCGCGGGTGACCTTGACATTGCCGATCAGGGGCTCGGCCTCGGGATCATCGCGGTGAAGGATAGGTTTGTTGTTCATTCAACTCTCCGGTGGCGCTCCGCCCTCTGCGGTGCGACGTGCGATAAAGTCCTGCAAGGCACCAAAACGATCATTGTCTAAGGCAGGGGCCTTGAAATCGTTCAGGATACCCTGCCAAACCCCCGTTGCACGTTGGTTGGCATCTGTTGAACCGCGTTCGGTCCATGTGCCGAAATTGGCGTAGTCATGGACATGCGGTTGATAGAACTCGGTGGTGTAGCGCTCCATCGTCTGGGGGCAGGCAAAGAAATGACCGCCAGGCGCGACCTCACTTAAAGCGGTATCAAAGCCAATCTCGGCGGACCCCGCCTGCGCGCCCGCGCAAAGCTCGGCCACCATGTTCAGCACCTCGGCATCGCAGACCAGCTTTTCGAAGGATACGGTCAATCCCCCTTCCAGCCAGCCCGCGGAATGAATGATCACAGTCGCCCCGGCCATCAGGCAACCCCAAAGGCCAAACTGGTTCTCATTCGCCGCTTGCACGTCGTTGCTGTTTGACGCTGACCCTGCCGCCGACCGCCAGGGCAGGCCAAGGTGACGCGCCAGTTGGCCTGCGGCCAGTGATGCCTGAAAATGCGAGGGCGTCCCGAATGCAGGTGCACCGGATTTCATGTCCACATTGCTGGTGAACGTGCCGTAACACACCGGAGCGCCCGGTCTGGCCAGCTGCGCCAAGGTCAGCGCGGCCAGCGTCTCGGCATGGGACAGGGTGATTGCCCCGGCCACGGTGATCGGCGCCATCGCCCCCATCAGGGTGAACGGTGTGATGATCGACATCTGACCGTGGCGCGCGAAGTCGATCAGGCCTTGCGCCATGGGAATGTCCAACGTGCGCGGGCTGTTTGTGTTGATGATCGTGTAACAATGCGCGTTGCCCCGGAACTCATCATCCGACAGACCTCGCGCCGTGGACAGCATCTCAAAGCAATCCATGACCTGCGGCGTACCGCGCGAGAAGAAGAACGGGAACTTGTCGGTCAGTTCCATCTGTGCCTGTGTCGTGAAGTAGTGGCGCAGATGCGTCGGTACATCCTGAGGTTCAACCTGAGGCGAGATCATCTGGAACACATCGAAATGATGGGTGAGCTTCAGAAACTCCAGATAATCCTGACCTGTCGCCGGGCGGCGACCACGTTCCAGATCGGTTGCGTTCGGCGCGCCTGCCCCCGGTTGAAACACCAGCGAACCCAGTTCCAGAGTGAAATCACGATGCCGCGAACCGGCGCTACAAGCGACAGATTTGGGGGCCGAGGCAACGGCAGCCTCAACCATCTCGCGCCCGATAAAGACCATCTCACTGTCTTCATCCACGCGCGCGCCACCCTGCTTGAACAGCTTGCGCGCCTCGGGAAGCAGGGTCTTTACACCCAACTCCTCGAGCGTACGCAACGCTGCCTCGTGCATGTCCGCAACCTGGTCAGCCGGGAACACCTCCATCAATGGGAAAGGGTTCCTAAGCTGGCGATAGCTCACGTCGCGGCTGGGCTGCGGGGCAGCCTCGCCCCCTCGCCTTCGGCGTCGTCGGTCCGGAGCGGCCATGATCAGCCCCGCATCGCTTTGCCCTGAGGGTCGTAGGGCGACGGCGCAATTACTCGCGCCGGACATTCCACACCCACCACATGGACAGACAGTTCCGTACCCGGGTCCACCTTGTCACGGTCAATCAAGGCCATCGCCAACGACTTGCCGATGTGGTGCCCATAACCGCCTGAAGTCACAAAACCCACGCGTTCGCCATTGGCCCAGACCGGCTCATACCCGCTGGCATCGGCGTCCAACGCATCGATTTCCAGTGTTACCTGTACCTGCGCCGGGCCATTGCCATCCCGTTCGGCCAAAGCGGCCTTCTTGCCGATGAACTCCTTGTCCCAGTCGATCCAGCGATCCATGCCGGTCATGCCGGGTGTGTAAGCCTGCGTGAACTCTGCCGACCAGATGCCAAAGCTTTTCTCAAGCCGCGTTGACAGCATCGCATTGAAACCGCACTCGCGGATTCCCTCTTCTGAACCGGCTTCCAGCAAAATGCGGCGCAGCTTGATGTGATCGCCATAGCGACAGTTGATCTCATACCCTTTTTCGCCGGTCACCGACATGCGGGCCACGCGGGCACGGACCAGGCCGATGTCGAAATCACCGCAGCCCATGAATTTCAGGTTTGAGATATCCTGTTCGGCCAGTTTCTCGACCACCGCCTGCGATTTCGGTCCGACCACGGCGAACCCGCAATACTCCTCTCCCAGGTCGCGGACGGTGACCCCATCCATCATATGATCGTTGAACCATCGCATATGCCAGGCGCGCAGGTAATAGCTGCCCATGATCCACCAGGTGCCATCGCCCCAGTTCAACACGGTCAGATCGCCTTTGAGCCGCCCGTCTTCGCCCAGCATCGGCGCCAGTTTGGCACGACCCGGCGCGGGCAGTTTCGAAGCCATAACGTTATCCAGCCACGCTTTGGCATTGGGACCGGAAACCTCAAAGCGGGAAAAGCCCGTGATATCCATCAGGCCCACGCCCTCACGGATGGTTCTGCATTCAGCCGCCACGATGTCGTGCGCGTTCGAACGTTTGAGCGTCGGCGTTTCCTCGAACCCTTTGGGTGCAAAATACAGCGGCACCTCCAGATCCCAGCTGACGCCCCATTTGCATCCGGCCTCAGTCATCGCGTCATGCGCCGGAGCCATCTTTAACGGGCGACCCGCAGGCAATTGTTCGTTCGGGTAGGTCATCACGAAGCGGCGCGAATAGAACTGGCCAGTGGTTTCACGGATATACCGCTTGTTCTGTGCGAATTCCCCATAGCGCGCCACATCCATCGGCCAGGCATCGGCTTCGGGCTCGCCATGGATCATCCATTCGGCCAGTGTTTTCCCAACGCCACCACCTTGCAGGAACCCTGCCATGACCGCACAGGCCGTCCAATACCCTCGTTTACCCGGAACCGGACCAACCAGCGGGTTACCATCCGGCGAGAACGTGAACGCACCATTGACCCATGTCTTGATGCCCACGTTCTGGATCGACGGATACCGCTCAAAGCCCAATGTCAGCTCGTTCTCGATCCGGTCAAGCTGTTCCTGAAACAGTTCCTCGCCATAGTTCCACGGCGCGCCATCCATCGCCCAGTGTTCGTGATCGACCTCGTAGATCCCCACCAGAACGCCCTTCTGGTCCTGCCGCATATAGGTGAATCCTTCGAGGTCCACGGTCATCGGCATCTCGAAGTCTGCCTGCGCGACTTCGGGCACCGTGTCTGTGATCAGATAGTGGTGCTTCAACGGTGAAACTGGCAGCTCTATCCCGGCCATACGCCCAACCTGCTTGGCCCAGAGCCCGGCCGCGTTGACCACATGTTCACAGGTGATCGTGCCCTTATCGGTCACCACCTGCCAGCCATCCGCCGTCTGGATCAATTCCTCGACCTTGGTTTCTTCATAATATTCGGCACCACGTTTCCTGGCCGCAGTAGCATAAGCCTGAACAGTACCTGTTGTATCGATATACCCCTCGCGATCCGCCCACATCGCGCCCAAAACACCGTCGGTTGACATGATCGGGCAGCGTCTCTGTGCCTCTTGCGGGGTCAGCAACTCGCAGTCGTCAATACCGATGGACTGGAAGATGCGGTAATTGGCCTGCAACCACTCCCAGCGTTCAGGCGTACCGGCCAAAGTCAGGCCACCGGTCATATGCAAACCGATATTCTGGCCCGATTCTTTTTCGATCTCACTCAGCAGGTCGATTGTGTAGGCCTGCAACGAGGCCATGTTTGGATCCGCGTTCAGGGCATGGATGCCGCCCGCCGCGTGCCATGACGATCCCGAAGCCAGCCGCCGCCTTTCCAGCATGACCACATCCGACCAGCCGAATTTGGCCAGATGATACAGAACCGAGGCACCAACGACGCCCCCACCAATGACCACTACGCGATATTGGGATTTCATCCCGACCTCCCTGAACAGAATCTTGGAAGACGCTAGTAGCACTGTTCAGTTCTGTCTAGACATTTCTGTACAGTGCGGAATGAGAGAACTCTACCTATTGCTTTGCAAACCTAAAGCTGCGCGCTTGGGCGGGCTTTCACGCTTTCAAACCAGACCTGCGTGTTCGTATTGCCGTCCGGTATCCGCATCTTTATGACGCGCGCGAAATCGACAAAAACAAAAGTGGATATATCCGCCAGAGTGAATACATCGCTAGCGACATACGCGCTTTGCATCAGCCGCGCCTCCAGCAGCTCGAAAAACGACGCAACCCGCTCGCGCCCACGTAGCGCCAGCTCAGGGATCTGCGCATGGTTAACAGGGCCGGGAATAGCACGGTCTTTGAACGCCGGGTGGCTGTTGCGCAAAGCCTCAGCGATGGGCGCACCGCCCTGCTGCTCGGCAATTGCGTTCCACATCAAGACCAACCCTTTTTCATCAGCGGTACGGCCCATTAAGGACGGCTCGGGGAAACGCGCTTCAAGATACGCGGCGATGCCAAGATTTTCGGTCAGGACTGCGCCTTCATCCGTTACCAGAACCGGGATTGTGGCCCGGGGGTTCACTGTACGAAACTCAGCGCTCAACTGCGCGCCCTTAGCAATCGAGATTTCGTGCGTTTCGATGTCCAACCCTTTTTCCGCGATGAACATGCGAGCACGGCGCGGGTTTGGGGCCGTAGAGCAATCGTAGAATATCATGCGGGGCCCTTCTCTCTGATCAGCGCCGATAGATGAAACAGCGCCCTTCGACGGCACAATCGGGCAACGGCATTTCCTCCAGCCGCTCGAAATACATCCGGTCGCTTGATACCATTAATCCACCCGATGCCAGCAAGGGCTCGATCAACGGGGAAACAAGCCGCGCAAAGATGTCGTTCTTTTCGCGATTATGCCCTCCAAGGTCTGCATGGATCAGGCTTGCCGTCGGTCCAAACCTGTCGACCGCCGCTGGCAGCGTCTCGCGCACATCTCCCAAGATCACCCGATCCTCGGGCGGGGTTGAATCGGGGTGCGAAGCCACCGCGCGTTCGAACACAAAGACAGGGCGTCCATCGATGTGCTGCACAAGATGATGATAGGTGCGCCCATTGCCCAGACCCAGTTCAAACACCGGACCTGCCATGCCTGCCGTTTGCGCAATCGCGTGATCCAGACAGGCGCGCTGTGACACCATTCGATCGATAAACAAGTCCAGACGGCTTTGATTCTTGGACACCGGTAAATATCTCCTTGATACCAATCGAAAGCATAGATGCCCCCGACGCCGCCTTAGATGACAAATTCTCAAGACTTTGTGTAGCGACGAAGCCCAAAGTTTCACATTTTCGCGACATTTCAGCCCAAGAACGGGTTTGACTAGACAGGCGGAACCGCGCGACACTGGCGAAAAAATCACGGGGAGTTGAAACGACCGATGTCACCAAGCGGCCAAACGGTTGGAAAGCCTGCATGAGCGCGTTGTTGTGCGTCAGAGACCTCAGCATCGGCTTTGGTGCGGGAAGTTCCGTGGTCGCGGATGTGAACTTTGATGTCAAACCAGGGGAAACCTTGGCGCTGGTCGGTGAATCGGGATCGGGAAAAACCATCACGTGCCGGGCCGTCTTGCGGATTCTGCCGCGAGCGGCCCAGATACGCAGCGGCACGATAACTTTGAATGATTCCAAGGGCACATGTAACCTGACAGCGGTCACCGAACGGGAAATGCGCGGCATTCGTGGCAATCGCGTTTCGATGATCTTTCAGGAACCAATGCGATCACTGTCACCTCTGCACAAGATTGGTAATCAGGTCAGTGAAGTCCTGTGGCTGCATCGTGGGCTTTCCGAGTCTGAAGCGCGAAAAAAGGTCCTGACGCAGTTCGAGCGCGTGGGCTTTCCAGATCCGCAGCGCGCCTATGACTCCTACCCGTTCGAGCTGTCGGGCGGAATGCGCCAACGCGCCATGATTGCGATGGCCATGGTATCCAAACCCGAGTTGCTGATCGCAGACGAGCCAACCACCGCGCTGGATGTGACCACTCAGGCTCAGGTTCTGGGGCTGATCAAGGAATTGCAGCGCGAGACTGGCATGGCGCTTATTCTGGTGACCCATGATCTGGGCGTGGTTGCCAACATGGCCGAACAGGTTGTGGTCATGCACAAGGGCCGCATCATGGAGGCTGGCCCGGCCGCACCAATCCTGACCTCCCCGGCGCATCCATATACCAAACAACTGTTTGATGCTGCGCCGGAAATTCCAGATCAGGCTGCTGTGGGCATACCGATGCCGGGCGACGATCTGATCCTTCAGATGAAGGGCGTCTCAAAGACCTACACGATGCGGTCCAGCAAAGGGTGGCAGGCCGACAAGGAAATCTATGCGTGCAAAGGGGTCGATCTGAATCTTGCACGTGGCAAGACGCTGGCCATTGTCGGTGAAAGCGGATCAGGTAAAACGACAGCCGCGCGGATCGCGTTGGGTGCGGAACTGCCCGATCCCGGCGGAGAAGTCCTGTTTCGCACCGCGCCGAATGCCGATCCCGTCACGGTGCACAACATGACCCGCGCCCAGCGCACGGCGTTTCAGCGCAATGCGCAGATGGTGTTTCAGGATCCCTACAGCTCGCTCAGCCCGCGGATGCGCATTCAGGACGCGATGACTGAGCCGCTGGAAATTCACCGCATCGGAACAACCGCCGAGCAGCGCGACAAGGCCGCCGAGATGTTGCAGCGCGTCGGCCTGACAGCCGACATGCTGAAACGCTATCCACACGCCTTTTCGGGGGGCCAGCGGCAACGTCTGTCGATAGCCCGCGCCATGATGCTCGACCCGCAGCTCATCGTGTGTGACGAACCCACCTCGGCGCTGGATGTATCGGTACAGGGGCAGATTCTGACCCTGTTGGAAAATCTACAGGACAGCCTGAATCTGTCCTATCTGTTCATCTCGCACGATCTGGCCGTTGTTGCACGGATCGCCGACGAAGTTGCCGTGATGCGTCGAGGCCTGATCGTCGAGCAAGCACCACCCGAAACTCTTTTCTACAATCCGCGCCACCCCTACACCAAAGCGCTGATTGCCGCTCAACCCGAACCCGACATCAATCGCCCGATCGACCTGCAAGTGGTTTCCTTGGGCGCCGGCGCGCCGGACAGTTGGGATGAAGCCTTTCGTTTCTCGGACACCGTGATACCCTCATTGGTGGAATTGGAACCGGGCCATAAGGTACGTTGCCATGTTTAAGACCACTCGCCCCCTGATCCTGGCCGCTTCGCTGGCGTTCATCGGGATGCTGCCCGCCACGGCCGAGACGATCCCGACGCCGCAGGAAAGCGCGTTCTGGAACGCGGAAGTAGAAGCGGGCAATCTTCCTCCCGTTCAAGAGCGCCTGCCCAAGGACCCGCTGATTGTCGATCTGGCAGCAAAGGGTCGCGAGTTTGGCAAACAGGGCGGCACCCTGCGCACCATGATCACGCGCTCCAAAGATATCCGCCAGATGGTTGTCTATGGCTATGCCCGGCTGGTCGGTTTCGACCAGAACTACGAGATTATACCCGATTTGCTGGCGTCGTTTGAAAACGAAGACGGCCGCAAGTTCACCCTGAAACTGCGCGAAGGGCACAAATGGTCCGACGGCTCTCCGTTTACGTCGGAAGATTTCCGCTATTGGTGGGAAGACGTTGCCAACAACAAATTGCTCAGCCCGTCAGGCCCGCCGGATTCTCTGATAGTCGAAGGCAAATCACCCACCGTTACCTTCCCGGATGAAACCACTGTGATTTTCGAATGGGAGAACCCTAACCCGGGTTTTCTACAATCGCTGGCTCAGGCAAGACCGCCCTTTATCTATCGTCCCGCAGCGTTCCTGAAACGATATCACGAGAAATATGCCGACCCCGAGGAACTTGCCTTTCTGGTCGATGATGCCCGCGTCAAAAGCTGGGCCGCGCTGCACAACAAGCTCGACAACCTGTACAAGTTCGACAATCACGAATTGCCCACGTTGCAACCGTGGCTGAACGCAAGTTCCGGCAAGAAAATCCGCCACAATTTCGTACGTAACCCCTATTACCACCGTATCGACAGCAAAGGGGTTCAGCTGCCCTATATCGATGTGGTCGAGATGGAGATCGTTGCCCCCGGTCTGGTTGCCGCCAAAACCAATGCAGGGGAAAGCGACCTGCAAGGTCGGGGCTTGGATTTCCGCGACGCTTCCATCCTGAAAAAAGGCGAGGCGCAAGGCGGCTACAAGACATTACTGTGGAAAACCGGCGTTGCATCGCAAATCGCGATCTATCCGAACCTCAATTTCGAGGATGACGCCTGGCGCGAAGTGTTGCGTGACGTCCGTGTGCGGCGCGCCCTGTCCCTTGCCATCGACCGCGAGACAATCAACCAGGCTTTGTATTTCAAGCTTGCGCACCCCGGTGCAATGTCGGTTCTGCCTGCCTCGCCCTTTTACGATGAAAGAAATGCCACCGCCTGGGCCAGTTACGATGTCAGCCAGGCCAATGCGTTGCTGGATGAGGTCGGCCTGACCCAGCGCGACAAGAACGGTGTCCGCCTGTTACCGGATGGCCGTCCTATGGAACTGGTGATCGAAACTGCTGGTGAGCGGCAAGAGGTTGAAAACGCCTTGCAAATCGTCACCGACACCTGGCGTGAGATCGGGGTCAAGCTGGTCATGCGCCCATTGGATCGCGATATCCTGCGCAACCGGGTGTTTGCCGGCAACTCGATGGCATCGGTCTGGTATGGATGGGATGACGGCATCCCGCAGGCACACACGTCTCCAACCTATCTGGCGCCCACCGATCAGGTATTCCTGGCCTGGCCAAAATGGGGCCAGTTCTACCAGACAGGTGGTGAAGCCGGGGAAGCCCCCGACATGCCCGAGGCAGAACGTCTGATGCAACTGGCCCATAACTGGGAGGTCGCCACAACGGATGACGAACGCAAGGAAATCTGGACGGAAATGCTTAAAATCCACGCCGATCAGCTTTATGCCATTGGTATCCTGAACGGAGCACCCCAACCCATTGTCGTGTCGAACCGTCTGCGCAATGTGCCGGAACAGGCCATGTGGGCATGGGAGCCCGGTGCGCATTTCGGCGTTCACCGCCCGGACGAGTTCTTTTTCGCCGACTAAGCAGGAGCAGCTAAATGGTCATGCTGCGCTATGCGGTGTATCGCTTTTTCACGATGCTGCTGACATTGTTGGTGGTCTCGGTCCTGATCTTCATAATCATCAACCTGCCGCCCGGTGATTACCTTAGCAACCAGATTGCCGAGCTTCAGGCCTCGGGCCAGTCAGCGGGTGTCGCCAAGGCCGAGTTTCTGCGCGCCGAGTACGCTCTGGATCGCCCTATGTGGGAACAGTACCTGATCTGGATAGGCTTCTGGCCGGGACCACACGGATTTTCAGGTCTGATCCAAGGCAATTACGGCTGGTCCTTTGAGTTCGACCGGCCTGTATCGGAGATCGTAGGCGACACGCTTTGGTTGACGGTCGTCGTCAACCTTGCCGCAATCCTGTTTGTATATGCCGTTGCCCTTCCCCTGGGTGTTATTGCAGCGGCGCGATCACGGACATGGATTGATTATACCTCGGCCTTTGTGGGTTATCTGGGGCTGGCGACCCCCAACTTTTTGCTGGCCCTGATCCTGTTCTACTACGGGCATCGGTATTTCAACCTGCCTATCGGCGGCCTGATGGACCCGCAATTCGAAGGTCAGCCGCTGAGTTGGGACAAGATAAAATCCATTCTCATCCACCTGATCGTTCCGACTTTTGTTATCGGAACCTCGGGCGCATCGGCGATGATGCAGCGCCTGCGGGCAAATATGCTCGATGAACTGGGGAAGCCCTATGTGGAAACGGCCATTGCCAAAGGTATGGCCCCATCGCGGATGCTGACGAAATATCCGTTGCGCGTGGCGTTCAACCCGTTCGTTGCGGATATCGGTAACCTTCTGCCGTCAATGGTATCAGGATCGGTTCTGGTGTCAGTTGTTCTGGGCTTGCAAACCATCGGGCCGACTTTGCTGACAGCACTGAAAACGCAAGACCAATTCCTGTCCGCGTTTATCCTGATGTTTGTCGCGCTACTGACGCTTATCGGCACGATGATCTCGGATATTCTGCTGGTCATGCTGGATCCCCGCATACGGTACGAGGGGCGCGAAGCATGACCGAACGTCCTGACAATCGCTACGTCGATGACGCGCCTTTTGATCCGCAGGCATCGATACAGCAAC
This sequence comes from Ruegeria sp. AD9, assembly GCF_056542305.1. Classification (NCBI taxonomy): domain Bacteria; kingdom Pseudomonadati; phylum Pseudomonadota; class Alphaproteobacteria; order Rhodobacterales; family Roseobacteraceae; genus Ruegeria; species Ruegeria sp. AD9. The sequence goes on from NZ_JBQFZP010000005.1 coordinate 267,943, forward strand.
TGGAACGCGCCGATCTGGATGCCCCAAACTGGGTGTTGGTCTGGCGCAAGTTCCGCACACATAAGCTGGGCCTGATCTCGGGTATCTTCCTGCTGCTGTGCTACCTAATGCTGCCGTTTGCCGGTTTCATCGCGCCGTATGGCCCTAATGACCGGAACGGAGAGCATCTGTACGCGCCACCACAATCCGTGAACTGGTTTTACGACGGCGCTTTTATCGGCCCCCATGTTTTTCCAATCGTCGCCGAGGCGGATCTGGAAACCTTCCAGTGGAAGTTCGTCCCAGACACTGACGACCCGCGCCCGATCCGGTTCTTTTGTGAAGGGTCCGAATATCGACTTGCAGGTCTTATCAAGACAGACAGGCATCTTTTCTGCGCGCCGGATGGTGCCACCTTGTTCTTGTGGGGGTCCGACAGGCTGGGTCGCGATATCTTCAGCCGCATCCTCTATGGGGCGCAGCTATCGCTGACCGTGGGCCTGATAGGTATTTCGGTATCGTTCTTTCTGGGTATCCTGTTCGGTTCGATGGCGGGTTATTTCGGCGGGCGCATCGACTGGGTCATCAACCGGGTCATCGAAATCCTGCGTTCACTGCCGGAACTGCCGTTGTGGCTGGCACTGTCTGCTGCCGTGCCATCGAACTGGAGCCCGGTTGCCGTATTCTTCATCATTTCGATCATCCTCGGCATCCTCGACTGGCCCGGGCTGGCGCGTTCGGTCCGTGCCAAGTTCCTGTCACTGCGCGAGGAAGAATATGTACGGGCCGCAGAAATGATGGGCGCAAGCTCGGGCCGGGTGATCCGCAAGCACTTGTTGCCGAATTTCATGTCTCATTTGATTGCATCTGCCACCCTGTCGATCCCGGCAATGATCCTTGGGGAAACCGCGCTCAGCTTTCTTGGCCTGGGCCTTCGTGCACCAGCGGTAAGCTGGGGAGTGATGCTGAATGACGCGCAAAACCTCGCGTCGATCGAGATCTATCCCTGGACGGCAATCCCGATGCTGCCGATCATCGTGATCGTACTGGCCTTCAACTTCCTGGGTGACGGGTTGCGCGACAGCCTGGATCCTTATCAGCAATGAGCCTTCTTGCCACCCTTCCGGCTGCCGACCGATATCGCAGGGTCGGCACAGGCGCTCTGCCAAGTGCTTTTGCCGTTTCCGAACTGGCGACGGCCAGCTTTGCAGCCGTTGGGCAAGAGATGTCCCGCTTTATGCAGGCGCTGAACCTGACCCAGAAAGCACCCGAGATCGTCGTCGACCATCGGCTGGCATCCTTGTGGTTCGGCTATTCCTTCAAGCCTGATGGCTGGGAAATGCCGAACCTTTGGGATTCGGTCGCGGGGGATTACAGGGCTTCTGATGGGTGGATCAGGTTGCACACCAACCTGCCACGCCATCGCGCGGCAGCGATGAAGGTTCTTGGAACGCTGCCAGAGCGTGACGCTGTGGCAAAAGCCGTCAGAACCCGGGCCATATCCGATTTGGAAACCGATATTGTGGCCGAAGGCGGCGTGGCCGCTGCCATGCGCAGCCGGACCGAATGGCTTGAACATCCGCAGGGCCGCGCTGTATCGCGCGACCCGCTGATTGGTTGGCAAGGCCCCCGGTACGTCAAGCTGCGCGAGAGGCCGCAGGCAACTTCTGCAAGACCTCTGGCCGGGTTGCGCGTTCTTGACCTGACACGCGTTCTGGCGGGTCCGGTATCGACACGCACATTGGCCGGTTTCGGGGCCGAGGTTTTGCGGATCGATCCGCCCGCTTGGGACGAGCCCGGTGTGATACCTGACATTTCACTTGGAAAACACTGCGCTTATCTCGATCTGAAATCGACCGTTGGAATGGAACGGCTGCAAGAGCTTTTGTCCCAGGCCGATGTATTCGTGCACGGGTACCGGCCCGGCGCTTTGGACGCGCTGGGCCTGACCCGTGCTAAGCGCGATGAACTGGCACCGAACAGGGTCGAGGTGACGCTGAATGCCTATGGCTGGCAAGGCCCGTGGTCGAACCGGCGCGGCTTTGACAGCCTTGTGCAGATGAGCGCGGGAATTGCGCATACGGGCATGGGTTGGGCTGACGCAGACAAACCAACGCCATTGCCGGTTCAGGCTTTGGACCACGCAACCGGCTACCTGATGGCCGCCGCCGTCCTTTCCGCATTGGCCGAGGCCGCGTCGGGCAATTCCATCATGCATGCGCATCTGTCCCTTGCCCGCACCGCCGAGCTTTTGGCGATTCTCGGCAAAGACGACGTCGAGGCTGAGCCCATTCGCCCGATGCCCACGGATTACTCCCCTTCAACAGAAGCCTCGGGCTGGGGACCGGGGCACCGCCTCAAACCAGCGCTAAGCCTCGGTGAAACTGTGCTGCAATGGGATTTACCGGCGTCGAAACTGGGCACATCTGACCCGGTCTGGCCCTTCGTTTCCAACTGACCTCACGCTTTCGGGGCACCTCATCCGAGACTCAACACAAAGCGGCGGCGGGACTCTCTACCGGTCGTCGCCATCCGGCCCGATATCGTCCAGATAGTCCTCGTCAATTGCGGCCTGAACAGCCCCTGTCACGGCCTCACGCTGTTTTGGTGTCAGGTCTTCCGCCTCTTTGCCATCTGCCAATCTTACAGTGACCTCGCGATGCGCAAACTTGATCCCCTCTCGCGCGAACAGCTCGCGAATGTCCTGATAGACCTTTTTGCGAACCAGCCACTGGTCGCCGGGTTTCGTCATGAACTTGACCCGGATGATCATCGCTGAATCCTGCATCTCGATCACGCCCTGTGACTTCAGCGGTTGGATGAAATTGTCTCCGATTACGGGATCGGCCAACAGTTCCTGACCCAATTTCTTGATCAACTTGCGAACCTTCTCGACATCGGTGTCATAGGTCACGCGCAGCGGCAGCTTCATGATCACCCAATCGCGCGAATAGTTGGTCAGCACTTTGATCTCGCCAAAGGGAATGGTGTTCAGCGCACCCAGATGGTGACGCAGTTGCATGGACCTGACCGAGATTTTCTCGACCGTCCCTTTCACATCCCCAATGTCGATATATTCCCCTTTCCGGAACGCATCATCCAGCAGGAAGAATGCGCCGGAAAAAATGTCGCGCACCAGCGTTTGCGACCCGAAACCCACGGCCAGACCAACCACACCGGCACCCGCAAACAACGGGCTGACATTGATACCCAGTTCCATCAGGACAATCAGTACGATCGTGACCACGACAACAGCCAGAATTGCGCCCCGGAAAAGTGGCAACAACGTTGCCAGACGGCTTTGCCCGCCTTCCCCGCCTTCGTCGCCCAGTTCAACCTCGGTGCCATCGTCGGATTCTTCAGCGATCTTGCTGTCGATCCAGATCCGAAAGAAATGAAACAGGATGTACCCGATAAACAGGACGACCATCACATCCAGCGCACGTTCTACCGGCAGATCCTCGCTCCAGTCCGCGTTCGGGTACCATATCACGACAAGCGCATAAGCCCCGAGCACGAAAGCCAGAATTCCGGCTACCCGGCGGGCCAGGTCTTCATAAGTCAGAAGATGCTGCTTCGGCTGTTCAGCCTCGGGTATATCCGCCGCCATGACGCCTTCATCCGCTGCCTCGGCTTCCCCGTTTATTTCGCTAATCATGCGCGAGCGGTCAAAATACCGCTCCAGCAGGTAGTTCATTGCACCATAGGCCACGACCACGGACATGAAGATCAGATAGCTGCTTGCAATCAACGGCAGCGGTGTCGGATGCTCCAGCGCCAGATCAACAGCCAGACGGAACCAGCTGAACACGACATAGATGATCAATGCCGGCGCCCAGCCAAATGACACAAACCGCAGCAGCCAAGACACCTGTTCGGATGCCCGCCCACCCCGGATCGCGTTCGAGATGGCACGGGCGTTGAACAGGATCATCAGAATATTGCCCAGCGCGCCCAGCATCGTCAGACCACCATACACCATGGCGTAGACGTTGTAGTTCAGTCCAAAATCAGCGACCCAGGTGGAAAACAGGACGACCGAAATATCATAGGTCGCCAGCACGGACGCCCAGATGTACAGCCTGCGCGCATTCTTGTCCGAAAAGGGCGGTAATCGATATTGGCTCAGATAAGGCGACAGGACCATGCGCCACAGGTCCGACACCGTGCGCGACAGGAAAAAAGCCGTAAAGATGGCGGTGATCGTGAACTGGACCGAGATATCCTCGGCCTCGCCAAAGATCAGATACCCGACGATCAAAGCCATGATCATTGCAAAGACCGTAGCACCGATCCCCATCAGGAACCGGAACAGCAGGAACGGCATCTTTTCCCGATAACCCTGTGGTTCGTCCTTGATCCGCGCCACCACCCAGCGGCGCGCGAACCGTTTCCCGTAAATCTCGATCGACAGCCACCGCCCAAGTAACAGGAACAGGATATTCCAGCCCAACACCTCGACATAGGTCTGGATACGGCCATCTGGGCTGGTCTGGCGCAGGATGTACTGTACTTCAAAAATAGAATAGGGCAGCGCCTCGAGACGGGAATTCATCGACTCGCGGAATTTCGAGAACCGCTCTTGCGCCTTCATCAGCTGCGAACCGTCACCCATCGGGTTGCTCGAATCGCTGTCCGCGCCCCCCGAACCTGCATCCTTTCCACCTGCCGTTGTCACAACCTGACCGGCACTGTCGATGACAATAACACTCGCGCCTGCATCGCTGGCAGCACGGATTGCAGCGGCCAAATCACTTTCCTTGTCGGTCCCGGACGAACTGCCCGACCCGGAAGAATATCCGGGAATCAAGGACGTCTGCGCCAATGCACCAGTGGGAACGCTCAGGAAAATGGCCCACAACGCCAAAAAAAATACGCCCAGAAAGTTATTTCGCATTGGGTCTTGCATCCAGTTTTTGCCGATATTGGCCAGATTACAGAAGCGTTTCAGGCAGTTCAAACACTCGCATCACTCCGTCTCAATATCGTGTTTGGACGTGTTCTTGGCGCACTCTGATGCTCGCAGGTGTTTTCAATCTTGCCATAATTGAATATGACCGGGCAAAAGTTTCAGGTCCGACCCGATTGCCTTCATCGGGATCCTTATGCGATCTTCTCTAGCTGTGGTGCGATATGCCGCGAAGTTGTCAAAACGCTGTTGCCAAATCGCAATGCTTGAAACATTTGCAAATGCGCAAATCCGCCTTTGGCAAGCGTGGCATTGAAATATACGGTAACGCTAGCGAACGCGCGGATTTCGCTCTGGGATCAAGAAGACGGGCAACACTATGAGCCTTGGCACAACCAATTCTAAACCGGACCGCGCGCCGCGTATCCTGTTTTACAGCCATGACACGTTCGGTCTGGGGCATTTGCGCCGGTCCCGCGCCTTGGCTGCGGCAATCACGCAGGCGGACCCAAGCGCCTCGGCGCTGATCCTGACGGGTTCACCCGTGGCAGGCCGTTTCACTTTTCCGCGCCGGGTTGACCATGTGCGCCTGCCCGGTGTGACCAAGCGTGCGGACGGCTCGTATGCCGCGCGCACAATCGGAATGGGGATCGACGAAGTAACCGAATTGCGTGCGGGATTGATCCAGACCGCGGTTCAGCAGTTCGACCCAGACGTGTTGGTGGTCGACAAGGAACCGACAGGGTTCCGGGGTGAGCTGTTGCCAACACTGAAATATCTCGAACGCCATTGCGGTACGAAACTGGTTCTGGGCCTGCGTGATGTGCTGGACGAACCCGAAGTGCTGGCCGCCGAATGGGCACGCAAAGAAGCCATCGAAGCGACCGAGCGGTTCTATCATGAGATCTGGGTTTACGGATCACAGTCGATCTACGATCCGACGCAAGGCTTGCGGCTGAGCGCGTCAGCGCGATCGCGTATTCACTGGACGGGATATCTGCGCCGCGATCTCGGCCCGGTCGGGGAACCGCCTCAGCAACCTTATATCCTGATCACACCCGGCGGCGGTGGCGATGGTAAGGCGCTGGTCAACCTTGTGCTGTCCGCCTACGAGAAAGACCCAGACCTGTCGCCGCGTGCCGTGTTGGTCTATGGCCCATTCCTGTCGGGTGAATTGCGCAACGATTTCGAAGCACGGGTTGCCGCATTGAATGGTCGCGTAACTGCGGTTGGATTTGAATCGCAGATCGAAACGCTGTTTGCAGGGGCCGAAGGCGTGGTCTGCATGGGTGGATACAACACGTTTTGCGAGGTTTTGTCCTTCGACAAACGGGCCGTCATTGTTCCACGCACCACACCTCGTCTGGAACAGTGGATAAGGGCCTCACGCGCGGAAGAGCTGGGGCTGGTCAAGATGCTGGACGAACGACGCGACAGCCTGACACCCGACGCAATGATCCGTGCCATCCGCAATCTGCCGCACCAATCTGTGCCGTCGCATGCCATCCAAAGTGGATTGCTGGACGGTTTGGACTATGTCACCGACCGCATTGACAGCCTGCTGACACGGGAACAGAAACGAGCCACTGGATGAACTCGGCCTCTCCCAATCTGGCGGTTGTGGTCAAAGGCTGGCCGCGACTGTCCGAAACATTTATCGCTCAGGAACTTGTTGCCTTGCAGGAAGCCGGGCACCGATTTGACATCTGGTCTCTGCGCCATCCGACCGACACCAAACGTCACCCTTTGCACGATCGATTCTTGGGGCAGGTTCGCTATCTGCCGGAATACCTGCATGAGGAGCCACAGCGGGTGTGGGCGGCCCGCACTGCCGCCCAAGACCTGCCCGGCTATGCCGAGGCCTACAAGATCTGGCGGCACGACCTGCGCCGCGATCCCACGCCGAACCGCATCCGCCGGTTTGGGCAAGCATGTGTTCTGGCCGCCGAGTTACCCGCCCAGACGCAGGGGCTCTATGCCCATTTCATGCACACCCCCTCGTCCGTCGCCCGATATGCGGCCATCATGCGCGGTCTGCCATGGAGCTTTTCCGCCCATGCCAAGGATATCTGGACCTCACCGGACTGGGAAAAGCGTGAAAAGCTGCAGGCTGCAACATATGGGGCCGCTTTCGGAGCCACCTGCACGGCAATCGGCGCGGAACACCTGCGCAGCCTCGCTGATGACCCCAACCGCGTGGACCTTTTCTATCATGGCCTGGACCTGTCGCGCTTCCCCGAACCGCCAAAGCGCAGGATACGCGCCGCTGGCGATCCGTTTCACATGATTTCCGTTGGGCGGCTGGTTGAAAAGAAGGGCTTTGACCGCCTTATTGCGGCCTTCACGCTGCTGCCGGAAAACCTGGACTGGCATTGGACCCACATTGGCGGCGGGGGTCTTGGGGACTCACTACACAAACAGGTGCGCGCTGCTGGTATCGTGGACCGCATCACCTGGAGGGGGGCCTGCGATCAGCCCGAGGTGATCGAAGCCATGCGCAAGGCCGACCTGTTTGTTTTGCCCAGCCGTGTTGCTGCGGACGGGGACCGGGATGGATTGCCGAACGTGTTGATGGAGGCCGCATCGCAGCAGTTGCCAATTCTGTCGACACCGGTTTCGGCCATCCCGGAATTCATCCAATCCGGAACGCATGGCGTGCTGTCTGATGACGACCCGGCTGCATTGGCTTCGGCCATTTCAGCTTTGGCCGCTGATCCGGAAACGGCAGCATCTATGGCGCGTGCAGCCTATGACCGCCTGATTGCAGATTTTCGAATGGAACCCGGTATTTTACGGCTGTCGGCACGGCTGAAAACCCTGAGCATGGAAGACGCGTAATGGCGCGGGTCGCGTTTTATGCGCCAATGAAATCCCCCGGCAGCCAGATACCCTCGGGTGACCGCGAAATGGCGCGAAACCTTATGCTCGGCTTGGCGGTGCAAGGGGATAAGATCGAACTGGCCTCGGACCTGCGCATCTACGACAAGATCGGAGACCGGGACCTACAGCGAACCCTTGTTCGCGCGGCTGAGATTGAAGCGCAGAGGCTGAGCGCCGAATTGCCCTTTGATACAGATCTGTGGGTGACTTATCACAATTACTACAAAGCACCCGACCTGCTGGGCCCCAAGGTCTGCCAGGCGCGCGGCATCCCATATGTGCAACTGGAAAGCACGCGCGCATCAAGCAGGCTGAACGGGCCGTGGGCCGATTTCGCCCAAGCGGCGCATCAGGCGTGTGATGCAGCGGATATTATTTTCTACCACACAGCCAATGACCTGATTACGTTGGAACGGGACCGTTTTGGCAAGCAGGCACTGGTTGAATTGCCACCATTTCTGCCTGAAACCGGGTTGCCTGTGGCTACGACCGGGGACGGCCCCATGCTGACTGTCGGAATGATGCGGCATGGGGACAAGCTGGCGTCCTACCGGATTTTGGCCGAGGCCCTTTCGCACCTGACATGTGACTGGAACCTGAACATCGCAGGGGATGGTCCGGCGCGGCCTGAAGTCGAAACCCTGATGGCGCCGTTCGGAAGCCGGGTGCACTTTCTGGGCCAGCTAGACCGGGTGGCCTTGCAGAAAATATACCGACAGGCGTCCCTGCTTGTCTGGCCCGGTGTGAACGAAGCCTATGGTATGGTCTATCTTGAGGCGCAGGCGACAGGCCTGCCCGTGGTCGCACAGGATCGTCCCGGCGTTCGGGACGTGCTGGCACCTGCGGTTTACCCACCGGTTGAAGCTGGGGCCAGAGGGCTTGCCGATCACATGCAAAACCTGCTCGAGGATACCGCGCAGCGCCACGCGCTTGGGGAGAATGCGCGCAGCTATGTGGCCCGGCGTCATCTTATGCCTCAGGCGACCGAACGGTTGTGGGCGCATCTACGGCCCTTGTTGAAGGATGTATCATGACCCGTCTTGCACTACTTCGCCACGGACATACCCACTGGAACCGCGCAGGGCGCATTCAGGGGCGCAGCGATATTCCGCTGGATGACGACGCGCGGTCTGAGCTGGCCGGGTATCGCTTGCCTGATCCATGGGCCGCCGCCGATATCTGGTCCAGCCCCTTGCTGCGCGCCAGCGAGACGGCACGCATCGTGTCTGGGCGCGCCCCGAAAACCTCGGACGCGCTGATAGAAATGAATTGGGGCGACTGGGAAGGACTTCGAGGCGTCGACCTGATCGCCGATGAAACCAGCGGGTATCGCCATATCGAAGACTGGAGTTGGGATTTTTGCCCGCCTGACGGTGAAAGCCCTGCCGAGGTCTGGACGAGGTTGCGCCCCTGGATGTCCGGGTTGCGGCAGGACACGGTCGCGGTCTGCCACATTGGCATCATGCGGGTCATTCTCGCCCAGGCGTGGGGTTGGGATTTTGATGGCCCCGCCCCCTTCAAGATCAAGCGCAATCGGCTGTATATCGTCGATATGAATACGATGACCGCAGATCCGGACCCTGTTCGCTTGATCAAACATGGGCCGCTGCCATGAAGGTGATGATCGTTGTCACGCACCTTTTGGGAACAGGGCATCTGAGCCGGGCTCTGACATTGGGCCGGACCTTCCGGGATGACGGTCACGAGGTCATGGTCGTCTCGGGCGGGATGCCTGCGCCTCAACTAGACAGCAGCGGGCTAACCCTGTTTGGTTTGCCACCGCTCAGATCAGATGGAGCCAATTTCACGCGGCTTCTGACTGAAAGCGGTGCCGAGGCCGATGCTGATTATCATCGCGCGCGCGTGACAGCCATGGTGCAGGCGGTAAACAGCTTTCAGCCGCAAATCCTGATAACCGAGCTTTTCCCCTTTGGCCGCCGGTCGCTGGCAGCGGAATTCGACGCGGCCCTGAATGCGGCACGGGCCCTGCCTCAGCCTCCGGTCATCCTGGGATCGATCCGCGATATTCTGGCCCCGCCATCCAAACCTGCCAAGGCCCAGCGTACCGAAGATATCGTCACCCGCTTTTATGACGGCATTCTTGTTCACTCGACCGAAAGTGTCACACCGCTTTCGGTCAGTTGGCCGGTGTCGGACCGATTGGCGGAACGGCTGCATTATACCGGTTTTGTTGCGCCGGAACTGCCTCAACCGCATCCGCAGTCCGTTGGGCAGGGCGAAATCCTTGTCAGCGCCGGCGGCGGTTCCGTGGGGCAACCGATCTTTCGCGCGGCCATCGAGGCCGCCCGCCAGATGCCCAACAGGCGCTGGCGCCTGTTGATCGGCGGGACGGATGCCAAGGCAAGGATCGCAGAGCTGTCCCAACTGGCTGAAGGAACCTCGGCAATTCTGGAACCTGTGCGCCCCGATTTTCGCCAGATGCTGCCCCATGCGGCGGCATCGGTCAGCATGTGCGGCTACAACACCGCCATGGATATTCTGCAAAGCGGAACACCCGCTGTTTTTGTCCCATTCGATGATGGCAAAGAGGTTGAACAGGGGCTGCGTGGGCAAAGCCTGTCGAGTTTGCCAGCCATCGAGGTGCTTCTCAGCCGAACCTTGAGCGGGCAGGCGTTGGCGCAGGCCGTAGAGCGCGTCATTTCAGATGGGCCCCGCGCGCAGCAGGAATTCGGGTTTGATGGTGCAGCCCAAACCGTGGAAATCGCCAAGCACCTGCTGGAGCGGCGTAAATGAACCCGGACTGGCACCCACTTGAGGTCGAGCTGACCCATTGGCGTGCAGAGGGCCTGTCGCTGCCGCTGTGGTGGCGAGACGATGACGCGATCGACCCGACACCACAGTTGGACCGGCTGTCCGATCTGGCCATGCAGTTAGGCCTGCCGGTACATCTGGCTGTCATTCCGCACGGGGCAACCGCTGCGCTGGCCGACTATGTTGCGCACGGCGAAACTCTCATCCCTGTGGTCCACGGTTGGTCCCACACGAACCATGCGCCCGCCGGTGAGAAGAAAGCCGAGTTTCGTCTCAACCGTCCGTTGGACCAGGTTGTCGCGGATGCCGCGGCAGGATTGTCACGCCTTGGCGCCTTGTTCGGCAACACCCTGCGGCCGATGTTTATCCCTCCGTGGAACCGCATTGCACCAGAAGTCATCGAACATCTTCCATCGCTGGGGTATCGCGTTCTTTCAACGGCAACGCCCCGCAGAACAAAAATGGCGGCAGCGGGGCTTGAGCAGGTCAACACACATCTTGACCCGATTGACTGGCGGGGTTCACGCGGTCTGATCTCTCCGGACCGCCTGATCGCACAGACAGTTAACCTCCTGCGGGACAGGCGCGAAGGCCGCGCAGACAACGCCGAGCCTTTTGGAGTATTGACCCATCACCTGGTCCATGATCAGGACATCTGGGCCTTTACCGAGGCGTTGCTGAAACATCTGCTGGACGGTCCTGCCACACCCTGGGTCGCACCAAAGAACGAGTGAGGACATCGTCATGAGCCGACTGGATTCCATGCTGCGCCGACTGACGGCCCAACGTGACGGGCTGAACTGGGCAGCTGAACAGATCAGTGGCCAGCCCGGCGATGTGCTGGATATGGGTTTGGGCAATGGTCGCACCTATGACCACCTGCGAGAAATTCTGCCGCACCGCCGGATCTGGGTGATGGATCGTGTGCTGCAATGCCATCCCGAAAGCACCCCACCGGCCGAAGATTTCCTGCAAGGCGAAGCTGAACCCATGCTGCGGAAACTGATGGCCGAAGGGCACAAGATCGCGTTGGCGCATTACGATTTCGGACGTGGCATCAAACACGAAGATGTGGCCGAGGCCGCACGCCTCAGCCCGTTGATCGCGCAAGTGATGCAGCCCGGTGGGTTGTTGATATCCGGACAGCCCCTTGTCGGCTTCAACCAGATCAAAGGGCCCGAGACGATCGCGCCGGACCGTTACCTGTTCTATACGGCCTGATCACGCCACACGGCGACCGCGCGCCCAAACTGAGTTGAGGGCTGGCACACCCGCGCGCATCCGGAAACGGATAACATCGGCGCGGGCATGGGCGCGCAACTCGCCACGATCCTCCAGCCTGGCGGCCTGCGCCGGGGCCAATGTGACGGTCTTCATTCCACGCGCCATATCGCCCCACATTTGACCCAGCATGACCGCAGACAATAACAAGGCCGACGGCACGTAATCCGAGGACATTACGTCCAGATGCCCAAGCTCGGCCAATTCGCGGGCCGCAACATTGCCGGAATGAGAACCACCGCGTACAACGTTTGGCGCACCCATCATAACCTTGATACCATGTTCATGACACGCCCGTGCGGCCTCCACCGTTGTGGGAAACTCAGCCAGCCGAATGCCGTGACCTGCCGAGACCTTCACCTGATCTTCGGTCGTATCGTCATGACTGGCAAGAACGGCCCCAAATCGGCGCGCGGCCTTGACGGTTTCGACCTCGTGCACATCGCCGTTGCGATCACGTAGGCTTTTCAGCTGAGCCACATGCTGAAAGAACGTATCATCGTCCATTGCATATTTGCCCTTCAGAAAGGATTCCAGCTTGCCCATGTTGCGAAACTGACGCTGGCCGGGGGTGTGATCCATGATGGACACAAGGCCGACCCTATCCTCGGGTCCAAACTCGTCCAGTTCTTCGATCAGTGTCTCGGAACACACCTCTGCCCGCAAATGCAGGAAATGGCTGATCTTAAGCGCATCCTGCTCGCGCAGTTCCCACAACTCCCGCGACAGGCCGCGGGCATATTTTCCGTACCGTCCGGCGCCGGACGGGATTGAACCAACCCGCATCGCATCGAACACACTTGTTATCCCCACGCTGGCCAGTTCCGCGTCATGGGCCAGAATGGCGGCGGCATGGGGCCAATGTACATTGGGGCGCGGCTGAATATGGCGTTCAAGATTATCCGTGTGCAACTCGACAAGACCGGGGCTGACATAGTCGCCTTCGCAGTCTATCGCACCTGCGGGAACTGCACTCCCGGTGTCAATTTCGATGATAGTGTCATCCACAATTCGAACACAGCCGGTGACAGTTTCATTCGGCAACACAAGCGTGGCATTGGCAAGGATCAAGTCTTCTGTCATCTGAACTTCACACAATCTGAGGTATTGGAAGGCCACTTAATAGGAGGCCAATGTGACATTCACGCGATACGCGATCTATTTTGCGCCGCCCGCCGGGGCGGCCTGGACGGATTTTGCGACCAGCTGGCTGGGCTGGGACATGGAAAAGGGAATGCAGGTCGCGCATCCGATCATAGGTGGCATCGACATTGCCTCCGTCACAGATGTGCCACGCAAATACGGGCTGCACGCGACATTGAAACCGCCGTTCCGGTTGCGCGATGGCCTGACCTTTGACGCATTGCACCAGGCGTGCATTGCGCTGGCTGCAACTCGGCAGCCTGTCACACTTGACGGTCTGGAAATTGTCCACCTTGGACGGTTCCTGGCCCTGTGCCCGCTGGGTGAAACGCAGGCGCTGAATGCGCTGGCCGCGGCCTGTGTTCGCAACCTCGACCGGTTTCGCGCACCTGCCACTCAGGCTGAACTGACGCGCCGCCGCGCCGCCGGGCTGACCCCCGAGCAGGACGACAATCTGACCAAATGGGGTTATCCCTACGTGCTGGACGCGTTTCGATTTCACATCACGCTGAGCGGCAAACTGGACAAGCCAACCCTCAGGGCAACGCAAGAAGCACTGCAAACCCATCTGAGCCCTTTGCTGCCACAGCCCTTCCAGATCACTGATCTTGCCCTGATGGGCGAGACGGAAGATGGGTGGTTTCACCTGATCCATCGCTACGCGCTTTCCGGTTGAAGGCGGCGCAGGATTTCGGCGACCGTGTCTTCCAGCGCGCCGGAATTGTCGACTTCGATGACCCGGTTCAGACCATCCGGCAACTCCGCGTTGGCGCGACACAACCGCCGCGCCTGCTCGTCTGCGCTTTCCCGTCCCCGCGCGGACAGGCGCCGCGCCAAAACTCCGGCATTTGCCGTCAGAGAGATCACGATCAGGTCTCCAAACACCTTCTGCGCCTGTAAAAGAACCCGGCGAGAAAGATTGACCAGAACCGCATTCGCCCCCTGACGCTGTCGCAAAATCTCAGCAGGGATACCGTAGAACAGTCCGTGTGCAGGCCAGCTCAGCGCGAAAGCGCCTGCCTGTTTCATCTGCTGGAATTCTGCGACCGAAACCCGGTCGAAATCCTCTCCTTCTTCGCCGGCGGGGCGGGTGATCACCCTTCGCACACGCCGGGCGCCGCGCACCTGTGCCTCCAACGCTTTCATAACACTGTCCTTGCCGACGCCCGAGGGGCCAACAATCGCTATGACAGGGGCAACTGTCATGCCACCAGTCCTGGCGTGAAGTCGGCGACATTGACTTCGCGGTCACAGACACGCTCACGTGCATCGAGGTCGTGGAATATCCCGACAATCGCCGCGCCACGCCCTTTTGCCTCTTCAATCAGCGACAACACGGTTTCGCGGTTCTGCGCATCCAGGCTTGCCGTCGGTTCGTCCAGCAACATCGCCGGGTAGTCATGGGCAAAGCCACGTGCAATGTTCACCCGCTGCTGTTCCCCGCCTGAAAAGGTTGTGGGGCTCAGGGTCCACAAGCGCTCAGGAATGTTCAGCCGCTTCAACAACCCGGCGGATTTCTCCAGCGCTTCTGTTCTGTCGCAACCGACGGCCAGCAAAGGCTCTGCAACAACGTCCAGCGTCGGCACCCGCGGCACGACCCGCAGGAATTGACTGACATAGCCCAGCGTTTCCCGGCGGAGAGTCAAGATCTGGCGCGGCTCGGCTTTTGCCACGTCCAGACCTCCAACCAGCACCTGACCAGAGGCCGCCAGGTAATTGCCATAAATCACGCGCATCAGCGTGGACTTGCCCGCACCAGACGCCCCGGTCAAAGCAACGCACTCACCCGGTTCAACCTTCAGCGACGCGCCTTCCATCACCGGGATAACGGCACCGCCCTGATTGTGCAGGGTAAAGCTTTTGCTCACATTGATCAGTTCAATCATTGCTTCACCTTTTCCCAAATACTCAAACCTGCAGAACGCTGGACACAAGCAGTTGCGTATAGGCGTGTTGAGGATCATCCAGCACCTGATCGGTCAGCCCGGCCTCAACCACATGACACTCCTTCATCACCATCAGCCGATCGGCCAGCAGGCGCACTACGGCAAGGTCATGGGTCACGATGATCGCGCTCAGCCCCATTTCACGCACCAAGCCGCGCAAGAGGTCCAGCAACCGCGCCTGAACCGAGACATCCAGCCCTCCGGTCGGTTCGTCCATGAACACCAGCCTCGGACCGGTCACCAGATTACGGGCGATCTGCAAACGTTGCTGCATTCCGCCCGAAAACGCGGTGGGCCGGTCATCAACGCGCTCGGCCTCGATCTCGACCCGGCCCAGCCAGTCAATAGCCTTGTCTCGGATGTCACCATAGTGGCGCTCGCCCACGGCCATCAGCCGTTCACCAATATTGCCTCCGGCACTAACTGACATCCGCAGCCCGTCACGTGCATGCTGATGCACAAAGGCCCAATCGGTACGGCTCAGCATCCGGCGTTCGGGCTCCGACATGGTCACCGTATCCACCGGCCCATTCGCGCGCGTGTCAAAGATCACCTGCCCTGCATCAGGAACCAGATGACCGGCCAGACAATTCAGCAGGGTCGACTTGCCCGAGCCACTTTCACCCACGATCCCCATCACCTCTCCGGGATAGAGATCAAAAGTCACATCCGTGCATCCGATCCGCGCACCATAGAGCTTTTCGATGCCCTTGGCCTGCAACAGGGCGGTCATGCCGCGTTCTCCTCGGCCAGTCGGCCCATATGGCCCGCTTCGCGGCGCGACCGGCAATAATCGGTGTCCGAACAGACAAACATTCGGTTGCCCGCATCATCCATGATGACTTCATCCAGATAGCTATCCTCGGCCCCGCACAGGTCACAGGGATGATCGGCCTTGGTGGCCTCGAACGGGTAATCCTCGAAGTCCAGGCTCACGACCCTGGTATGTGGCGGCACTGCGTAGATGCGCTGCTCGCGCCCGGCACCGAACAGCTGGATTGCATCCATTTCAAGCTTCGGGTTGTCGAATTTCGGGATCGGGGACGGGTCCATCACATAGCGGCCAGACACTTTCACCGGATAGGCGTAAGCGGTCGAGATCGCCCCGTGCTGGCTGATATCCTCATATAGCTTCACATGCATCAGCCCATATTCTTCTAGGCTGTGCATCTTGCGTGTCTCGGTCTCGCGCGGTTCGAGGAAGCGCAGAGGTTCCGGGATCGGCACTTGATAAACGATGATCTGATCTTCGCGCAACTTTGCCTCGGGGATGCGGTGGCGGGTCTGGATCACCGTCGCCTTCTCGGTTTCCTCGGTCGTCTCCACACCTGCGGTCTTTTCAAAGAACTTGCGGATCGACACCGCGTTGGTCGTGTCATCCGCACCCTGATCGATGACCTTGAGCGTATCCTCAGGCGTCAGCGCCACGGCCGAGACCTGCACCCCTCCGGTGCCCCAGCCATAAGGCATCGGCATTTCACGGCTGGCAAAGGGCACCTGATACCCCGGAATAGCGAGGCCCTTCAGGATGGCCCTGCGGATCATCCGTTTGGTTTGTTCGTCTAGATAGGCGAAGTTGTAGTCAGACATGGGTCAACTCCGGCTCATGCGCAGAAGGATCGCACCCGCAAGGGTCAGCGCGGTTGAGGCGACCTTTTTCAGGTCGAGCCTTTCGTTTAGGAAGGTCACGCCGATGATCAGTGCAAAGATGATCGAACACTCGCGCAAGGCAGTGACCAACGCGATGGGCGCTTGGGTGAAAGCCCAGACAACCAGAACATAGGCGGTGAATGAGGCCGCGCCGCCAAGGACCGCCAGCCGCCAAAGGCTGGCTGCCCGCCGCAACAACCCCTGTCGCGCAACCCGCGCCACCAGGGCAAAGCCCAGCGCATTCGCCGCCGTCAGCGTGCCGAAGAAGCCCAGTGCTGTTCCCGCAATGCGCGCGCCTTGCCCGTCGACGATGGAATAGGCGGCGATGAACAACCCAGTGATCAGCGCCAGCCCTGCAGCAGCCATGTTGAAATTGCCATCCGCGCGCCGCACCAGCGCGATCGAGGCGATCCCGACCGAGATCATTGCCATCGCCAATAGCTCGGCCTGGCTGAACGTAACCCCAAAGAACAGCGCCGTACCAAGCGCAACCAAGAGCGGCGAGGCACCGCGTGCGATCGGGTAGACCTGGGTCAGGTCGCCGATCTTGTAGGCCTGAATCAGAAACAGCTGATAGCCCAGATGCAGCCCGATGCCTGCCAGCAGGTAGGGCCAGCACGTCCAATCGAGCGGCTGGGCAAACGGCAGAAGAAGGAGGCCGGACAACCCCTGCCCCATCACCACAGCCGTCATCGCGGCGCTTTTGTCCGACCCACCCTTGACCAACGCGTTCCACGTGGCGTGCAGCAGCGCTGCCAGCATTACCACCAGAAAGACAAACCCGCTCATTCCGCAGCCTCCTTTGACGTGATCCGCGCGTCAGCCTCGCGGCGCAGTTTGCGGACCAGTTCAAGCTCGGACTGGAAATCCACGTAATGCGGCAGCTTGATGTGTTCGAGAAAACCGGTCGCCTGAATGTTGTCCGCGTGGCTCAGAACAAATTCTTCATCCTGCGCAGGCGCGCCCAGATAGTCTTCGCCCAGTTCCTTCCACCGCAGCGCGCGATCAACCAAAGCCATCGCGATGGCCTTTCGTTCGGATTGACCAAAGACCAGACCATAACCGCGCGTGAACTGAGGCGGCTCGGTTTTTGAACCCTTGAACTGGTTCACCGTCTCACACTCGGTCAGTTCGACCTCGCCGATATCGATGGCAAACCCCAACTCGGGGATGTCCATTTCAACCGCAACCTTGCCGATCCGCAATTCACCCACAAACGCGTGGTTGCGCGCGTAACCGCGTTGGGTGGAATAGGCCATGCCCAGCACGAAACCCTCATCTCCGCGTGTCAGCGATTGCAGGCGCAACGGGCGACTGGCAGGGAATTCCATCGGTTCGCGCGTCAGGTCGCCGGGGGGTTCATCACTTGCCGGTTCGTCCTGAATGAGGTCCTCGTCCTTCAGGAATTCGGTGATATGCGGCGTCGGTTCCTGCCGTGCAGGACCTTCCGGAGCATTCGGGACATCACCATTCGCGGCCAGTTTGAAATCCAGCAAACGGTGCGTATAGTCGAAAGTCGGCCCCAGAACCTGCCCTCCGGGCGCATCCTTGAACGTGGCCGAAATCCGGCGGTCGCAGGCCATCTCACCCGTTTCGACCGGATTGGAGTAGCCAAAACGCGGCAGCGTCGTGCGGTAGGCGCGGATCAGAAAGATCGCCTCGATCAGATCGCCCCGCGCCTGCTTGATCGCCAGCGCAACCAGGTCGGGGTCATATAGCGAACCTTCCGCCATGACCCGGTTCACTGCAAGGCTCAGCTGTTCCCGGATCTGCGCAAGGCTCAGTTCAGCCACATCGGTCGCACCCCGGCGCTCTTCGGCCAGCCAGGCATGGGCGTTCTCGATGGCTTTTTCGCCCCCTTTGACAGCAACATACATCGCTTAGGTCTCCGACGTGATCTGCGTGCTGCGGGGCAGGGCCGCAACCCTGTTGCCACAGGTAAAAAAGAAATCGCACCCCAGAGGATAGAGCATCGCATTCCCCTGAAGCGCCGGAACATCCGGCAGCGACAAGCACGCGGTCTTTTTGATGCCGGGGCCGCTCAGAACGGCACCGCACTGCTCTAGCCGGTCGCATTCCACAATCAGGGTTGCAGAACGATCCGGGTATTCCGGCGTTCCGATGCGATAGGCGTTAAGCGGTCCCAATGCGTTCCATGTGCCAACGGCAAAATCAGCCTTTGCTGCGGATACGAGCGGTGCGCCCGAGTGGAAAGTCAGCCAATTGCGGATTGCTTCGGTATCGGTGCCTCCGGCCAGATGAACCCTGGTCTCGGGGTCGCACAACGTCAGCAGCAGTGTACCAGCCGCCACGGACAGGGGCGCTGGGGGTTCGCCGCCCGACAGGACACGTATGTAGCCCGGGCGCGCCATAACGGTCATCGCAGCGCGGAACGCATGTGCGGCATCGACAGGTGCGTTTTCAAAGCCCCCGGAAAACTGTGTTTGCGCGGCCATCAATCTTCCCCCCGAACCAGCGTGAAAAACTCAACCTTGGTGGCCGCTGCCTTGGCCGCGCGTGTGCTTTTGACCGCCTGCATTTGTTGCTGAAGCGGGTCGAGCAGCCGCGCCTGTACCTCATCTGCCGCCGCGGTCTGCATCATCGCATCAATCATCGCTGCGGCTTCGGCCTTGGGTTTCGACCTGCCCTGAACATAACCGTGACCAACCGTTCCATCCTGCAACACCACAGAACAGCGCGTGACCGTCATTTCGCCCATATTGAACGGCGCTCCGGTACCACCGGTGCGACCGCGCACCATCACGCTCCCGACCTCGGGACGGCGCAGCCAGTCAAAGCTCGGGCGGGTCTCAATCCCATCCCACAAGGTCATCAGGGTGTCGTCAGGTGCACGGGCCAGCAAACTCATCCAATCCCTGCGCGCCCCGGTCGCGATTTCTGTCTGATCTGTCATCAAAGCCTCTTGGCCGGGTTGTCTATTTGAACTATACAACTAGACAAATATTAGCCTGCGTGCGCGCAACACGCAATCTCCAACTGTGTGAAGATTTGATGACATGAGCAAAACGCCGATCTGGAAAAGCATCGCCTTGCGCCTGACCTCGGACATTGCCGAAGGGCGGTATCAAACCAGTGACCGCCTGCCGACCGAAGCGCAGCTGGCCGCCAAATACGGTGTCAATCGCCACACAGTGCGGCGCGCATTGGCCGACATGTCGGAACAAGGTCTGGTTCATGCCCGGCGCGGTGCGGGCGTTTTTGTGGCCGCGCGGCCAACCGACTATCCGATTGGCAAAAGGGTTCGATATCACAAGAACGTCTCGGCCAGCGGCAAGATACCGGGAAAGAAAATTCTGGCCCTGACGACACGCGCGGCAGATGAAGCCGAGGCCGAAGCACTGGGTCTGAGCAAAGGCGACCCGGTGCATGTCTATGACGGGTTATCGCTGGCGGATGGGCAGCCCATAGCCGTTTTTCAAAGCGTCTTCCCGGCAGAACGCTTTCCAAACCTGTTACAGGCGCTGACCGAGACCCAGTCAGTAACAAAAGCCCTGCAACGCAGCGGTATCGCGGACTACACCCGCATCTCGACCCGATTGACCGCGCGCGGCGCGACAGCAACGCAAGCCCTTCACCTGCAACTGTCCGAAGGTGCCCCCGTGTTGTTTTCGATCGGTGTCAACGTGGACCCGGACGGCGCACCCGTCGAATATGGTCGAACCGTCTTTGCTGGTGAGCGTGTCACGCTGACGCTAAACGAAGAGTAAACCACAACCTCTCCCGCCTGACGTCGACCTCCTGCCGGGGGTCTCATCCCGTTGGGCGTGGCGCGAAATCCGGATAAACTGCCTTTGGGCCAGCGTTGTCCCGGCAATCGGATGAACGGTCGTGCAAAAGCTCTGTGACGCTTTTTCAAACGGTTGCGCCGCACTGAACCGTGCCGTTTTCTTGCCACTCCTAACCCGGTTCAGGGCAACAGGAACGGTTTGGGGTCGGGCGTGCGCAGTCTGCGCTTTTTACCCGACTCGCCCTGGATCAGACGACTGCGCAGCCAGCCCGAAAACCAATCCATCAACATCACCATCAGAATGATCAGGATGATGTAGTAGGCGACCTCTTCCCAGTCTTTCTGCGTGATGATTGCCTGCGTCAGCAGCAAGCCAATACCGCCCCCCGTGATTGCACCGATCACCGTCGCACTGCGGGTGTTGGATTCGAGAAAGTACAAAAGCTGGCTCAGCAAAACAGGCGTGACCTGAGGGATAACGCCGAACCGATACCGTTGCGGGGCGTTCGCACCCGTGGACTGCACACCTTCGATCTGCTTCTGATCCACGTTTTCCAACGCTTCCGAGAATATCTTGCCGAATGTCCCGGTGTCTGTCACCAGAATGGCAAGCGCACCGGTCAACGGGCCGGGGCCAAAGGCGCGGGCCAGAACCACAGTCCAGATCAACGCGTCTACGCCGCGCACAAAATCGAATACACGTCGTGTCGCAAAGCGGATGGATGTCATCCGGTTGAAATTGCGCGTCGCAAGGAAGGCCAATGGCAGGGCCACAATCGCCGCGCCAAACGTGCCCAGAAATGCCATCAGCATCGTCTCGAAGATGGCCCAGGCCACATCCTGATGGCGCCACATCTTGTTGGTCCAGAAATCACTAAAGATCGCACTCGCCTCGCCCGATGTCGCGCGTCCGGCCAGTTCCGGGAAGGACTTGCCGAAATAAGGACTGTCCAGCGTGAACCAGAACAATTCCCACCCCGTGAAATAGCGGAACACCTCGGACCGGTTGCGGGTGACAGTCAAACGACCTGCGTCCGTGGTCACAGACAGCCGGTTTTTAGAGACATTGATCCACTCCGGAACCTCGCCCTCCGGCAACTCGGCCTGTACACCGGCCGAACGCGTGGGCGTCGCGCGAATGGTGCCATAGCCGGGAATGTCATATTCCACCGTCTGCGCACCGAAACGCACCACATGGCCCTTTTCAAGGTCGATCACGGTCGTCTCGCCCAGTGCCACCCACTCCGGCGCCTGACCCTCAGGGTAAGCGCCCTTGCGCTCACCCTCGATGGCGACAGACACTTCACCGGTGCGATTATCCCGCGCGACATGCGTTTTGTAGCTATAGCTGTCTGCCACCAGCGTCTTGCCATTTGCCCAGTTTGCGCGCCCCACAAGGCCCGACACGTCAAAAGCAAAGAAGACATAGACCAGATAGACGAAAACCAGAGCAGGCAACCCGAAATTCATCAACCTTTTGCGGTTGAACAAGCGATCTGCGTCGGCTTTGAGGTCATCAACAGTCAAATTGGTTGCAAAAGTGCTCATGCCAAAGCTCCTTTTTCCGAGCCGTGGGTCAGACGGTCGCGCAGGTAGCCAGACAGCTGGTCGACGACCACGATTGTAACGAACAGAAGAATGAAGATGGCCGCGGCTTCGTCATAACGCCCCTGCCCCCAGGACATGGCATTGCGCAGCTCGTAACCCAGACCGCCCGCCCCGACAAATCCAAGAATGGCCGAGGCACGGATATTGATTTCGAACCGCAGCAACGCGTAGCTGACATAGTTCGGCCCGACCTGCGGGATCACCCCCAGATACATCCGCTGTGACCAGTTGGCACCGACGGAATGCAGCCCTTCCACCGGTTTCAGCGAGGCATTCTCGTTCACTTCGGAAAACAGTTTGCCCAATGCGCCAGCTGTGTGAATCGCAATAGCGATCATCGCGGGAACCGGGCCACCGCCCAGAATGAAGATCAGAACCAACGCAATCACGATCTCGGGAATGGCGCGGCAGATGTCTGATATTCGGCGAAACAGCGGGATAAATGACGGCCACAGCGCCATGCCGCGTGTCGACATCAGGGCGAAAAACGTCCCGACAATTGTGCCAACAAGCGTCGCCGCCGCCGCGATGTTGATTGTCTCGACCAGAGCCGGGAAGAACGAGACCAAATTGGCTGGCATTTCAGCAATCTTTTCCCACGCCTCGGACAGAACCTCTGTGGGGTAATCAAGAATACGGTGCCAGCCATCGACAAAGCTGCCGGCATTCCGGTTGTCAGCTGTGCGAAACCCTGCTGCCATCAACGACAGGAACAGGATCAGGAGGATGCCGCCATAGACCCGCTTGCGTCGTGTCATCGCTGTATAGTCGTTGCGGATCTGATCGACGGATAAGGACCCTGCGGTAAGGTCTGTCATGGAATGCTCCTGAAGGGAAAACGGGGTCCGGTACATCACCAGACCCCGATCATTGGATATGCAGTTTTAGTTGGACTTCAGCTTGCGCGCTTCGATGATGACCTCGTAGGCCTCATGCGTGATAGGATCAAAGCTCTTGGCTTCACCCGCAGCCACACCATAGAAACATTCGCGGTCTTTTTCATCCAGCGTGTTCCACAATTCGGTAACCTGAACTTTGACATCCTCGGGCAGAGCCTTGCGCAGTACAACCGGGCCTTCCGGGATCGGTGCCGATTTCCAGATCTCGACCAGATCGTTCATGTCGACCAGACCAGCATCCACAGCGCGGCGCAGCGCGCCCGACTGATAGCCGTCTTCCCACTCGCCGAGACCATCAGCCCAGGTCACACCGCCATCAACGTCACCGTTGTTCACCGCAACGATGGTCTGCTCGTGACCGCCCGTGAATTTCACCTCAGCAAAATAGTCACCCGATTCCATGGTTGCTCCGGTGGCCTGGGGAATCTCGATCGACGGGATCAGATAACCCGAGGTCGAATTCGGGTCGCCAAAACCAAAAACCTTGCCCTTCATGTCCTCGAGCGAGGTGATGCCGCTGTCCTTGCGTGCAAATCCAACCGAGTAATAGCCGTAGCCGCCATCGGTGTTCACCTTGACCAGTACCGGCTCAACCGCTTCGGGGTCGCTCAGATAGGTTTTGGCATAGCCCGACGCACCCAGCCAGGCGACATCAATCGTGCCGCCCAGCAGCCCCTGAATCACTCCGTTATAGTCGGCAGGGGCAAAAAGTTTGGTCGGAACACCCAGCAGTTCCTCGGTGTATTCGCGCAGACACTCGTTTTTGCTCATCCGGTCCTGAGCGTTCTCTCCACCCAGAATGCCGATACGAAACTCGCTGATTTCTTCAGCCATGACCGGTGCGGCCAGTGTTGTGGTTGCGACCAAGGCAGCAATCAGTTTTTTCATCTGTCTCTCTCCAGTTTGATAACCCCGGCCTCTCATCGGGCCGGGCGATGAAAGGGGTTGGGACGGCTCAGATGGTTGCTTCTGCTTCCATCAGCGCCTTTCGCGTGGCGTCGAGCGTTTCGATTTCCGTTGATGTCGCCTCTTCCGAGAAGCTGGCATCGGCACCATAGATCTCGCGGGCAACGCCCGTGGTCAGTTGCTCGGGCAGCCCATCGAACACGATGCGCCCGTCGCGCATCCCAACCACGCGGTCGCAATAGCGACGTGCTGTGTCCAGCGTGTGCAGGTTGGCGATGACGGTACGGCCATCTTCTTCGTGGATGCGGCGCAGCGCCTGCATCACCACCTGTGCATTCATCGGGTCCAGCGAGGCAATTGGTTCATCCGCCAGAATAATCCTCGGGTCCTGCATCAGCGCCCGCGCAATCGCCACGCGCTGTTGCTGGCCGCCCGACAAGGCCTCGGCCCGTTTCGGAGCGTGTTCCGCAATTCCCAACCGGTCCAGAATGTCGATGGCACGGTGAATTTCATCCATCGGGAACAGGTTGAACATAGCGGCCAGCGTCGAATGACGGTTGAGCGTGCCTTGCAGCACGTTCGAAACCACATCCATGCGCGGCACCAGGTTGAACTGTTGGAAGATCATCGCGCAATCAGCCTGCCAGGCGCGTTTCTCACGGCCTTTCAGTTGGGTGATGTCCCGACCCTCAAACAGGATTTCGCCTTCGCTGGCATCCGTCAGGCGGTTAATCATCTGCAGCAGGGTGGACTTACCCGCGCCCGACCGTCCGATGATCCCGATCATGCATGGCCTGTCCACATCCAGCGTCGCGGCATTCACGGCAACATTGTCACCAAAGCGTTTGGTCAGTTTCTTGATACGCAGCACGTGCCACCCCCAATTCGTGTTGGCGGACTGCTACAGATGCCGTTCAAAGGATATGTGTCAGCGTAGTGAAAGTTTTGTAACGCCCCGGCGCGCGGGGGGGTATCCATCGCCCCGCCTCACGGGTATACGCATCCGCGACTCTTCAGCTGACACGAGGCCAATATGAGCTTTGACCGCACCATCAAGATCGCGCCGTCCATTCTGTCCGCCGACTTTGCCAATTTCGGGCAGGAAATTCAGGCCATCGAAGCGCAGGGCGCGGATTGGGTCCATGTTGACGTAATGGACGGCCATTTCGTCCCGAACCTGACCTTTGGCCCGCCAGCCGTCAAAGCCTTCCGCCCGCATGTAAAGACGGTCATGGACGTGCACCTGATGATCACGCCGGTCGATCCATACATTCAGGCCTACGCTGATGCAGGCGCTGACATTCTGACCGCGCATGTCGAGGCGGGGGCCCACACCCACCGCACGCTGCAAGCAATCCGCGCCGCAGGCATGAAGGCAGGCGTCGCCTTGAACCCGGGCACCCCGGCTGAGGCGGTCGAACATCTGCTGGACCTCACCGATCTGGTCTGCGTCATGACCGTGAACCCCGGCTTTGGTGGCCAGAAGTTCATCGACATGACCAGCAAGATCCGCAAGCTGCACCAGATGATCGGTGACCGCCCGGTGCATATCGAGATCGACGGCGGTGTTGATCCCCAGACAGCACCCCTTGTTGCCGCAGTGGGGGCTGATGTGCTGGTCGCAGGGTCGGCTGTCTTCAAGGGCGGTTCGGTGGATCAACCCGAGGTATACGGTCAGAACATCCGGGCCGTTCGGGCAGCGGCGGAAACCTCTCTGGGCTAAAACTGGCGTCCGTTTATTAGCACGCTGGAATTCACTTATTTTAAAGCTCAGCCGGTTTCGACTAACGCAGAAACGGGCTGAGCTTTTTCAACCGCGCTTGCGGCAATGCCAAACGCTGAGCCAAATCAACATCCCCATCCAAAAGCGCGCGGCAAATCTCTCCCTCCAACTCATCTGCGATACGTAGCAACAAAAGGGCAGCTTCAGTGGCAGTTTCGGATTGGCCGATAGCAGTTTTCGGGTGCAAATTATTTGTCGACATCTGTGGCATTATCTTCAGTCCCGGTTAGCCTCGCGATTGAGCTTACCCGTTCACGAACAACGGCACCGTTGACTTATCGTTGTTATATCGTTGAATTTTAACACAACGATGGAGGCCTGCATGAGGCAATGGGAATTAAATCCAGACGATGGCACACTTTCATCGGACCAGGGTAATTCCTCAGTGTCACCCAAAGCATCCGAAGTTCTGGCCTTTATGATTTCTCAGACAGGCGTCGTTCTGTCCAAGGAAGAAATTCTAGCGGCGGTCTGGCAGGATTTGAACGTGAACCCGGATCTGGTACGGGAATACATCTTTGAAATCCGAAAAGCGCTCGGCGATAGCGCCAAAAATCCGCTCTATCTAGAGACCGTGGGGAGACGTGGCTTCCGCCTATTGGGCGCGATATCCATAAAACCGGATGAAGAGCCAAGCTCAGGCAACGGAGTTCCAAATGGTCAACCGTCCTCTTTGCCGCCAGTAAAGTTCTGTCGTTCCTATGACGGAACATCCATAGCTCATACCGTTTCTGGTGAAGGTTATCCTTTGCTGATCTCAGGAAGCTGGATGACACATCTAGAGCAAGACTGGCAAAGCCCAGCTTTTGGCGACTATATTCGACACCTTTCACAACATTTCTCTGTCATCCGTTATGATCAGCGCGGAAATGGGATGTCTCAATGGAAAGATGTCGACATCAGCTTTGACCGCATGGTCGATGACATGGAAGTTGTCGTCGACGCCTACGGCTTTAAAAACGTGGCAGTTTTGGGATTGTCACAGGGTGCGTCCGTTTCGGTGGCATATGCTCTTCGACATCCCGAACGCATTTCCCACCTTATCCTCAGCGGGGGGTATCCGCGGGGACGCAGACAACGTGGAAATGAAGTTGAATTTGAAGAAAGCGAAGCCCTCGTAAAACTGATCCGTACCAGTTGGGGTAACGATAACCCGGCAATCCGCCAAATTTTGACAACGATGTTCATGCCGGATGCCACCAAAGAAGAAACACAATGGTTCAACGAATTTCAGAAGCTTTGCGGGCCAGCTGAAAATATTGCCCAATTTCGCGCGATGTTTGACGATATTAACGTAATCGATATATTGCCGGATGTCACAGTACCGACTTTGGTGCTCCACAGTGATATGGACGCTGTGGCACCACTTTCTGAGGGGAAGCTGCTGGCCTCAGAAATCCCAAACGCGTCATTTGTCCAACTAAGCAGTCCGAACCATTTACTTTTTGAGACCGAACCGGACTTTTCCAGAATGATGAAAAATATAAACGATTTTATCCGAACCTGAGAAAACCCTACGATCTATTGCATTCATCACACTCTTAGGGACAACAAGCGCATAGCGACAGAAAAAGGGCGCCCCGAAGGGCGCCCTTTCCGTCTAAACATTCGCTTGAGCGAATTATTCAGTAATCTTCGACACGACGCCGGCGCCGACGGTGCGGCCGCCTTCGCGGATGGCGAAGCGCAGGCCCTGCTCCATCGCGA